>CAZVLY010000082.1:0-14108 GCA_964628175.1 uncultured Piscinibacter sp. | reverse complement strand
ACCATCGCCCACAGGTGGCGGCCTTCCTCGACGTTCACCTGGAACAGGTTGCGCATGTCGTACAGGCTCGGCGCCGTCTTGCCGAGGTAGCGCTGCTGCTCGACCGAGGCCGGCTCGGTGTCGGCCTGGATGACGATCAGGCGGCGCAGCAGCGAGCGGTACTCGCCCGGCACCTCCTGCCACACCGGCTCGCCCTTGTGGCGGCCGCAGGGGATGGTGCGGCCCTCGACCTTGGGCGCCAGCAGGATGCCCCAGCGGTACTGCGGCATCTTCACGTAGCCGAACTTGGCCCAGCCCGCCGGGTCGACGCCGACCGCGGTGCGCAGGTAGACCTCGGCGTCCTGGAAGCCATCGGGCCCCATGTCCTTCCACCAGTCGAGGTAGCCGGGGTGCCAGCTCTCCAGCGCACGCTGCAGCTGCTTGTCGGAGGCCAGGTCGACGTTGTTCGGAATCGAATCGTCGTACTTCACCTCGACGAACTTCTCGCTGCTCACGGATTCGGGCACTTCGGTCAGGGTCTCGATCGTCTCGCTCATGGGTCTCGCTCCTGGGTGGATGGCGTCAGCTGCACTTTGCTGCATCTATTGGCTGACGGGACGCGCAGGATGCTGCATGTCTCGGGGCGAGCTTCTGATCCAGATCAGAAACCCTTCGAATCGTCGAACGTGCCCCTTTCCCCGCCGGGTTGACCCGACACAAAACGGGCCATCAACCGTTTTGACCGCGATCAACGACGCTCAACTCGCGTCACACCACACTCGCGATCGAATCTGTCGGAATCCGAGCATTTGCGGGTGAGCCATTCCCCGTATTGGAGTATCACCGTGACCACCAAAGAAAATCCGCCCGCCTGCGCGGCGCCAGCCGCGCCTGCGTCGGGCGATCCGTCCCAGGCCGTGCCCAAGCGCTCACGCCGGGACGTGCTGCGCTCGGGCGGCATGCTGAGCGTGTCGTCGCTGATGGGTACGGCCGCCCTGATGGCCCCCGGCGAGGCGAAGGCGGCGGTCGAATGGGCCGAACATTTTCAGAAAAATTATCGCCTGATGACGCCGGAGGAAAAGTCGGAAGCGCGTCTTCGGCTCGAGAAGCGATATTCAGGCGAATATAACAAGAAGGTTTCCGTCGATATTACCGAGGCGCAGCCAGGGGTATTGATGGGTTATGCCCTGAATATCCGCAAATGCATCGGCTGCCGGCGCTGCGTGAAGGCCTGCGTCGAGGAGAACAACCAGTCGCGCGGCGCGCGCCCCGGCGAGCGGATCGAGTGGATCCAGGTGCTGCGCATGGAGCGCGGCGAGTTCACCGCCGACAAGATGAATCAGGGTTATCCCGAGGGTCTGGGCATCCAGGTCGGCGGCAATGCCTACAGCCCGGCCGGCCAGGTGCTCGAAGGGCAATACCAATACACGCCCGAGGCGGTGCCGGAAAAGGACGCCACCTACATGCCGATCGCCTGCATGCAGTGCGAGAAGCCGCCCTGCGTGAAGGTGTGCCCGGTGCGCACGACCTACCGCGAAGGCGACGGCCCGGTGGTCATCGACTACAACTGGTGCATCGGCTGCAAGATGTGCATGGGCGCCTGCCCTTACTGGGCGCGCCGCTTCAACCTCACCACGCCGGTCCTTCCCGCGAAGGACATGAACCCGGTGACGCACTACCTGGGCAACCGCCCGCGCATGCGCGGCGTCGTCGAGAAGTGCCACTGGTGCCTGCAGCGCACCCGCCACGGCCGCTACCCGGCCTGCGTCGAGGTCTGCCCGGTCGGCGCGCGCAAGTTCGGCAACCTGCTCGACCCCGAGAGCGAGGTCAGCAAGATCCTCGCGCGCAAGAACGTGTTCCGGCTCAAGGCCGAGCTGAACACCTTCCCGAAGTTCTTCTACTTCTACGACTGAGGAGACGAACATGCTCGCAAGATTCGTCTTCGACTATGTGCGCTACGTGCTCAAGGGCGGCACCAAGTTCTATGCCTGGATGGGCACGCTGGCGGCGCTGATCCTGGGCATGCTCTACGTGTTCTACCTGCAGAACACCGAGGGCCTGATCGTCACCGGCATGACCAGCCAGATCCACGACGGCCTGTACCTGGCCAACCTGGTGTTCCTGGTCGGCGTGGCGGCGGGGGCGGTGACCATCGTCTTCCCGGCCTACGTGTACCACCACGAGGGCATGCACAAGGTCACCGTGCTGGGCGAGATGCTGGCCATCTCGGCGGTGATCATGGTGATGGTGTTCGTGTTCGCCCACATGGGCCGGCCCGACCGCCTGTGGCACATGGTCCCGCCCTGGGGCATCTACAGCTTCTCGTCGATGCTGGGCTGGGACGTGCTGGTGCTCAACGGCTACCTGTTCCTGAACTTCGTCGTCGGCTTCTGGTACCTGTACTCGAAGTACACCGGCAAGCCGGTGAACCAGAAGATCTTCATGCCGCTGGTCTACATCTCGATCGTGTGGGCGCTGTCGATCCACACCGTCACGGCCTTCCTGATCGCGGTGAACCCGGCACGCCCGATGTGGTTCCACAGCATGATGCCGATCCGCTTCATCACCACCGCCTTCGCGGCCGGCCCGGCGCTGATCATCATCGCCTTCCTGATCATCCGCAACAACACCAAGATGTGGATCGAGGACAGCGCGATCAAGCTGCTCACGACCATCGTGATCTGGTGCCTGGGGCTGGCGATCTTCCTGACGCTGTCGGAGATCGTCATCGAGCTGTACGCCCGCACCGAGCATGCCAACAGCCTGTACTACCTGATGTTCGGCCTGCACGGCCTGACGGCGCTGGTGCCCTGGTTCTGGAGCTCCGTCGTGCTGATGGTCGGCGCCTTCGCGCTGTTCATGACGCCGAAGTTCCGCAACGACATGAAGCTGCTGCCCATCCCCTGCGCGATGGCCTTCGTCGGCATCTGGATCGAGAAGGGCATGGGCCTGATCGTCCCCGGCTTCATCCCCTCGCCGATCGGCGAAGTCACCGAGTACTACCCGACCTTCGTCGAATGGCTGATGACGGCGGGCATCTGGGCCTTCGGCTTCTTCATCCTGACCATCCTGCTCAAGGGCGCCATCGGCATCCTGCTGGGCGAAGTCCGGTTCGGCGGCGCCGCCGCGGCCACCCCGGCCACCGCGGTGCACTGAGGTGATCACCATGAAGCGAATCGTTGTTCCCGCGGCGGTGCTGGCCCTGTGCGGCGCCGCCCTCCTGTCCGTCTTCGCCCAGACCCAGCCCGCCGGCGGCGCAGCCGCGGCACCGGCCGACGCCGCTGCGTCCGCACCGGCCGAGGTGATCTGCTTCGAGAGCCGCAAGGGCGCCACGGAAATCACCCAGCGCGAACTGAAGCCGGGCCTGCCCAACGTGAAGTGCTCGCCGACGACCGGCGCGGCGCTCTGGTACGCCAACCCCTACGAGGGCACGGTGCCGATGGGCAAGATGCCGCAGATGGAGTCCATCCCCGACGGCCTGGCCGTCGTGAAGCCGCGCTCCGAGAAGCTGAACCTGCTGGCGCAGTGCGGCACGGCCTGCCACAACGGCACCTACCCCGTGGGCTTCCCGAAAACCAACCGGCCGGTGCCGATCCCGACCATGGAAGCGCTGCTGCCCGACGCCAAGAACCTGCAGCACGGCCGCGGCCGCGTCTGGTGCCTGGATTGCCACCACAACACCAAGCGCAACATGCTGGTCGACCACTACGGCGACCCGATCAGCATCGACCAGTCGCAGCTGCTGTGCGGCAAGTGCCACGGCGACAAGCTGCGCGACTGGCGCGACGGCATCCACGGCAAGCGCATCGGCGACTTCACCAGCACGGGCAAGAAGCGCTGGTTCACCTGCACCGAATGCCACAACCCGCACAACGTGCAGGACGGCGCGCGCAACAAGGGCTTCATCCAGCTGCAGCCGGAGACGCCGCCGCAACTGCCGCGCGGCTTCAAGGATGCGGCGTTCGAGAAGACCCACGCGATCCCGCAGCACTGATGTCCGACGCCCCTGATCACGCCAAGCCGGAGCGCGGCGACCCGACCTGGGTCGCCCCGGCGCTGACGCGCGAGGAGCAGACGCGCAACGTCGGCAAGACGCCGATCTTCTTCGGCCCGCCGCTGGCCATCCTGACCTCCGGCCAGAAGAACACGATGGAGATCAGCGGCAAGATCAACCGCACGGCCGAGCGTTACCTCGAGCTGATGCGCTACCACGGCCTGGAGCTCAGCGAGCCGGAGCGCCAGTGCCTCGCGCACATCTGCCACATCGGCTACATGTCGCCGATGGAGATCCGCGAGCTGCCGCTGGAGGTCAGCCTGACCCGCTTCGAGTGCGAGGGCCTGGACAAGCTGGCGCTCGAACACAAGCTCAAGGCGGCCAGCTTCGCCGACCTCGTCGCCGTGGTCGAGTCGCTCGGCTTCTGAGCCCCACCGCTACGGAGATCCACCGACCATGCCGACCCGCGTGCCCTGGGAGCCGAACTTCAGCGTCGGCCACGAAGCCATCGATGCCCAGCACCAGGCGCTGCTGAGCCAGTGCAATCGGCTGGCCGACCTGTGCACCGGCGGCGAAGACGCCGACCGGCAGTTCGACCAGGCCTTCGAGCAGCTGCGCAGCCTGGCGCGCGCGCACTTCGAGGCCGAAGCGGCCCTGCTGGCCGAGCGCGAGCACCCCGACCTCGAGGACCACGCGGCCGAGTGCGAGGAGTTCGACTACCTCGTCGACGAGATCGTCACCACCGACCACTTCGACCGGCTGGAGCTGCAGCGCTTTCTCGCGCTCTGGTGCCTCGGCCACATCTCGGGCTCGGTGCAGCTCGGCGTGCCGGCCTAGGGCCTGCTCAGTCTTCGGGCCCGAAGCAGACCGGCCGGTCGACGCAGACGGCGCAGCTCGGCGCCTTGCAGATGAACAGCTCCTCGCGCTCGCACAGCTGCTTGTAGAGGAACTTCTTCCACTTCATGTCGGCGTGGTTCTTCGCCACCAGGGCGGGGAACCAGCGCGTCATCAGCGCCGAGAGCTCGGCGCGCGAGGCGAAGCGCAGGTCCTGCCAGAGGTGGTTGTCGCCCAGGCAGGCGACGGCCACGCGCTCGGCCACCGCTTCGATCTCCTCGCGCGTGCCGGCCGCGGCATCGGCGTGGTCGAGCAGCAGCGCCACGAGGTCGGTGACCTCGTCGGCGCGGGCCATCGCCACCGTGTTCACACCGCGGCCGCCGCGTGCGTGTAGCACTTCTTCGGGCAGATCTTCGAGCAGGCGGTGCAGCCGATGCACAGCTCGCCGTGCGCGATGGTCATGACCTTCTTCTCGTACTCCTCTTCCTCGTCGCCATCGGGGTCGACGGCGATGCGCTCGCCCTCGTCGTTCAGGCCGACGAGCTCGAGCACGCCGCGCGGGCACACGCGGAAGCAGCGGCCGCAGCCGATGCACTTCTCCTCGTTGATCGACTGCACGAAGGTCGGCGTCCAGCTCGCGCCCGACGGCAGCGTGACGACGAACTGGCTCATGACGCCACCTCCGCCAGCCGCTTGCGCGCCGCCATCAGCGCCACGTGCGCGTCGTGCGCCGCCTTCGCGACCTCGGGGATGCGCTCCCAGTTCGTCGGCAGTTCCTCGCTGAGGTCGTGCAGGTCCATCTTCGCCTGCGTGGCGCGGGCGTTGAGCTTCTTCAGCTCGGCCTTCAGGGTTTCGATGTCATCCATAGTGGGCGACCTCCGGGTACTTCTCGATCATGGCCACACCTTCGGCCACGTACTTGTTGCCGGCCTCGGCCAGCTTGGCCAGGCTGGGGAAGCCGAAGCGATGCACGTCGCGCAGGTGGCGGTTCACCACGATCAGCCGGCCGGTGGTCAGCACCGTGCGGCCGAAGCCCTCGTGGCTCATCTTCGTCATCGGCGAGACCATGCACTTCGTCGCGCGCTCGATCGCCAGGCCGATGGCGTTGTGGAACAGGTCGAGGCGCCACAGCGTGTCGGGGTCCGGGTCACCCATCAACGGCAGCGCGCGGCGCTGCTCGGCGCTGAGGATGTAGGGCTCGAGCAGCTTCAGGTCGCTCTTGCCTTCCCAGGTGCCGTGCGTGTCCTGGGCGCGGATCTGCTTGATCAGCTCGCGCACGAAGGCATCGTCGAGCAGCGCCGCGTCGTCGGTGGCGTCCACCACGCTGTCCGCGCTCATGCCTTCACCTCTTCGTCGCTGTCGAAGTCGAGTTCGCGCGGCTGGTCCTTGAGCAGCGCCTTGCGCAGCCAGGGCGGCGGCGTGCCCTGGAGCACGCCCTGCAGCTTGTCGAGGATCTCGAGGATGGGCTCGGGCTGCGTCACCTTGATCGGGTGGATCTTGCTGGCCACCACGCGCGCCGCCGCCGAGCCGCCGATGGCGGCCACGTAGACGATGGCGCAGTCCTTGATGGCGTCGAGCTTGGGCGCGAGCTTGTCCTCGTTGCCGTCTTCGGCGAGGTCTTCGCCGAAGCCGAAGTCCTGCACGAAGCCGTAGCCCGTGGGCGAGATCTCGTACACCGCGAGGTGCTTGGCCCAGCCGAAGTGCGCGTCGACGCGCTGCTGGTCCTGGGTGGCAAAGGCGATCTTCATGGGCGCTCCAGGTGAAGGTTCAACAAGGGTTCAGGCGCTGGCCGGCGCGAGCTGGTCGCCCGGCTTGGGCAGCCGCTCGATGCGCGCTGGTACGTGGGCCACGGCGGCCACGCGCGAGGCCGCCGGCAGCGGCCAGTCCTGCGGGCCGTGGTGGGCGATCTGCTCGATCATCAGGTTGCCCACCGCGTAGACGAGGTTGCGCGTGCCGCGGTAACCGACGTGGCAGATGTGCGCATTGCCGACACGGTCGAACATCGGGATGCCGATGCGGAACAGCGGCTTGGCCAGCCGTTCGGCAGCTTGTCGCCCATGCGAATGCGTCATCAGCACGTCGCAGCCCGCCGCAGCAGCGCTGCGCTCGAAGTCTTCCAGGTCGCCGATCAGCACCTCGCTGGTCGGCAGCTTCTCGAGCAGCGGCGACGAGGTGGTGGTCACGCACACGCCGAGTTCCATGCCCATCTCGGCGAGGAACATGCCGGTGGACCACAGCAGGTCGGGTTCGGCGGCGATGGCCACCTTGACGTTGCCGAGGTGGAAGTGGCCATCGAGCATCGCGTCGACCAGCTGGCCGCGCTGGCGGCGCAGCTTGGCGGGCACCGGCTGGCCGGACAGCTCGGCGAGTGTCTTCACGAAGGCATCGCTGGCGCTCAGGCCGGTGAGGCGATCGAACAGCGTGAAGGGCACGCCGCAGCGATCGGCCAGGGCTTGCGCGGCCGGCCGCATCTGCTCGCCGAGGGCCAGCGTGTGCGCGGCGGCGCCGAGCGTGCGCAACTCGGCCAGCGGCGTGCCGCCGATGGTGGTGCCCAGCCACTGCTCCGGGATGTGGCCGTCGAGCGAGCCCGACACGTCGGGCACGAACACCGGGTGCAGGCCGAAGGATTCGATGATGTCGCGCAGCTCTTCCAGATCGCCCGGCGTCAGGTGGCAGCCCGGCAGCACGTTGACCTGGCGCGGACGCTTCTCGACGACTTGCGAAGGCAGCGTCGACACCAGCATCTTCACGGCATTCGCCCAGCCATCCTGGAAGGCGCCGACGTAGTCGGGCGTGGAGACGTAGACGATCTCGGTGTCGGCCAGCTCGGGGTGCTTCTGCCGCGCCAGGCGGATGTAGCCGTCGACGTCGTCGCCCTTGGTTTCGGTCAGGCCCGTGGAGCAGATCGCGATGATCGCCGGCTTGGCGCGGCTGCGGATGTTGAGCAGCGCCTTCTCGAGGTTGTCGTAGCCGCCGAGGATGGTGGTCACCTCGTTCATCGCCGTGGTCTGCAGCGGGATCGCCTCCTTGAAGTGGCGCACCAGCAGCACCACGCCGAACGAGGTGCAGCCCTGCGAGCCGTGCATCATCGGCATGCACGACTCCAGCCCCATGAACGCATAGCTCGCGCCCAGCGGCTGGCTCATCTTCAGCGGGTTGACGGCGCAGGCCTTCTTCGATTCGGTGACTAGCGCCATTTCACAGTCCCTTTCTTGTGCCGGTTCGCTGAGGCTTGGCGCGGCAAAGGCACGCCCGGGTGGGCTCCGGCGCTTCGCCTCGGCGGTCGGCGCTGCGCGCCGACTCCCCTGCGATGCTCGGTCTCGCGGCCCCGTCGCCGAACTCGCTCCGCGACCTGCGGTCACTGCGCTCGGACAACGTAGACGAGTCAGACGACGATGCGCGCTGCGCGCGCGGCCACGAGCCCTGCGCTTCTCGGCACCTCAGAGGCGCGCCTGCGCCCACCCGGGCGCGCCTTTGCTGAACCACCGGTGGTGTGCCGGTGGAAGAGAACCACAGGTGGCCCTCGCGGCGGGCGCTGCCCGCTGGGGGCGATTTCTGGGGCGACGAGAAGCGCAGCGCCGGGGTCGGCGCGCGTGAGCGCGCTTCGTGATCTGACTTGCCGCAGCTGTCAGAACGCAGTGAGCGAAGCGAACGGAGTGAGTTCTGCGGCACGACCCCGGTGCGAGCATCGCAGTGGAGTCGGCGCGCAGCGCCGACCGCCCCGGCATGAGCCCCCGGCGGGCGGTGCCTGTCGCGACGTGCAGAGATTGAGGAGGCGAAGTCCACGACTCAAACCTCCACCCGCAAGGGATCCACCACATCCCAAGGCGCAGGCGACCGCACTTCCCGCCACACCGGGTTGAACAGCGCCTTGTCGATCTCGGCCACCATGGTGACCATGCCTTCGTAGCCCGCGAAGGCGTGGTGCCGTTCCTGGTTGATGTCCATCCAGGGCATGCGCGCCTTCAGCGCGACGAACTGGCTGCGCCCGCCGCTGAGCATGATGTCGGCCTTGGCGTCGCGCAGCATCGCGTACATCTCGCGCGGCGTCATGTCGTCGATCATGTGCGCGCTGTCTTCGGAGGTCAGGCCCATGATCTCCTTGATCTTCTGCTTGTCTTCCTTGGTGCTCTTCTTGGTGCTGGTGCCCACCACCTCGAGCCCGGCCTCCTGCAGCGCCGACACCACCGACCAGCTCTTCACGCCGCCGGTGATCAGCAGCACCTTCTTGCCGGCCAGGCGCTCGCGGTACGCGCGGATGCGCTCCCAGGCGCGCGCTTCCTCGGCTGCGATCAGCGCCTCGGTGCGGCCCTGCAGTTCGGCCGGTGCGCCGCGCTCGACGAGCAGCCGCGCGATCTCGCGCAGCGTCATGCTCATGTCGCTGATGCCGTAGAAGGAGCCTTCGAAGTACGGGATGCCCCAGCGCTGCTGCATGCGCGTGGCCACGTTGATCATCGACTTGCTGCACACCATCATGTTGGCGCGCGCACGGTGGCTGGCGGCGATCTCGTTGTAGCGGCCGTCGCCCGAGATGCACGAGACGATGCGCACGCCCAGCGCGTCGAGCAGCGGCTTGACCTGCCAGAGCTCGCCCGACAGGTTGTACTCGCCGATGATGTTGATGTCGCAGGGCGTCGTGAGTTCGGGCTCGACGGTGCCGATCACGTGGTCGAGCAGCGCCTCGGCGCCGAGCTTGTTGCCCAGGTTCTTCGGCCCCGCGAAGCCGGGCGAATTGACCGGGATGACCGGCTTGCCGAACTTCTCGCTGGCCTTGCGGCACACCGCCTCGACGTCGTCGCCGATCATCGCCGTCACGCAGGTCTGGTAGACGAACACCGCCGGCGGGTCGACCTTCTCGATGATCTCGCGGATCGCCTTGAACAGCCGCTTCTCGCCGCCGTAGACGACGTCGAACTCGTTGATGTCGGTGGTGAAGCCGGTGCGGTAGGTCTGCGGGCCGCTGGACGCGCTGTGCCGGTTGTCCCACGAGTTGCCCTCGCATGCGATCGGCCCGTGCACCAGGTGCGCCACGTCGACGATGGGCTGCAGCGCGATCTTCGCGCCGTCGAAGGCGCAGCCGCCGGCCGCCGCGCCCGGCGTGAGCTGCTTGGTGCAGCCGGCCTTGCGCGCCTTGGCGTCCTTGGCCTGGTTGACCTCGCAGCCGGGCTCGTCGAAGACCTGGGCGATCTTGGCGTTCAACGATGCAGACATGCGGGGCCTCCACGTGCGGTTGGCAGGCTGCATTGCAGGATCGGTGCCACCGCGCCGCCAGGCCGGAAGCTGCGTGGAATCAAGGACTTGGCGCAGCCCTTCGGCCGCGCGGGCGATGGCGGGTTTGCGACAAAGCCGACGCGCGGCCGCTTTCACCTTCGCCTCACCGCGGCGCCCGCCCGCGCTGGCATCATCGGCGCCATGCGCGTGCTGCTGGTGGAAGACGACACGATGATCGGCGAGAGCCTGCGCGAGACGCTGCGCCGCCAGGGCATGGCCTGCGACTGGGTGCGCGACGGCCGCGCCGCCGATGCCGTGCTGGCCAGCGAGCGCTTCGATGCCGTGCTGCTCGACCTGGGCCTGCCGCAGCGCGACGGCCTCACGGTGCTGCGCGAGCTGCGTGCCCGCGGCGACACCACGCCGGTGATCGTGCTGACCGCGCGCGACACGCTGACCGACAAGGTCAAGGGCCTGGACAGCGGCGCCGACGACTACCTCGTCAAGCCCTTCGAGCTCGACGAGCTGCTTGCCCGCCTGCGCGCGCTGCGCCGGCGACAGGGCGGCCGCGCCAGCACCGTGCTGCAGGTGGCCGACCTCACGCTCGACCCGGCCACGCGCGAGGTCACGCGCGCGGGCCGCGCCGTGCTGCTCTCGGCGCGCGAGTTCGCGCTGCTGCAGGCGCTGATGGAGCGGCCCGGCGCCATCGTCTCGCGCGCGCAGCTCGAAGACCGCCTGTACGGCTGGGGAGAGGAGCTGGAGAGCAACGCCATCAGCGTCTACATGCACCAGCTGCGCAAGAAGCTGGGCGACGATCTGCTGCACACCGTGCGCGGCCTGGGCTACTACGCCGGCCCGGCCAAGGACGGCAGCGCCTGATGCCCGGCGCGCTGCACTCGCTGCGCGGGCGGCTGTTCGCCTTCCTGCTCGCCCTGGCCGGCCTCACCGCCGTGGCGGTGGGCGGCGCCACCTACTTCAGCGTGCGCGCCGAGGCCGACGAGCTGTTCGACTACCACCTGCGCCAGATGGCGCTGTCGCTGCGCGACCAGGGCCGCATCGGCGACGACGAACGCGACGCGCTGGCCAACCCCGAGTTCGACTACGTGGTGCAGGTCTGGTCGGTCGAAGGCGTGACGCTGTACACCAGCCGGCCGCGCGGCCTGAGCCAGGCCCTGCCGCCACGCGCCGTGCTCGGCTACAGCCAGGTGCGCATGGCCGGCGAAGAGTGGCGCCTGTTCGCCGCCGCCACGCCGCTGCGCGTGGTGCAGGTGGCGCAGCCGCTGGCCGTGCGGCGCGGCCTGGCCACCGCCGCGGCACTGCGCAGCGTGCTGCCCATCGCCCTGGCCGCGCCGCTGGTGGCGCTGGGCCTGTGGTGGATCATCGGCCTGTCGCTCGCGCCGCTGCAGCGCGTGGTGCAGGCCACGCAAGCGCGTGGCGCCGAGAGCCTGGATGCGCTGCCCGACGCGGGCCTGCCGCAGGAGCTGCAGCCGCTGGTGGGCGCCTTCAACGGCCTGCTCTCTCGGCTGGCGGCGGCGTTCGAGACGCAGCGGCACTTCGTGGCCGATGCCGCGCACGAGCTGCGCACGCCGCTGACGGCGCTGAAGCTGCAGATCGGCCTGCTGCAGGGCACGCCCGCCGGCGCCGAGCAGGACGCCGCCATCGCGCGCCTGCGGGCCGGCGTGGACCGCGCCGCCCACCTCGTCGAGCAGCTGCTCGCGCTGGCCCGCGCCGAGCCCGGTGCCGCCGGCGCGCCACTGGCCGCGATCGACCTCGCCGACGTGGCGCGCCAGGCCCTGGCCGACGCCGAGCCGTTGGCCGCCCGCAGCGGCGCCACGATCCGGCTGGACGCGCCCGCACCCGTGCCCCTGCAAGGCGACGCGCAGGCCCTGCGCAGCGCGATCCGCAACCTGCTGGACAACGCGCTGAAGTACGGCGCAACGCAGGTCGAGCTGACGGTGCAGGCCGGCGCTGCCGGCGCCTGGCTCGTGCGCGTGGACGACGATGGCCCGGGCATCCCGCCCGAGCAGCGCGAGCGTGTGGTCGGCCGCTTCCAGCGTGGCGAATCGCGCGAGGTCGAGGGCAGCGGGCTCGGGCTGGCCATCGTCCGCGCGGTGGCCCGGCGGCATGGCGCACAGCTCAGGCTCGGCACTGCCGCCCTGGGTGGCCTGAGCGTCGAGCTGCGCAGCGCCCACGCCGGCTGAGGTCGGCAGAACGCCCGCGCCGCGGCCGGCGGCCGGGGTGCCCGCCTCAGCGCCGGCCGCGCCACCAGCGCAGCACGAAGGGTGCGGCGGCGCCCGCGCCGAGCACGGCGAGACCGACGATCCACAGCAGGCCCAGCGCATCGGCCGGGTCGGCGATGTGCAAGCCGGCCTGCAGCGTGCACGCCAGGTCGTAGCAGCCGTTGTCGGCCCAGCGGTTGGCCAGGCCCGCGCCGAGCATCACCACGGCGCCGGCCGCGAGCCCGGCGGCCGCGCGCCACGCCACGCCGGCCAGCGTCAGCGGCGCCTGGCGCCAGCGTGAACCGCGGCCCTGCTTGTTGCCCAGCAGGACGTCGAGCAGATCGTCCATGTCTTCGTCGAAGTGCGCCGTGCGCAGCGAGAAGGCGTTGATCGACGACAGCGCCTGCAGGTCGGGCGGCAGCTCGGCCGGACGCGGCATGCGCGCGTCGTCGAGCAGCATCGGCACCAGCCGCGCCCGGCTGGCCAGCGCCAGCCTCACCTCGCGGCGCACCATGTCGTCGTCGTCGAACAGGCGCGTCTTGCCGCCGGCGCCCGCCGGGCCGGCCCACTGCGGCCCGATCAGCACGAAGACATGGCTGACCTGCGCCAGCGTGTTCTGGATGCGGCTTTCGAAGTTCTCGCCCGGCGAGATGCCGTCGACATCGAGGAACACCTCGTCGACCGCGGGGATGGCGTCGAGGAACTGCGCCATGCGCCCGGCGGTGGCCTGGCTGTCGGCGCGGCGGTAGGAGAGAAAGACCTTCATCGGCGCCGTGTCCCCGGTTTGATTGCGGGATTCAGTACAGCCGGGCCTGCTTCAGGTGCTGCGGCGCGCGCAGGCGCCCGCTGGGCGGGATCTGCCTCGCATCGCCGTCGGCGGGGCCCTTCTGGAACTCGTAGACCAGTGCCACCACCTTGTACTTCCACGTGAAGGGCACGTGGCCATAGGCCGGCGGCAGCGCAGCGCTGCCGTCCTTCGCGATGGCGCGCAGTTCACCCGGCGTCGGCGTGGGCGTGGTGGCGGCGATGCCGACGTCGGACACGACGAAGACGATCTGCCGGTAGTAGCCCGGCGGCGCGTAGAACAGGCGCTTGATGTAGCCCGCCAGCGTGAAGCCGGGCTCCGCGGTGGTCGGCGCAAAGCCGGCCGCGCCGGGCAGGCGGGCACCGTCGGGCTGGATCTGCTCGAGGTCGAGCATCACCGCGAAGCCGTTGCAGGCGGCACCCAGGTAGCGGGGCTCGAGATAACCGGCCGCGGCGATCGAGCCTTCGAGCCGCCGCGCGACGTCGAGCAGCGTCTTGCCTTCGGCGCCGGCCGGGAACAGCAGGTACGGTGCGATCAGGGTGCTGTCGCTGGGCGCCGGCGGGCTGGGCCAGGGAAACGCGGCCAGCTCGCGCGACACGCAGGCGGCGGGCGCACCGCCGCCACCGCCCCCGTTCGCCGTGGCCGGCGGCCGTGGTGCAGGTGCAGGTGCAGCTGCAGGTGCAGGTGCAGGTGCAGGTGCAGGTGCAGGAGGTGGCGGCGGGGGTGGCGGTGCGGGTTCTGCTGCCGGCGGCGGCGGCGGGGTTGCCGGAGCGGGCGCCGGTTCCGCTGCCGGCGGTTCGGCGCCACTCGTCTGCGGTGGCGGCATCGGCGATCTGCTGCAGCCCGCCATCCCGCAGGCCAGGGCCACCAGCATCAGCGCCAAGGGCGCACATGTCGCGATCCAGTGTTTCATGGCCCTGCACCTCGGGGTTCATGGCGCACAGGCCATGCACCGGCGCATGGTAGAGCAAGCCACGGCCCGACGGCCAGGGCGGCGGCGGATCTCAGTCCCTCTCTCGCCCGCCCCGCCCTGCGCCCCTCTTCTCGGGCTCGACGCGCGGGTCGCGGT
>CAZVLY010000081.1:0-14139 GCA_964628175.1 uncultured Piscinibacter sp. | reverse complement strand
TGACGACGACCGTTGACGTCGTGCCGTCGGTCGAGCGGACCGTGAAGGTCTCGGTCAGCGTCTGGCCCGCGCCGAGGGCCTGCACGGCCGGGTTGCTGTTGAGCGCGGTGTAGGTCCAGACACCGTCGGCGCCGAGCGTGAAGGTGCCGTAGGTGCCCGCGGTCGAGGCTTGAGCCTGGAAGCCGGCCTGGCCCGAATCTGCATCGGTGACCGTCAGCGTGCCACCCGTGCTGAGGTTGCCGCCGACCACACCGACGTCTTCGGTGACAGAACCCGTGCCAGCAGAGATCACCGCTGCATCGTTGGTGCCATTGATCGTGACGACGACCGTCGAGGTGGTGCCGTCGGTCGAGCGGACCGTGAAGGTCTCGGTGAGCGTCTGACCCGCGCCGAGCGCCTGGATCGCCGGGTTGGCGTTGGCTGCGGTGTAGGTCCACACGCCGTCGGTGCCCAGCGTGAAGCTGCCATAGGCGCCCGCCGTGGTTTGCGCCGCGAACGTGGCTTCGCCGCTGTCGGCGTCGCTGATCGTCAGCGTACCGGCGGTCGAGATGTTGCCGCCGACCACAACGGCGTCCTCGGTGACCGAACCCGTGCCCGCCGAGATCAAGGAGGCATCGTTGCTGCCGTTGATTGTGACGACGACCGACGACGTGGTGCCGTCGACGGAGCGAACCGTGAAGGTCTCGGTCAGCGTGCTGCCCGCGCCCAAGGCCTGGATGGCCGGGTTGGCGTTCGACGCGACATAGGTCCACACGCCGTTGGCAGCCAGCGTGAAGCTGCCGTAGGCGCCATTGACCGCCTGCGCCTGGAAGCTCGCTTCGCCCGCATCCGGATCCGCGATGGTCAGCGTCCCGCCGGTCGAGAGGTTGCCGCCGCTCACGCCGACGTCTTCGGTCACGCTGCCCGTGCCGCTGGAGATCACCGCGGCATCGCCCACCGCATTGATGGTGAGGTTGACGGTGGCCGTCGAACTGCCCCCGTGGCCGTCGCTCACCGTGTAGGTGAACGATGCTGGCCCGTTGTAGTTGGCCGCCGGCGTGAAGACGACATTGCCGCCGACCAGGGCGACGCTGCCGTTCACGGCGCCTTGCACCGAGACGATGCTCAGCGTGTCGCCGTCGATGTCGCCGTCGTTGGCCAGCAGTGTGGCCGGCGCGAGCGTCAGCGCGGTGTCCTCGTTGGTGCCGGCCGTGTCGACCGCCGCCACCGGCGCATCGTTCACCGGTGTCACGTCGAAGCGGAAGGTGTTCGGCGTCGTGTCGAAGCCGCCCGAGCTGTCCTGCACGCTGAAGCCGAAACTGGCGTAAGGCGCCCCGTTGCCGTCGGCGGCCGGTGCGAAGCTCAGATCGCCGGCGACCAGTTGTGCCAGCGACACGACGGTGCCCGCCGTCACCGGCACACCATTCAGCAGCAGCGCGCCAGCCGCGGGCAGGCTGTCGATGCGCACGTTGGCCAGGGTCTGGCCCGCGTCGGCATCGCTGAAGCCGAAGTCGCCGGCCTGCAGCGTGTAGCTGCCGTCTTCGGGCAGGCTGCGGGTCACGTCGGCGCCATCCGGCGCGGTGTTGTTGCCCACGTTGACCGTGACGGTCGCCGTCGACGAGGCGCCGGAGGCATCGCTCACGGTGTACGTGATCGTGGCCGTGCCGGTGAAGTTGAGCGCCGGTGCGAAGGCCAGCGTGCCGTCGGCATTCACGGTCACGCTGCCTTGCGACGGGTCGGCCAGGCTGGCGCCGGTCACGGTGAGGGTTTCGCCTTCGACGTCGCTGTCGTTCGCGAGCACGGCGATCGTCGCCGGCGTGTTGATCGGTGTCGAGGCGAGGTCGGCCTGCGCCAGCGGCGCGTCGTTGACCGGCGTGACGGTCAGCGAGAGCGTGCTGGTGGCGCTCAGGCTGCCGTCGGTGGTGGTCACCTGGATGGCGGGCACCGGGCCGTTGAAATGGGGTGCCGGCGCGAAGTTCCAGCTGCCGTCGGCGTTGATCACCAGCGTGCCCACGCCGCCGACGATGGCGGTGCTGCCGGCCGGGAAGCTCACGCCGCCGAACACGAACGAGGCCACGGACAACGCAGGCCCGTCCACGTCGCTGTCGTTGCCCAGCACGTTGCCGGTGGCGACGCTGTCTTCGTCGAACGTGGCGCCGTCGGCTCCGGCCACCGGGGCGTCGTTGACCGGGGCGACGGTCACCACCGCGGTGGCGGGCGCCGACGTGGCGCCGTCGTTGTCGGTCACGGTGAAGCCGATGCTGACGTTGCCGTTGAAGTCGGGGTTGGGCACGAACACGAGGTTCGCAGCCTGGGCCGGCGTCAGCGGCGTGCCGGCCACGACCGGCGTCACGCCGTCGGCGAGGTACAGCGTGCCGTTGGCGGGCAGCGCGGTCACCGTCACCGCGGTCACGCTGCCGTCGACGTCGGTGCCACCCAGGCGCACGGCCACCGGCGAGTCTTCCGAGCCGCTGCCGCCCGCGCCGGCGTTGGGCACCGGCAGGTCGTTGACGGCCACGACCGTCAACGAGACGGCGGCGGGGGCCGACACGGCGCCGCCGTTGTCGGTCACGGTGAAAAGAATGGTCTGGTCGCCGGAGAAGTCGGCGGCCGGGCGGAACAGCAGCGTGGCCGCCTGTTCCGGCGTGAGCGCCTGGCCGGCCTGCACCGGCGTCACGCCGTCGGCCAGCAGCAGCGTGGCGCCGGCGGGAATCGAGGTGACGGTGACGCCGACGATGCGGCCGTCCACGTCGGTGCCGCCCAGCGACACCGGCAGCGCGCCGTCCTCGCTGCCCGTCACCGTGGCCGGCGTGGCCACCGGAGGGTCGTTGACGGCAACGAGGTTGATGCTGGTGCCACCGGTGACCGTCTGGCCGTCGGCGGTCAACGTGTAGCTGAAGTTGCCGACCGGCGCGACGCCGTCGTAGTCGGCCGGCGGCACGTAGACCAGGCCGGGCAGGTCGGCCGGCGTCAGCACGGTGCCGGCGGTGACGATCGTGCCGTCGGCCTTGTGGATCTCGCCGACCGCGGGCACCTGATCGACGCGGATGCCGCCGTTGGCCGCCGGGCCGGTGGGTGCGGCCAGGCCGAGGTTGGTGGTCGAACCTTCTTCGGCGGCCGAGATGGCGCTTGACGGCGCACCCAGTACGGGCAGGCCTGGCGCCGGGTCCGGCTCGGCCACGGCGGGGCCGGTGGCTTCGAACTGAGTCTGCACGGTGGTTTCGTCGGCCGCCCGCGGCAGCACACCCGAGCCCAGCGGTTCGGCGATGCGGTCCACACGCAGCGCGGCTTCCAGGCTGCCGCCTTCGCCGCCGCTCAGGCCGGCGGCCGGTGCTGCCTGGCGGTCGCCGGAATTCAATTCGCTGATCGTGCGGTCGACATCGTTGTCCGCCGGTGCCTTGGCTTCGGCGGTCGGGGTCGGGTCGTCGCCGTTGCTGATCTGGACGATGCCGTTCTGGGTCGTCAGGATCTGGTCGCCCTTGCGCACCAGGTCGCCCACCTTGAGAACGCGCAGCTGCCCATCCGCGCCGCGGATCAGGGCGGTGCCCCAAAGGGACACGACTTTTCCTTCGGGGGAACGGGCGATCACGGGCATGGCGGGGCCTTGTTTCATATGCTGCAGTGCAGTGGCAACGGAGCGTAACGGAGCCTGCTGCGCTAAATGCGCTTCATGATGTCAGCGGTGTGACGGACATCACCCAATCGCCGCCTCCGTGCAGCGATAAGGCGGGCTCCCGTGGCGCGAAACGACGCTTCACGCGATCACCCGTGATCGGGTTCTCGGAGCGCCGGCAGGCAACTTGAGGGAGGAAGTCGCGGCCGGCGGCCGCCGCGTGTCAGCGTTCGCGCAGCGCGTAGGCCTTGGCCTTGAGCACCGGCTTGAGCAGGTAGGCCATCACCGTCTTGTTGCCGGTGAGGATGTCGACCTCGGCGGTCATGCCCGGGATGATCGGCAGCTTGTCATTGAACTTGGCGCCCTTGGTGCGCACGCGCACCAGGTAGAAGGCGTTGCCGCGCTCGTCGACCACGGTGTCGGGGCTGATGTTCTCCACCTCGGCAGCCATGCCGCCGTAGATGGAGAAGTCGTAGGCGCTGAACTTCACCGTGGCCGCCTGGCCCGGGGCGATGAAGGCGATGTCCTTGGGCTGCACGCGCGCCTCCAGCACCAGTGCATCGTCCAGCGGCACGATCTCGACGATGTCCTTGCCCGGCTGGATCACGCCGCCCACGGTGTTGGCGAGCAGCCGCTGCACGCGGCCGCGCACCGGGCTCTTGATCTGCGACTTGTCGACCTTGTCGGCCAGCGCCACCGCGCCTTCGTTCAGCGCGTTGAGCTTGCCCACCACCTCGGCGAGTTCCTTGCGCGAATCGTTGCGGAAGGTGAGCTCGGTCTCCTGGATCTTGCGCTGCGCCTCGCCGATGGCCGCCTGCACGCGGGCGATCTGCGCGCCGGCCTGTTCGGCCTCGCCGCGGCTGCGCGCCACGTCGCGCTCGAGGCGCAGGATGTCGACCTCGGAGACGGCGCCGCTGGCCAGCAGCGGGCGCGTCTTGGCCAGCTCCTGCTGGCCGAGATCGAGGCTGCGTTCGGCCGAGGCGCGGCGGGCGCGCATCTCGGCGAGCTCCTGCTCGCGCTGCTGCAGCTGCTGGCGGTTGATCGCCAGCATCGTGTTCATCTCCGACAGGCGCGTCTCGTACAGGCGCCGCTCGCCGTCGACGATGGCCTTCTCGTCGTCACCGCTGCTGGCGGGGGGCAGGAAGCTGGTGCCGTCGGCCAGCGCACGCAACCGCGCCTGGCGGGCACGCAGCGCAAAGCCGGTGGCGGCGCTCTCGCGCACGCCGGAGGTGGCGCGGGTCTCGTCGATCTTCAGCAGCAACTGGTCGCGCTCGACCACCTGGCCTTCCTTGACGAGGATCTCGGAAACCACGCCGCCGTCCAGCGACTGCACCAGCTGCAGCTGGCGCGACGGGATCACCCGGCCGTCGCCACGCGTGACCTCGTCGACATGCGCCAGCGAGGCCCACAGGATCAGCAGCGCCACCACGCCCACCGCGGTGCGCACGATGGTCTGCGCGCGCTGGGTGCGCTGGCGGCTCATCACCGCATCGGCCTCGACCTCGAAGCTGCGCAGGCCGGCGTCGGCCTCCTGCATGGGCGGGCCGAACAGGCGCCGCGAGGCCGTGGCGGTCAGGCGATCGATCGCATCGAGCTTCATGCCGCCCTCGCCACGCGGCCGCTGGCCAGCGCTTCCATGATGCGGTCGCGCGGGCCGTCGGCGACGATCTTGCCGCCGTCGACCACGATGACGCGGTTGACCATCGCCAGCATCGAGGTGCGGTGCGTCACCAGCACCACCGTCTTGTCCTGCGCGAAGGCGGTCATGCGCGCGGTGATCTGCGCCTCGGAACTGAAGTCCATCGCGCTGGTCGGCTCGTCGAGCAGCAGGATCGGCGCGTTGTGCAGCAGCGCGCGCGCCAGGCCGACGCTCTGCCGCTGGCCGCCGGACAGCGACTCGCCGCGTTCGCCCACCGGCATGTCGAAGCCGCGCGGGTGGCGGTTCACGAACTCGGCCAGGCCGGCGGTCTCGGCCGCCGCGAGCACGGCGCCGTCGTCGGCGTAGGGCAGGCCCAGCGTGATGTTCTCGCGCATCGAGCCGTAGAAGAGCATCACGTCCTGCGACACGCAGCCCAGGTTGCGGCGCACGTCGGCCGGGTCGAGCTGGCGCAGGTCGATGCCGTCGATCAGCACGGCGCCGTCGCTGGGCTGGTACAGGCCCATGATCAGGCGCTGGATGGTCGACTTGCCCGAGCCCACGCGGCCGATCAGCGCCACGCGCTCGCCGGCGGCGATCTTGAAGCTGATGCCCTCGAGCGCCGAATCCTTGCGGTTCGGGTAGGCGAAGTGGACGTTGCGGAACTCGATGTCGCCGCGCAGCTGCGGGCGGTGGATGAAGGTGTCGCCGGCCGGCCGCTCCACCGGCTTGGCCATGATCTGCTCGAGGCTGTTCATCGCCGTGCGCGCGCCCTGGTACTGCATCAGCAGCCCGACGATCTGCCCGGCCGGTGCCAGCGCGCGGCCGGCGAGCATCGATGCGGCGATCAGCGCGCCCATGGTCAGCTCGCGCTCGTGGATCAGGTACACGCCGATGGTGACGATGGCCACCGTCACCGCCTGCGTCAGGAAGGAGGTCAGGTACATCGCCGTGGACGAGACGCCGCGCATCTTCACGCCGGTGGCGGCGAGGAAGGCGTTGGCACGCTCCCAGCGCGCCTGCACCACGCTCTCGGCGCCCTGCGACTTGATCGTCTCGATGCCGGTGAGGCTTTCCACCAGCGTGGCATTGCGCTGCGCGCCGGCACGCCAGGTGGACTCCGACAGCTCGTGCAGCCGGTGCTGCAGCACCCAGCCCATCGTCAGGATGAGCAGCGCGGCCACCACCACCGGCACGGCCAGCCACGGCGAGATCCAGGCCAGCACGATGACGAACAGCAGCGCGAAGGGCAGGTCGATCAGCGCGGTGACGGTGCCCGAGGCGATGAAGTCGCGCACCTGCTCGAAGCCGCGCAGGTTGGCGGCGAACGAGCCGACCGATTCCGGCCGCTGCTCCAGCCGCATGCCCAGCACGCGCTCCATCAGCGTGGCGGAGATCTTCACGTCGACACGCGCGCTCGCCTCGTCGACGAAGCGGCTGCGCAGTAGGCGCATGAACAGGTCGGCGCCGAGCACCAGCAGCACGCCGATGGCCAGCGCCCACAACGTCTCGACGGCGTTGTTCGGCACCACGCGGTCGTAGACGTTCATCGAGAACATCGGGAAGGCCAGCGCGAACAGGTTGATCAGCAGCGCGGCCCACAGCACGTCGCGGTAGACGAAGCGCTGCTCGAGCAGCGCGCCCCAGAACCAGTGGCCGGAGGCGAGCGGGCGCGACTTCGCGTCGGCACGCTCGGTGCGGCTGTCGAAGCGGAAATGCGGCCGCGCGAACAGCACCACGCCGGTGTAGCGCGCGGCGAGATCGTCGCGCGACAGGTTCACCGAACCCTGGCCCGTCTCGGGCAGCAGCACGCGAGCCTGCGCACCGTCGGCGTCGAATCCGAGCAGCACGCAGGCGCGGTTGTCCTTGAGCACCAGCACGGCGGGCAGCGCGGCCGTGTCCAGCGCGTCCAGCGCCAGGCGCTGCAGGCGCGTCGTCATGCCGGCGCGCGCGGCGGCGCGCTCGGCCAGCTCGATGGTCAGCCGGCCCTCGCGCAGCGGCAGCGCCGCCGACAGCGAGGCGCGCGTGGCCGCCTGGCCGTGCAGGCGGCACAGCTCGACCAGGCAGTCGAGCAGCGGATCCGGGTGGATCAGGTCCTCGCGCAGGCGCACGGTGTTGGCCTTGGCGGCCGCGGCGGGGTCCTGCGTTGGGGGCTGGGTCATGGGCGCGTGCGGTCGGATCAACCGATATCGGCGCAGTGGATGCCGAATTGACCCTTGCGGCGGTCGTCGAAGTAGCGGTGCAGGGTTTCCTTCACGGTGCGGAAGGCGATCTGCTCCCAGGGGATCTCGGCTTCGCTGAAGAGCTGCGCCTCGATCGTCTCGGGGCCGGGAGCCAGGCTGGTGTCGAGCATGCGCGCGCGGTAGAAGAAGTGGACCTGGCCGACACGCACCACGTTGAGCACCGTGAACAGGTCCAGCATCTCGACGTTCGCGCCGGCTTCCTCGATGGTCTCGCGCAGCGCGCCCTGGGCGGTGCTCTCGCCGAGTTCCATGAAGCCGGCCGGCAGCGTCCAGAAGCCGTGGCGCGGCTCGATGTTGCGGCGGCACAGCAGCACGCGGTCTTCCCAGGCCGGCACGGTGCCGACCACGTTCAGCGGGTTCTCGTAGTGGATGGTGCCGCAGGCGGTGCAGGTGGCCCGCTCGCGGTTGTCGTCGGCCGGCACGGCGTACTGCGCCGGCGCGCCGCAGGCACGGCAGTGCTTGATGCTGCGGGGGGTGAACATGGCCGCGGCAGTGTAGCGCGCACTTCGCCGCCACCGGGCGTGCGGCCGTGGCTTATGACCGCCTGCGTGGCATCATCGACGCCGATTCGCGACCCTTTCCTGGAGACCCGCCCATGAGTTTCGTCGTCACGCCGCCCGCTCCCGCCGCCGTGCCCGTTGCCGATGGCGCGCCCGGCGCGCTGTTTCCGGTGCACCGCATCTACTGCGTCGGCCGCAACTACGTCGAGCACGCCAAGGAGATGGGCTTCACCGGCCGCGAACCGCCGTTCTTCTTCATGAAGCCGGCCGACGCGGTGCTGCCGGTGGCCGAGGGGCAGGTCGGGCGCATGCACTATCCGAGCCTGACGAAGGACCTGCACCACGAGGTCGAACTGGTGGTGGCGATCGGCCAGGGCGGCAGGAACATCGCCGCGGCCGAGGCCATGAAGCATGTCTGGGGCTACGCCGTCGGGCTGGACATGACGCGCCGCGACCTGCAGGGCGAGGCCAAGAAGCAGGGCCGCCCCTGGTGCATCGGCAAGGGATTCGACGAGTCGGCGCCGATCGGGCCGATCCGCCCGGCGGCGCAGTGCAGCGTCGGGCCGGACACCGCGATCGTGCTCGATGTCAATGGCGCGAAGCGGCAATCCAGCACCATCGGCAAGCTGATCTGGAGCATCCCCGAGATCATCGAGCACGTGTCCGCGGCCTGGACGCTGGCGCCCGGCGACCTGATCTTCACCGGTACGCCCGAAGGCGTGGCCGCGGTGGTGACGGGCGACACGCTGAGCGCGCGCGTCGACGGCGTGGGCACGCTGCAGGTGCAGGTGGTGCAGGGCTGAACACACACGGGAGTCACGGCATGTCCTTGCAGCTCTTCAACTACTTCCGCTCGTCGGCTTCGTACCGCGTGCGCATCGCGCTGGCCCTCAAGGGCCTGGACTACGACTACATGCCGGTGCAGCTGGCGCGCAACGAGCACTTCAAGGAGTCGTATGCGGCCTTGTCGCCGGCGCGGCTGGTGCCGTTGCTCAAGGACGGCGAACGCATCGTCACGCAGTCGCTGGCGATCATCGAGTACCTCGACGAACTGCACCCGCAACCTCCGCTGCTGCCCGGCACGGCGCTGGAGCGGGCGCGAATCCGCGCGCTCGCGCTGGATGTCGCCTGCGAGATCCACCCGCTGAACAACCTGCGCGTGCTGCGCTACCTCGTTCATGACCTGAAGGTCTCGGAGGACGACAAGAACCGCTGGTACCGCCACTGGGTGGAGACCGGGCTCGAGGCCGTCGAACAGCAGCTCGCCGCGCACCCGGCCACCGGCCGCTTCTGCCACGGCGACGCGCCGACGCTGGCCGACGTGGTGCTGGTGCCGCAGATCCACAACGCCAAGCGCATGGACTGCCGGCTCGACCACGTGCCCACCGTGATGCGCATCTTCGAGACCTGCATGGCGCACGAGGCCTTCGCGAAGACCCAGCCTTCGGCCTGCCCGGACGCGACCTGAGTGCCGATGACCCACGCCGCGAACGCCGCGCACCCCGACTGGCTGCGCCCGGGCTGGCAGGCGGCCGGCGTCGGCGCGCTGATGACGACGCGCCGGGGCGGCCTCAGCGAGGGCCGCTTCGCCGGCATGAACATTCGCGGTGGGCTCGGCGACGACCCCGAGGCGGTGGCGCACAACCAGGCGCTGCTGGCGGCGGCCATCGGCGCCACCCCGGTCTACCTGGACCAGGTGCACGGCCGCGACGTGGTGCGGCTGACGCCGGCGCTCGTCGGCCGCCTGCCGCGGGCCGACGCCAGCGTCTGCACCGAGCCCGGTCTGGCCTGCACGGTGCAGGTGGCCGATTGCCTGCCGGTGCTGTTCGCCGCCCCCGCCGGGCGCGGCGTGGCCGGCGCCCACGCCGGCTGGCGCGGGCTCGCGGCGGGGGTGCTGGAGGCGACCGTCGCGGCCTTGTGCGAGGCGGCGGCCTGCGCGCCCGCCGAAGTTCAGGCCTGGCTGGGCCCGTGCATCGGGCCGCGCCGCTTCGAGGTGGGCGCCGACGTGCTGCAGGCCTTCGGTGCCGATCCGTCGGACGAGGCTGCTGTCTTCTTCCGCCCGCATGCGCCGGGCAAGTGGTTGGCCGACCTGGCCGGCCTGGCGCGGCAGCGTCTGCAGGCGGCCGGTGTGAATCGGATCAGCGGCGGCGAGGGGTGCACCGTCGAGGACGCCTCACGGTTCTTTTCGTTCCGGCGCGATGGCGTCACCGGCCGCATGGTCGCTGCCGTCTGGCTGGAGCGGCGCGACTGAAGCGGCCTGCGCCTGCTCCTGGGCGATGCGCCGGCGCCGCCGCGAGGGCGTGCCCAGGATGTACAGCACGATGGACAGCGGCAGCGCGCCGTAGAGCAGCAGGGTGAAGACCGCACCGAGCACGGTCCCATTCGGCGCAGTGGCCTCCGCGACGGCCATCATCAGCACGACGTAACCCCAGGCCAGCGCGACAAGATACATGGATGCTTACCGAATGGTGAAATTGACTGTCATTATGTGGTAAGCTTCGCGCGGTAAAAACGCACACAACAAGAACAGATTCACCGGATCGGAAGCATCCGTGAGGAGACTTACATGAAAGCCACTTCCCGTGCCGCACCCGGGGCTTCCACGCCCGCCGACCCTGCCGATGCCGCCAAGGCCTTCGGCTCGACCGTCGGCGAGATCTGGAAGTCGATGTCCGGTCTGAATCTGCCGCTGCCCGCGGTGTCGAAGCTGCAGGCCAACTACCTGCAGCAGGCCACCGAGCTGTGGAACCTGAACCTGCGCGAGGCCAACCCCGACGCCGCCGCATCCAAGGCCGCCGACAAGCGCTTCGCCGCGCAGGAATGGGCCAAGAACCCGGCCAGCGCCTACATCGCGCAGATGTACCTGCTCAATGCGCGCACGCTGATGGAGATGGCGGACGCCGTCGAGGGCGACGCCAAGACCAAGCAGCGCATCCGTTTCGCCGTCCAGCAATGGGTCGACGCCGCCTCGCCGAGCAACTACCTCGCGCTCAACCCCGAGGCGCAGCGCAAGGCGCTCGAGACCAAGGGCGAGAGCATCGGCCAGGGCCTCAAGCACCTGTGGAACGACATCCAGCAGGGCCATCTGTCGCAGACCGACGAGAGCGTCTTCGAGGTGGGCCGCAACGTCGCCACCACCGAAGGCGCCGTGGTGTTCGAGAACGAACTGTTCCAGCTGATCGAGTACAAGCCGCTGACGGCCAAGGTGTACGAGCGGCCGATGCTGTTCGTGCCGCCGTGCATCAACAAGTACTACATCATGGACCTGCAGCCGGAGAACTCGCTGATCCGCTACACGGTCGAGCAGGGCCACCGGCTCTTCGTCATCAGCTGGCGCAACGCCGACGAGAGCATCGCCCAGTACACCTGGGACCAGTACATCGAGGACGCGGCGATCCGCGCCATCCGCGAGGTGCAGGACATCACCGGCAGCGACCAACTCGACACGCTGGGCTTCTGCGTGGGCGGCACGATCCTCGCCACCGCGCTGTCGGTGCTCGCCGCGCGGGGCGAGCAGCCGGCCACCAGCGTGACGCTGCTGACCACGCTGCTGGACTTCTCCAACACCGGCGTGCTGGACCTGTTCATCGACGAGGCCATGGTGCAGATGCGCGAGATGACGCTCGGCCCCCAGAGCCCCGGCGGCGGCAGCCTGCTCAAGGGTCAGGAACTCGCCTCGACCTTCAGCTTCCTGCGACCGAACGACCTGGTGTGGAACTACGTCGTCGGCAACTACCTGAAGGGCGAGACGCCGCCACCGTTCGACCTGCTGTACTGGAACAGCGACAGCACCAACCTGCCCGGGCCGATGTACTGCTGGTACCTGCGCAACACGTACCACGAGAACAACCTGGCCAAGCCGGGCAAGCTGACGGTTTGCGGCGAGAAGCTCGACCTCGGGGCGATCAAGGCGCCGACCTACGTCTACGCCTCGCGCGAAGACCACATCGTGCCCTGGGAAGGTGCGTACCTGAACACCCAGGTGCTCAGCGGCGCGAAGGGCAAGATCCGCTTCGTGATGGGCGCCTCCGGCCACATCGCCGGCGTGATCAACCCGCCGGCCAAGGGCAAGCGCAGCCACTGGATCGGCAGCACCAACGCCGTGCCGGCCGATGCGAAGGAGTGGTTCGCCAAGGCCAAGGAGCACCCGGGCAGCTGGTGGACCGACTGGGCCGCCTGGCTGAAGTCCAATGCCGGCAAGCAGGTCGCCGCGCCCAAGGGCTACGGCAACCGCAGCCACAAGGTCATCGAGCCCGCGCCGGGCCGTTACGTGAAGCAGAAGGCCTGATCAAAATCGCTTGATGCGGCCCCGGCGAAGCGCGACAGTGCGAACCGTGGCCCCGTCCACTTCGAACCGTTCCATTGCAGGAGACATCCCCCATGACCACTGACATCGTGATCGTCGCCGCCGCCCGCACCGCCGTCGGCAAATTCGGCGGCACGCTCGCCTCGACCCCCGCGCCCGAACTCGGCGCCGCGGTGATTGCCGAACTGCTCAAGCGCGCCAGGCTCTCGGGCGACCAGATCGGCGAGGTCATCCTCGGCCAGGTGCTGCAGGCCGGCGCCGGCCAGAACCCGGCGCGCCAGTCGGTCATCAAGTCGGGCCTGCCCAACCACGTGCCCGCGATGACCATCAACAAGGTCTGCGGCTCGGGCCTGAAGGCGGTCATGCTGGCCGCGCAGGCCATCCGCGACGGCGACAGCGAGATCGTCATCGCCGGCGGCCAGGAGAACATGAGCCTGGCGCCGCACGTGCTGCCGAACTCGCGCAACGGCCAGCGCATGGGCGACTGGAAGCTGGTCGACACGATGATCGTCGACGGCCTGTGGGACGTCTACAACCAGTACCACATGGGCATCACGGCGGAGAACGTGGCCAAGAAGTACGGCGTGACGCGCGAGGCGCAGGACGCGCTGGCGCTGGCCAGCCAGCAGAAGGCGGCCGCCGCGCAGGACGCCGGCAAGTTCAAGGACGAGATCGTGCCGTTCTCGATCGCGCAGAAGAAGGGCGACCCGATCGTCTTCGCCAACGACGAATTCCTCAACCGCAAGACCAGCGCCGAGGGCCTGGCCGGCCTGCGCCCTGCCTTCGACAAGGCCGGCAGCGTCACCGCCGCCAACGCCTCGGGCCTGAACGACGGCGCCGCCGGCGTGGTCGTGATGAGCGCGAAGAACGCCGACAAGCTGGGGCTGACGCCGCTGGGCCGCATCGCGTCCTACGCTTCCGCGGGCCTCGACCCGGCCACCATGGGCATGGGCCCGGTGCCGGCCAGCCAGCGCGCGCTGCAGCGCGCCGGCTGGAAGGCGGCCGACCTCGACCTGCTCGAGATCAACGAAGCCTTCGCCGCGCAGGCCTGCGCCGTGCACCAGGAGATGGGCTGGGACACCAGCAAGGTCAATGTCAACGGCGGCGCCATCGCCATCGGCCACCCGATCGGCGCGTCCGGCTGCCGCATCCTCGTCACACTGCTGCACGAGATGCAGCGCCGCAACGCGAAGAAGGGCATCGCCTCGCTGTGCATCGGCGGCGGCATGGGCGTGGCGCTGACGATCGAACGCTGAACCCATCGACACACAACACGATTTCAACCAGGAGAAGACAAATGGCTCAGAAGATTGCGTACGTGACGGGCGGCATGGGTGGCATCGGTACCTCGATGTGCCAGCGCCTGCACAAGGACGGGTTCAAGGTCATCGCCGGCTGCGGCCCGAGCCGCGACCACGTGAAGTGGATCGGCGAGCAGAAGGCCCTGGGCTACACGTTCTACGCGTCGGTGGGCAACGTCGGCGACTGGGATTCGACCGTGGCGGCCTTCGAGAAGGTCAAGGCCGAACATGGCCCGATCGACGTGCTGGTCAACAACGCCGGCATCACGCGCGACGGCATGTTCCGCAAGATGAGCCGTGCCGACTGGGACGCGGTGATCGAGACCAACCTGACCAGCCTGTTCAACGTCACCAAGCAGGTGATCGAGGGCATGCTCGACAAGGGCTGGGGCCGCATCATCAACATCAGCTCGGTGAACGGTGAGAAGGGCCAGTTCGGCCAGACCAACTACTCCGCCGCCAAGGCCGGCATGCACGGCTTCACGATGGCGCTGGCGCAGGAAGTCGCCAACAAGGGCGTGACGGTGAACACCGTGAGCCCGGGCTACATCGCCACCGACA
>CAZVLY010000080.1:7781-14240 GCA_964628175.1 uncultured Piscinibacter sp. | reverse complement strand
GGCCCATCACCACGCGCGGGCCGGCCGGCGCGGCCAGCAGCAGGTCGCGCAGGTTCTCGGCGAACACCTTGATGGCGATCTTCTCGGCCTCCTCGCGAAGTCGCGAGAACAGGTCGCGCTCCAGGCTCAGGCTGAGCTTGACCTTCCAGGTCCAGGCGATGGTCTTGCGGATGAGTTCGTCGCCCGGGCGCTTCGAGTGCCGCCAGCCCAGGTGCACGGCAATGCGGCCCTCCGCCAGCGTGGGCTGCCCCGGCACCACTTCCTCCTCGAGCACCAGCTTGGCATCGAGGAACTCCTGCGTGCGCCCGCGCAGCACCGCCAGCGCGCGATGCGAGGGCACGGTGCGGATCGGCTCGGCATAGTCGAAGTAGTCGCGGAACTTGGCCGCATCCGGGTGCGTGCCGTCCTTGCCGTCGAGCAGCTTGCTGCTGAACAGGCCCTCGGCCCACAGCCACTCGCGCAGCTTGCCGATCAGCGCGGCATCCTCGGCCCAGCGCTCCGACAGCAGGTCGCGCACGCCGTCGAGCACCGCATGCGCATCGGCGAAGCCGCCTTCGGCGTTGATGAAGGCCGGCGCTTCGGCCAGCGGGTCCAGCGAGGGGTCGGCGAACAGCTTGTCGGCCAGCGGCTCCAGGCCGGCCTCGCGGGCGATCATGCCCTTGGTGCGGCGGCGCGGCTTGTACGGCAGGTAGATGTCTTCCAGCTCCTGCTTGGTCGGCGCGGCTTCCACTGCGGCACGCAGCTCCGGCGTCAGCTTGCCCTGCTCCTCGATGCTCTTGAGCACCGCGGCGCGGCGATCTTCGAGTTCGCGCAGGTACGACAGGCGAGCCTCGAGCTCGCGCAGCTGGATGTCGTCCAGGCCCTCGGTGGCCTCCTTGCGGTAACGGGCGATGAAGGGCACCGTGGCACCCCCGTCGAGCAGCTCGATGGCTGCGTTCACCTGGGCCGGCCGAACCTTCAGCTCGGCCGCAATCTGCAGAAGAATCTTGTTCAAGTCCCTGGGGCCCGCGAGGGGCAGCATCGCAAAGCGGCGCAGTGTGCCACAGGGGCCGACACGCTTCGTTGCACCGGCGGCGAAGCGCCGGTGATCAGTCGTCGGCCGCGAGCCCCGCTTGCCACACCGAAGCCGCGGCCGAGAAGACCGAGGCCTCGCCCGCAGCGACGCCATCGGCGGCCCGTCGCACCCAGGCCAGCGTGTCGTGCGGGCTGAGCGGCACGTGCTCGCGCAGGCGCTCCGCCAGCAGCCAGGCATGCAGCCGCGCGTAGAGCTGCGGGTGATGGCGCTGCGTCCAGGCCAGGCCGACGAGGTCGCCGTAGCCTTCTTCGCGGCGCGCCGCCTGCATGTCCTGCCAGGCCTCACGCAGCTCGGGCCCGACCGTCTCGGGCACGCCGGCGGTGAAACCCGCCGGCAGCGCGTACCAGCGGCCGTCCAGGTAGCGGCGGCAATGGCCGAGTTCGTGGGCGGCCATGAGTTCCAGCGCGGCGTCGAGCAGTTCGGGCTCGATGCGATCGAGCGTGGCCTGCGCTTCGGGGTTCTCGCGCATCGACAGCACCAGCTTGCAGCGCCCGTCGACGAAGGCCATCGCCAGCGGCGCGGCACCGGCGCTGGGCTGCGGCTGCACGACGACGTCGAGCGCGAGTTTCGAGGCGCGGGCATGGGCCAGCACCGGCCACATGCCCTGCAGCCAGCGGGTCTCGGTGGCACTCAGGTCGGCGGCGCACACCCCCGAGGCGGCCAGCAGCGCCGCGACGCCGCGGCACATCCGGACACACAGTCGAAGGCACCTCATGACCTGTGTTTCGGTCGAAAGCACTGGTTCTTGAGCCTGCTCAGCGTCCGTGCGCTATCGAACCGACCGCGCTCGCGGAACGGAGTAACTTGAAGAACTGGGGGGGATGCCCGATCGGCGGAACTCGACTCGACGGCACGCCGATCAAGAAGACCGAACCGAGGAGATCATCGTGCGTCATCTGTTCATCGCGTTGTCATTGTGGGCGGCCACCGCCCTGCCGGTGCAGGCCCAGGTGAGTGTGGGCGTCGGCATCAACGTGCCGGGCGTGAGCATCGGCATCAACGTGCCGACCTACCCGCGGCTGGTGCGGGTGCCCGACTACCCCGTCTACTACGCGCCTGGCCTGCAGGCCAACTTCTTCTTCTACGACGGCCTGTACTGGGTCTTCGAGGGCGACCGCTGGTACTCGAGCAGCTGGTACAACGGTCCGTGGTCGATGGTCGAGCCCGTGTACGTGCCGGCCTATGTGCTGCGCGTTCCAGTGCGCTACTACCGCAGCCCGCCGTCCTACTTCCGCGGCTGGCGCGCCGAGGCACCGCCGCGCTGGGGTGAACACTGGGGCAACGACTGGCAGCAGCGCCGCGACGGCTGGGACCGGCGCGACCGTTCGCGGCCGCCGCCGCCCGCGCCGCTGCCGATCTACCAGCGCAAGTTCCCGCAGGAACGCTATCCGCAGGCCGAGCAGCAGCCCCAGCTGCACGGCAAGAACTACCGTTACCAGCCGCGTGACCCGGTGGTGCGCGAGCGCTTCCAGCCGCCGGGCCAGAACAAGGACCGCGGCCGCGACGATCACCCGAACCAGGGGCGCAACAAGTAGTCCCGCCGCGCCCCGGCACACCTCCCCCCTGTTCCACCACCAAGGAGAGTCACCATGACCTCACGACATTTCGCCGCTGCTTCGCTGACCGCCTTCGTCCTTCTCGCGGGGACCGGCTGCGCCGTCACGCGCGGCCAGGAAACCGTCGGTGCCTACGTGGACGACGCGACCATCACCACCCAGGTCAAGAGCCGCTTCATCGAGAACAAGGACGTGGACGCGGCATCGATCCGTGTCGAGACGCTCAACGGCACGGTGATGCTCTCGGGCTTCGCCAAGAGCGCCACCGAGAAGGGCACGGCCGAGGCCATCGCGCGCAAGGTCAACGGCGTGAAGATGGTGAAGAACGAGATCGCCATCCGGCCTTGAGCGCACAGGAGCCACCGACATGAACTCCGTTCGCATCGTTGCCGTCGTGCTGATCGTCGCCGGCGTGCTGGGCCTGATGTATGGCGGCTTCAGCTTCACCAAGGAAACCCATCAGGCCAAGCTCGGGCCGATCGAACTCTCCGTGAAGGAGAAGCAGAACGTCAACGTGCCGATGTGGGCGGGCGTAGGCGCGATCGTGATCGGCGGCGCGCTGCTGTTGTTCGGCGGCAAGCGCGGCTAGACCGGCGGCGTGGCGTCCGACAGGCGCCGCGCCGCACCCTGCCCTGCCACCCGGCCGCTGGCCAGGCTGGCGGTGAGCAGGTAGCCGCCCGTCGGCGCCTCCCAGTCGAGCATCTCGCCGGCGCAGAACACGCCCGGCAGCGCTTGCAGCATCAAGGTGTCGTCGAGCGCCGTGAAGCGCACGCCGCCGGCACTGCTGATCGCCTCGTCGATCGGCCGCGCAGCGACCAGCGTGACCGGCAGCGACTTGATCGCCGTGGCCAGCGCGGCCGGGTTCGCGAACACCTCGCGCGGCAGCAGTTCGTGCAGCAGTGCCGCCTTCACGCCGTCCAGGCCGAGCCGGCTCTTCAGGTGCGTGGACAGCGAGCGCGAGCCGCGCGGGCGCGCCACCTCGTCGCGCACGAACTCGGCGCTGCGCTCGGGCAGCAGGTCGATCTCGGCGACGGCGTGGCCCTTCGCCGAGATGGCATCGCGCAGCAGGGCCGACGCCGCGTAGACCAGGCTGCCCTCGATGCCCGATTGCGTGACGACGAACTCGCCGCGCTGGTCGAAGTGCCGACCATCGGGGGCCGTGCAGCGCAGCGCCACGTTCTTCATCGGCGCGCCGGCGAAGCGGCTCTTCAGGTGCTCGCTCCATGCGGCCACGTCGAAGCCGCAGTTCGACGGCTGCAGCGGCGCCAGGTCCACGCCCCGGTCGGCCAGCAGCGGCACCCAGGCGCCGTCGGAGCCCAGCCGTGCCCAGCTCGCCCCGCCCAGCGCCAGCACCACGGCGCGGGTGTGCACGACGAGCTCGCCCTGCGGCGCGGCGAAGCGCAGCGCGTGCGCGCCTTCGCCGGCCGGCGCCCAGCCGAGCCAGCGGTGGCGCATGTGGAACTTCACACCGGCTTCGCGCAGGCGGTGCAGCCAGGCGCGCAACAGCGGCGCGGCCTTCAGGTCGCAGGGGAAGACGCGCCCCGAGCTGCCGACGAAGGTGTCGACCCCGAGGCCTTGGGCCCAGGCACGCAGCGCGGCCGGTCCGAACTCGCCAAGCCAGGGCGCGACCTGCTCGCGTGCCGCACCGTAGCGGCCCAGGAAGGCTTCGATCGGCTCGCTGTGCGTGAGGTTGAGCCCCCCCTTGCCGGCGAGCAGGAACTTGCGGCCCACCGAGGGCATGGCGTCGAACAGTTCGACCGCCACACCCGCCTCGGCGAGCGCCTGCGCCGCCATCAGCCCGGCCGGGCCGCCGCCGACGACCACGGCCGGCAGCGGGATCGGGGAGTCGGCAGGCATGGGTCGGTCCGGCAGTCGTGAGGGCGGCGCAGTGTGACACAGCGCGCTGTCAGACCGGGGCTGCGGACGCGACGAAGCTGCAGACTCACCCCCGGGAGCTTCCATGCCCATGCGACTGAACCCCTGGCTGGCCGCCGCGGCCTTGTTTGCCAGCGCGCCCGTCGCGCTCGCGCAACGCGGCGCGAGCTGCAGTGCGCGCAGCGGCGACAGCATCGTCCCGGTGATCGAGCTCTACACCTCCGAAGGCTGCAGTTCCTGCCCGCCCGCCGACCGCTGGCTGTCGCGCATCCGATCCGACACGCCGGTCGTCGCGCTCGCCTTCCACGTCAACTACTGGGACCGCCTGGGCTGGCCCGACCGCTTCGCATCGGGCGAGTTCACGCGGCGCCAGGCCGAGCAGCAGGCCGTCAACGGCGCTCGCGTCAGCTACACGCCGCAGGTGGTGGTGCAGGGCCGCGACCGGCCGGACTGGCCCGGACTCGCGTTGCCGCCCGTGCTGGCAGGATCGCCGCCGGTGGACGTGGCGATCACTGGCGATGGCCGCCGCTTCGACGCGACCGTGCAGATGCGCCCCGGTGCGCCATCGCGCCTGGCCGCCTACTGGGCAGTCACCGAGAACGGCCACCGCAGTGCGGTGACGGCGGGCGAGAACGCCGGCGAGAAACTCGCCCACGACCACGTGGTGCGCGAACTGCATCGGGTGCCGCCCTGGACGGGCGCGAGCATCCGCCTGAGCTTCAGCCCCTCGGCCGCGGCGGACGCCGCGCATCCGCGCGCGCTCAGCCTCGTCGTGATCGACGCGGCGACCGGCCGGCCGCTGCAGGCGCTACGCCTGCCCTGCTGAGGCCGCCGGCTGCGGCCAGACGAGCTCGAAGTACTCCAGCACCAGTTCGGTCGTCTCGCCGATCTCGAAGCCTTCGCGCTCGGCCTGCTCCGACCAGTCCTGCCGGTGCGCGACCAGCCACCACTGCAGCGTGAGATCGCCCTCGCCCGCCGTGAAGGCGAACTCGTCGTCGATCTCGTTGAAGTGGCGCAGCTCCACATGCGTGTTGCGCACGATGGCACGCGGGTGGCCGGCGCCGTCGAGCACCACGAGGTGCTCGCCCGGGGCGGGCAGAGGTTCGAGGTCCTGCTCGAACTCGCGCTTGAGCGTGGCATGGGCACGCTTGACGCCATTGCACACCAGCAGCGCCAGCTCGTCGGCCAGCGCCCGCGTGGGGCCGAAGGAGGCGGCCGAGAAGCCTTCCACCTGCACGCCGCAAGTGCGCTGGTAGTCGAGCCAGAAGGGCTCGATCTCCTCCTTGCGGCCGGTGGCCGGCGGATCGTCGGGTCGCGCCATCAGTCCGTCGCACGCAGCGCCTGGCGCAGGCCTTCGCCGATCTCGGGCTTGAGCGCGAACGGGTCGGTCGGGTTGCGGCCGAGCATGATGTCCTCCAGCCGCGTCTGCACGCTGGCCAGCGACTTCGGGTGGCTGTAGATGTAGAAACGGCCCTCGCGCACCGCGTCCATCACGAACTGCCCGACCTGCGCCGCGGTGACCTTGCCGCTGGTCACGGCCTTGTCGCTCATCGCCTGCGCGATCAGCTGGCTCTTCGTCGGCCGCACGTCGGACTCCTGCATCTCGGCCGGGCGGTTGCGCTGGCTCTGGTGGATGCCCGTGGGCACGAAGAAGGGGCACAGCACCGAGGCGCCGATCTGGTCGGTGACCAGGCGCAGGTCCTGGTAGAGCGTCTCGCTCATCGCCACCACGGCATGCTTGGTGACGTTGTAGACGCCCATGTTCGGCGCGTTCAGCAGCCCGGCCATCGACGCCGTGTTGACGATGTGTCCCTCGTAGGACGGGTCGGTGCGCGCGGCCTCGACCATCATCGGCGTGAACACGCGCACGCCGTGCGCCACGCCCATCAGGTTGACGCCGACCACCCACTCCCAGTCCTTCAGCGTGTGTTCCCAGATCAGCCCGCCGGCGCC
>CAZVLY010000080.1:0-7681 GCA_964628175.1 uncultured Piscinibacter sp. | reverse complement strand
CCGGTGATGACCGCGGTGCGGCCCTTGAACGTCTTCATGCTTTCGCTTCCTTCCTGATCTGGAATCCGATGCGCGGGAAATGAACGTGCAAGTTGCCCGCGCGTTCGTCGTGCCGCTCGATGACCACTTCCTCGTTCGTGAGGCCCACCAGCATGCCGGCCACCGGGTCGCGGCCGTAGTCGGTGGGCGTCACGGTGATGGCCTCGCCCATCTCGAAGCCGAGCCCCGGCTCGACCTGCACCGGCTCGTGCGATCGGGCCTCCGCCGCGAGCGCGATCGCCTCGGCGCTCTTCATGACCGTCGGCTCGCCATGCCCGAAAGTGGCCACACGCGCATACCAGGCGCGCAGCTTCGCGAACGGCTCGAGGATGGGCAGCATCGGCGGGGCCAGGTGGATGAACCACAGGCAATGGGCCACGGAGAAGTCGGCGATGCTGGCCTGGCTGCCGAACAGGAAGATGCGGCCATCGGCGAGCTGCTCTTCCAGCCGTGCCAGGTAGGCCTTCAGCGCCACGGTCGCATCGGCGGGCGTCTGCCGCGTCAGCCCCGCAGTGAAGGGTGCGCGATCGGCCGCAAACGCCTTCAGGCCCTCGGGCGGCACGCCGGCCATCACGTGGGCGATGCCCTGCGGCTGCAGCGTGTAGGGGATGACAGACCAGAAGAGCGTGAAGTCGGCCCACTGCGCCAGTGTCTGCGCCGCACCCGCCACGCCGGCCGGGTACAGCGGCGGCACGGGCTGCGCGCGGTCGATCACGCGGGCCATCAGCGCGGTGTCGCACCAGATGTCGGCACCACGCTGCAGGAAGGGCGTGCGCCGGTAGCCGCCGGTCAGCGCCGTCACGTCGGGCTTGGGCAGCATGCTGGGCACGTGCACCGAGTGCCAGGCCATGCCCTTGAAGCCGAGCACGAGCCGGATCTTCTCGGAGAACGGCGAGTTGGCGTAGTGGTGGAGGATGAAGGTCGGCATGGGGCCTTTCGCCTCAGGTGGGCATGGCACGCGCGATGATCGCGTCGAAGGCGGTCGTGCCGCCGAGCGTGCCGAAGGCCTGCCCCCAGTCGCCGCCCAGGCGCGAGCGGCAGAAGGCCTCGAACACGAAGTCCGGTGCGTGCTGGCGCAGCAGCGCCGCCTGCACCGCGAGCGCCACGTCCTGCGCGAGGCGGCGCGCTTCGACCTCGTCGGTGGCGCCGTCGAAACGCGCCGGCAGCGCGTCGGTGAAGCGGTCGAAGGCCGGGTGCGCACCACGTGCCGGCGCCAGCTCGGTGGCCAGCGCCTCGGCGACGGAGCCGCCCTTGCCGCCCTGGCGCAGCGCGCGCAGCAGGTCCAGCGCCATGATGTTGCCCGCACCCTCCCAGATCGAGTTCAGCGGCATCTCGCGGTAGACGCGCGCCATCACGCCCTCGCCCGCTTCCTCGACGTAGCCGTTGCCGCCCAGGCATTCCATCGCCTCCTGCGCCAGCGCGCTGCCGCGCTTGCAGATCCAGAACTTCGACACCGGCGTGAGCACGCGCCGCATCAGCGACTCGAAGGGGTCGTCCTGCCGGTCGATGGCTCGCGCCAGGCGCAGCGCCAGCGCGGTGGCGGCCTCGGACTCGATTGCCATGTCGGCGAGCACGTTCTTCATCAGCGGCTGCTCGACGAGGCGCTTGCCGAAGGCTTCGCGCTGCGCGGTGTGGTTCAGCGCGAGGCTGAGCGCCTGGCGCATCAGCCCGGCGGTGCCGAGCGCGCAGTCCAGCCGCGTCAGCGTGCCCATCTCGAGGATCTGCGCCACGCCGCGGCCGACCTCGCCGACGCGCCAGGCGCTGGCGCCGAGGAACTCCACCTCGGAGCTCGCATTGGCGTGGTTGCCCAGCTTGTCCTTCAGGCGCTGCACGTGGATCGCGTTGAGTCTGCCGTCGGGCAGCACGCGCGGCAGGAAGAAGCAGCTCAGGCCGCCCTCCTCCTGCGCGAGCACGAGAAAGGCGTCGCACATCGGCGCCGAGAAGAACCACTTGTGGCCGACCAGCGTGAAGCGCGCGCCCCAGGGCGTGTCTTCGGCGAAGGTCGCGCGCGTGGTGTTGGCGCGCACGTCCGAGCCGCCCTGCTTCTCGGTCATGCCCATGCCCATGGTCACGCCGGGCTTGTCGGTGAAGGGCACGAGCCGCGGGTCGTAGGCGGTGCTCGCCAGCCGCGAGAACCAGGCGTCGAACACGGGCGCATTGGCGCGCAGCGCGGGCGTCACCGCGTAGGTCATCGAGATCGGGCAGAGGATGGAGGGCTCGAGCTCGGTGAACTGCATGAAGGCCGCGGCGCGTTCGACATGCGCGCCCGGGCCCAGCGACCAGGGGCGGCCGTGCAGCCCGGCGGCCACCGCCTCGCCCATCAGCGCGTGGTAGCTGGGGTGGAATTCGACCTGGTCGATGCGGCGGCCGAAGCGGTCGTGGCTGAGCAGGCGCGGCGGGTGGGTGTTGGCCAGGCGCGCGTGCGTCTGCCAGGTGCTGCTGCCCCAGCGTGCGCCCTGCGCGAGGCGCGGCGCCTCGTCGCTGCCCGGCAGGTGGAAGGCCAGGGCGTCGCGCAGCGGGCGGTTCGTCGCGTAGAGGTTGTAGTCGACCAGCGGCACGGGCTGGTTGAAGACGTCGTGGGTCGCGACCATGGCCGGCACCTCAGTTCAACTTGACCAGCTGCTTGCCGAAGTTCTTCCCCTTGAGCAAACCGAGAAACGCCTCGGGCGCATCCTCGATGCGGGGTGCGATCGACTCCCGGTACTTCAGCTTGCCCGTGGCCACCAGCGTGCCGAGCTCCTTCAGCGCTTCCGGCCACACCTCCATGTGCTCGCTGACGATGAAGCCTTCCAGCCGCAGCCGCATCTTCAGGATCAGCGACGGGTCCGACAGCGGGATCGGCGCCCCGTCGTAGCCGCTGATCATCCCGCACAGCGCCATGCGGCCGAACGGGTTCATGCGGCGCAGGATGGCGTCGAGGATCACCCCGCCGACGTTCTCGAAGTTGCCGTCGATGCCGTTCGGCGCCGCCTCGGCCAGCGCCGCATCGAGCGACTTCGGATCGCGGTGCGCCTTGTAGTCGATGCAGGCATCGAAGCCGAGCTCGTCGACCACGTAGCGGCACTTGTCGGCGCCGCCGGCGATGCCCACGGCGCGGCAGCCGCGCACCTTGGCGAGCTGGCCCACCGCGCTGCCCACCGCGCCGCTGGCCGCACTCACCACGATGGTCTCGCCGGCCTTCGGCATGCACAGCTTCACCAGCCCGTACCAGGCCGTCACCCCGGGCATGCCCACCGCGCCGAGGTAGGCCGACAGCGGCACGTGCGTGGTGTCGACCTTGCGCATCACGCCGGCCTGGTTGCCGTCGACCACGCCGTACTGCTGCCAGCCGCCCATGCCGACCACCTTGTCGCCGGCGGCGAACTTCGGGTGGCGCGACTCGATCACCTCGCCGGCCGTGCCGCCGATCATCACGGCGTCCAGCGGCTGCGGCTGCGCGTAGCTCTTGGCGTCGTTCATGCGCATGCGCATGTAGGGGTCGAGCGAGAGGAAGTCGTGGCGCACCAGCACCTGCCCGTCCTGCAGCGCCGGCAGCGGCGTCTCGACAAGGCGGAAGTTGGCGGCGGTGGCCTCGGCGGTCGGCCGCGAGGCCAGCAGCCATTGTTTGTTCGTCGTGACCATGGTGACTCCTTCAGTCGGAGGCGTTCAGCCTCTGGATGCGGCGGCCGCCGGCCGGCAGCCCCTTCATGTACTTGAACGTGCCGGTGGCGTGCGCGATGCGCTCGCCTTTCTCGTCGAACACCGTGCCCTCGGTGAAGGCGAGCGACGCGGTGCGGTGCAGCAGCGTGCCGCGCGCCGTCAGCCGGCCGAGCCCGGCACGCAGGAAGCTCGTCTTCATCTCGATCGTCACCACGCCGGGCGACTCGGGGTGGCCGGGCTGGTTGGGGCTGCGCGCGGCATGCGCCATCGCTACATCGAGCAGGGTCATGGTGACGCCGCCGTGGGCCACGCTCCAGGAGTTGGTCAGCTCCTCGCGCAGCGTCAGCGCCAGCTCGGCCTGGCCCGCCTCGCAGACGAGCAACTCCATGCCGACCAGGTCGACGAAGGGAATCTGCGCGAGGAACTTCATCCGTGGCGCCCGGCCGCCCGAAGCCACGGAGCGCCCCCCTGGGGGGCCGCGAGCGAAAGCGAGCTTGGGGGCTTCATTCAGGCCCCGTGGTGCACTGCGCTGACGCCGCCGTCGACGGCGAGGATCTGCCCGGTGATGTGCTTGCCGGCGGCGGAGGCGAACAGCAGCGCAGCGCCCTTCAGGTCGTCGTCGTCGCCGATGCGGCGCAGCGGCGCGGCGCGCGACAGCGTGTCCACGCCGATGCGCTCCAGCGTGCCCTTGGTCATCTTGCTCGGGAAGAAGCCCGGCGCCAGCGCGTTGACGGTGATGCCGTGCTCGCCCCATTCGCCGGCCAGGGTGCGCGTGAAGTTGACCACCGCGCCCTTGCTGGTGCCGTAGGCGATGAACTCCACGTCGCCCGAGCCCGACAGGCCGGCGATCGAGGCGACGTTGATGATGCGGCCGTGCTTGCGCGGGATCATGCTGCGCTTGCCGATCTGCTGGCTCATCAGGAAGATGCTGCGGATGTTCAGGTTCATCACCTTGTCCCAGGCTTCCAGCGGGTAGTCCTCGGCCGGCGCGCCCCAGGTGGCGCCGGCGTTGTTGACGAGGATGTCGATGTCGCCCAGCCGCTGCAGTGCCTCGCTGGCCACACGCTCCACCTCGGCGGGCTGGCTCATGTCGGCGGCCACCCAGCGCGCATCGATGCCGCGGGCCTGCAGGTGCGCCATCGCCTCCTCCAGGTCGCCGGCCTTGCGCGCGGTGAGGAAAACCTTCGCACCGGCCTCGCCCAATGCCTCGGCGATCTGCAGGCCCAGGCCGCGCGAGCCGCCGGTGACGAGGGCGTTCTGGCCGGACAGGTCGAACAGCTTCTGGATGGGGGTGCTCATGGTCGGTCTCCTTGATCGAATCGGGTCACTGCTGGTTCAGGCTCTTGTAGAAGGCGTCGCGGTTGCCCGCGCGCCCGAGGAATCGCTGCACCAGTTCTTCCGGCAGCACCTGGCCGCCGTTGGCCAGCACGGTGTCGCGGTAGCGGCGGCCCACCACCGGGTCGAGCCGGTCGGCGGCGAACGCGGTGCGCAGGTCCTCGGCCACCACCAGGCTCCACATGTAGGCGTAGTAGCCGGCCGAGTAGCCGCCCGCCACGTGGCTGAAGTTGGCCGGGAACATGCTGCCCTTCTCGTGGCCGACCGGCGTGGCCGACTCCATGCGGGCCCACAGGCGCATCGGGTCCTCGGGGCGGCGGCCGTAGAGCGCGAGGTCGTAGCGCGCGAAGATCAGCTGCCGCGTGGTGGCGATGCCCTTGGCGAAATGCCGCGCGCGGCCGGCGCGCTCGATCATCTCCGGCGGCACCGGCGGGCACTCGGCGCAGACCTGCTGGAACAGCGCCAGCACCTTCGGGTCGTAGACCCAGTCCTCCAGCATCTGCGACGGCGCCTCGACGAAGTCGAGCTTCGTGTTGGTGCCGCCCTGCAGCGTGTAGCGCGTCTTCGACAGCAGCGCATGCAGCGCATGGCCGAACTCGTGCAGCAGCGTCTCCAGCTCCGACAGCGTGAGGCCCTTGTCGTTGAAGTTGACCACCAGCGCCGCGGCCGGCAAGCGGCCGGCGCGCGTGGAGACGTTGCGGAACGACCAGACCGCCGCGTGGTTGTACTTGTCGGCGCGCGGATAGAGGTCGACGAACAAGGTGCCGAGCAAGGCACCGGACTCGTCGCGCGCCGCATAGGCCTGCGCCTTCGGATGCCACAGCGTCTGCGGCACCGGCTCGAAGCGCACGCCGAACAGCCGCTGCGCCAGCGCGAAGACGAAGTCCAGGCTGCGCTGCGGCGGGAAATAGGCGCGGAAGGCTTCCTGGTCCACCGCATAGGTCTGCTCGCGCGCCTTCTCGGTGAAGTAGCGCAGGTCCCAGCGCTTGAGCGTCGTGGCCTGCAGCGGGGTGTTCGTCTCGCGGGCCTTGGCTTCGCGCAGCAGGCCCAGGTCGACCTGCTCGCGCTGCGTGACCGCGTCCTGCACTTCGGCGAGGAAACGCGAAGCCTCGGCCTCGCTGCGCGCCATGCGCCGGCGCAGCACGAAGTCGGCATACGAGGAAAAGCCGAAGAGCTTCGCGTACTCGCGGCGCAGCTGGGCGAGCTGCGCCAGTGTCTTCAGGTTGGCGGCACCGCCCTGGGTCATCGTGGCCCGCCACATGCGCTCGCGGGTGTCGGCCCGCACGGCCTTGTCGAGCACCGGCTCCGCGCTCGGGTAGTCCAGGCCGAGCAGAAAGCGGCCGCGTGCATCGCGCGGGGCGCGCTTCCACACGTCGGCGGGCACGCCTTCGAGCTCGGCCTCGGTGTAGGCCACGCGCTGGTGGCTTTCGCGGATGCGCCGGTCGAACAGCTGGGCCAGCCGCGTCAGCTCGCTGTTGATCTTGCGCGCGCGCTGCTGGGCCTTCGGCGCCAGGCCGACGCCGGAGTCCTCGAAGGCATCGAGCTGGTCGCGCTGCAGGCGGCGCTCGATGTCGTCGGCTGGCCGGGCCTGCTTGAGCCGGGCGTAGACCCTGGCGTTCTGCAGGAAGCCGGTGCTGAAACCCTGGTAGGCCAGGTCGCAGGCATCGGCCGCGTCCCGCACGTCCTTGGCCGGGTGCACGCCGGGCAGCAGCCACAGCGGGCCGAGCGAATCTTCGGTGCGGCGCATCAGGGCGTCGAGCGCGTCGAAGACATCGCCGCCTTCCGGCAGGATCTCGATGGCGCGGGCCTGCTTGTTCAGGTCGGCCAGCATTCGGTCGCACTCGGCGCGCACCTGCGCCGCACTGTCGTAGCGCGGGAACTCGTAGACCTGCGCCGCCGCGCCTTGCGCCGCCGCGACCATCAGCGCCGCGACCAGAAACTTCCAGCCAGATGTCATTCGTCCTTCTCCGAATCCATTCGGGATCGCACCCAGACGAGTGCGCCGCCGATCAATGCCAGCAACGACCCGAGCCCCGCCAGCACGCGGCCAAGACCCCTGCCATCGCCCTCGACCGCCAGGCCCAGCCCCACCAGCAGCAGCCCGCCGAAGATGAAGACCCAGATCAGCTTGTCGATCGTGGTGGCGCGCACGGTCAGAACCAGGCTTCGTCCATGGTGCGGCAGGTGTCGTCGCGGCTGGTCACCACCTGCAGCCAGGCGCCCACGCGCGGCAGTTCGTGGCGGAAGAAGAAGCGGCAGGCGGCCAGCTTGCCCCGCACCAGCGATTCGTCGAGTGTCGCAGCGCGCGCGTGCGCGCACAGTGCCACGTCGAGCCAGATCCAGCCCAGCACGAGGTGGCCGAAGGCCTGCAGATACGGTGTGGCATTGGCCAGCGCCTCCTCCGGGTTGCCGGTGGCCCAGGCGGCCTTCGTGGCGGCGCCGACCTGCGACAGCGTGGCCGCCAGCGTGTTGCCCTGTTCGGCGAACTCGGGCGACGCCAGCGAGCGCTCGATGCTCGCGTTGATGCGCGCGGCCAGCAGCTGCAGGCCCTTGCCGCCGTCCATCACCACCTTGCGGCCGAGCAGGTCGAGCGCCTGGATGCCGTGCGTGCCCTCGTGGATCATGTTCAGGCGGTTGTCGCGCCAGTACTGCTCGACCGGGAAGTCGC
>CAZVLY010000079.1:0-14273 GCA_964628175.1 uncultured Piscinibacter sp. | reverse complement strand
CCGGCTCGATGCCGGCCTTCAGGCAGTTGGCATAGAAGGCCGCGCCGGCGCCGAAGAAGGTGGCGCCGGCGTCGGCGGCGAATTTCCAGATCGTGTTCAGGTCCGGCGCGGCGATGCGTCCGCCGGGGTTGCCGTCGTAGATGCACACCGTGGTGCCGCCGAGCAGCGCGCCGGGCTGGGTGTTCCACATGATCCAGCCGGTCGAGCTGTACCAGTGGTAGCGGTCGCCGGTATCGGCGCTGGCGCCGAGGTTGTTGTGCAGCGCGCCCATCTTCAGCGCCTCGAGCACGATGCCGCCATGGCCGTGCACGATGGGCTTGGGCAGCCCGGTGGTGCCGCTCGAGTAGACGACCCACAGCGGGTGGTCGAAGGGCAGCCGCTCGGGCTGCAGCGTCGCCTCGCCCGACACCAGCGCGGCGAAGTCGTGCAGCGTGCGCCCCGACGCGGCGAGCAGCGCCGCGTCGGCCGCCTCGTCGCGGTAGCGCAGCAGCACCGCGTGCCGCACGCTGGGCAGCTCGTCGAGCAGCTGGCGCAGCACCGGCAGGCGGTCGTGCTCGACGCCGCCGTAGACGTAGCCGTCGACGCCGATCAGCACCTTGGGCTCGATCTGCTTGAAGCGGTCGAGCACGGCCAGCGGTCCCATGTCGGGCGAGCAGACCGACCAGATCGCGCCGAGGCTGGCCACGGCGAGGAAGGCGACGATGGTGTGCGGCGTGTTCGGCAGGAAGGCGCAGACGCGGTCGCCGCGCTGCACGCCCATGCCGCGCAGCGCCTGCGCCAGCGCGGCGACCTGGCGGCGCAGCTCCGGCCAGGTGATCTGCTGCATCGTGCCCGCCTCGCGCAGGCGCTCGTTCTGGAACAGAAGCGCCGGCTGGCCGGCCGCCTGCGCCGCGTCGGCATGGCGGAACACCTGCTGCACGTAGTTGAGCTGGGCACCGGGGAACCAGCGCGCGCCGGGCATCACCTCCTCGACCAGCACCGACTCGTGCGGCGTCGGCGACTCGATGGCGAAGTACTCCCACAGCGAGCCCCAGAAGGCGCGCAGGTCGCCCACCGACCAGCGCCACAGCGCGTCGTAGCCCTCGACCGTGCCCGCATCGAAGCGCAGGCCGCGGTGCTCGGCCAGCCAGCGCGTGTAGCGCAGGATCTGAGGTTCGGGCAATGTCATGGCTGTGTCTCCTTGTCGACCCCGGTGTAGATCCAGGATTCGCGCGCGAAGGGGTGCCGCCAGAAGCCGCGCACGCGCGGCTGCAGCAGGTCGTTGGTGATGGTGTGCACGTGCACCTTGTAGGGCATGTGGGCGACCAGCATGTTCTTGCCCTCGCGCATCAGCGCCTCGCGCTCGGGGCCGTCGGGCAGCACGTTCTGGCGCTCGAACAGGCGGTCGAAGGCGGGCAGCGAGAAGCGCGAGTCGTTCGACTCGTTGGCGTTCGGGCCGTAGGCGATGCCGAGGAAGAAGCCGCCGTCGGGCGAACCGGCGCTCCAGCTGTAGCCCCACATCATCAGGCTCGCGCTGCGGCCGCGCTTGAGCAGGTCGCCCCAGGTCGCGAGGTCGAACTGGATGCGCAGGCCGACCTTGGCCAGGTTCTTGCGCCACAGCTCGTTCAGGCGCCGCGACAGCTGGTTGGTGGTGGACGACAGGCGCAGCACCAGCGGCGAGCCGTCGGGCCGCTCGCGCCAGCCGTCGCCGTCGCGGTCGACGTAGCCGTACAGGTCGAGCAGCGCCTTGGCGCGCGCCGGGCCGTGCTCGCTCATCTCGCTGCGGTAGCCGGCGTCGTAGCCCGAGGTGAAGGGCACCACCACCGACTGCGCCGGCACGCCCTGGCCGTGGCGCACCAGGCGCAGCTCCTCGGCGCTGTCGTAGGCCAGCGCGACGGCGCGGCGCAAGGCCACCTTCTCCGGCGTGTAGCCGCCGACCACCGGGTCGAGCATGTTGAAGTAGGTCATCGCCATGTCGGGCTGCAGGGCGCGCTGCAAGCGCATGCCCTGGCGTGCCAGGTTGGGGGCGAGCACGCCGCCGGGCAGCGCCACCGAGGCGAAGTCCACCGGCACGCGGATCTGGTCGATGGCGCCGTTCAGGAAGGCCAGCCAGCGCGGCTGCGCTTCGTCGACGACATGGATCTCGATGCGCTCGGTCAGCGGCAGGCGCCGCCCGGCCAGCTCGGCGGCGATCGCCTGCGCCTGCGTGTCGCCCTCGGCCGGCTCGCCCTCGAAGAAGCGCTCCCGGTACAGCGGGTTGCGCACGAGCTCGATGCGCGAGGCGCGGCGCCACGAGGCGAGCCGGTACGGCCCGGTGCCCACCGGGTGCGCGGCGATGTCGCTGCCGTAGGCCTCGACCACCTCGCGCGCCAGTGCGCCGGTCAGGCCGCACAGCGCGAACTGGTAGACGAAGCGCGGGTTGGGCGCGGCCAGGCGGATGCGGAAGGTGTAGCGGTCGAGCGCGCGCAGGCCGTCGACCTCGCGGTCGTAGTCGAACGGCGTCTTGTTTTTGATCGCACGCTCGCGCAGCGCCGGCAGGTCAAGGATGCCGGCGTTCTCGAAGACGTACAGGTTCTCGCTGTTGTTGCGCGGGTCGTAGTAGCGCTTGAGGCTGTAGACGTAGTCCTGCGCGACGAGCTCGCGCGGCCGGCCCTTGAAGACCGGATCGTCGGCGAACAGGATTCCCGGCCGGATGCGGAAAGTGAAGCTGCGGAAATCGTCGGCGATCTCCGGCAGCGCCACGGCCGTCAGCGGCCGCAGCTTCACCGGCCGCGCCACGTGGTCGTAGCACAGCGGCGACTCGAAGATGCAGGCGGCCACGCGGTTGGAGTTCTCGTCGCCGATGGCCAGCGGGTCGAAGCCGGTTTCGGCGGTCTCCAGCGCCACGCGCAGGGTGTCGGCGGGGGCCGCGCGCCGCGCCGCTCCCGCCGACGTCACTGGCAGCGCGAGCCAGGCCGCCGACGCCCCGAGCCAGTCGCGCCGGCGCATGCCCTCAGCGCGCCTTCGGCTGGCGCGCCGGGTCGACGTCGACGTACTGCCAGAACTGGTTGCCGAAGAGCGGGCGGCGGTAGCCGGCGAGCCACGGCTGTGTGAGATCGGTGATCACGCGGTGCACGCTGTACTTCTGCGGCATGAACGCGGTGACGATCTTCTGTGCCTCGCGCAGCAGCGCCAGCCGCTCGGGGCCGTCGGGCAGGGCCTGCATCAGGCGGTAGATCTCGTCGAAGCGCTCGTTCCTGAAGCGCGCCAGGTTCTGCCCTCCAGCGCCCGGGCCGTACAGCAGCAGCAGCGCGCTCTGCACGTCAGGGTCGGAGGCCGAGTAGCCGACCTGCCAGATCATGATCTGGCCGGCGCGTGCCATCTTCAGCTGCTCGGGCCATTCGCCCTTGATGACCTTCAGGCGCAGGCCGATCGTGTCCATGCCCTTCTTCCACAGCTCGTCGAACTGGCGCGACAGCGCATCGGGCTGGGTCGCGTATTCCAGCTCGAGCGGCGAGCCGTCGGGCATCTCGCGCCAGCCGTCGCCGTCGCGGTCGACATAGCCGTACAGGTCGAGCAGGGCCTTGGCGCGCCCCGGGTCGTAATCGCTGTTCTCCGTCTTGAGCTGCGGGTCGTAGCCCCAGGTGCCCGGCGCCACGATCGTCTGCGCGGGCACCCCCTGGCCGAGGCGGATCAGGTTGATCTCGCGCGACACGTCGGTGCCCAGGCTGATGGCGCGGCGCAGCGCCACCTTCTCGGGCGTGTAGCCGCCGACCACGCGGTCTTCCATGTTGAAGTAGAACAGCGTGCGGTCGGTGTTGACGATGCGCTGCAGCCCCACGCCCTGCTTGGCCAGGTTGGGCGCGAGCTTGCCGTTGGGCGCCGCGACGTTGGCGAATTCCAGCGGCACGGCCAGCAGGTCGAACTGCCCGTTCAGGAAGGTCAGCCAGCGCGGCTGCCCGACCAGGATGATGCTGATCTCGACGCGGTCGAGCATCGGCAGCGTGCGGCCGCGAAAGCGCTTCAGCAGTGCCTGGCCCTCGGCGTCGTCGGCATTGGGATGCACATCGTCCTCGTAGCGCACGGTGCGGAAGCCCGGGTTGCGCTCGAGCACGATCAGGGAGCCGCGCCGCCACGCCCCGAGGCGGAACGGCCCGGTGCCCACCGGGTGCGACATGATCTGGTCGCCATAGGCCTCGACCACCTCGCGCGCCACCGCGCCGATCAGGTCGCCCTGCGCGATCGTGTAGATGAAGCGCGGGCGCGGCTTGTCCAGCTTGTACTGGATCGTGTAGCGGTCGATGGCGCGGATGCCTTCGACCTCGCGGTCGTAGTTGAACGGCGTCTTGTTCTTCAGCGCCTCCTCGCGCAGCGCATCCACGCCGATCACCCCCTCTTCCGCGAAGGTGGTGTAGTTCGGGCTCTTGGTGGCCGGGTCGTAGTGGCGCTTCCAGGCGTAGACGTAGTCCTGCGCCACCAGCTCGCGCTTGCGGCCCTTGAACGCCGGGTCGTCGGTGAAGTAGATGCCCGGCTTGATGCGGATCGTCCAGGTGCGGAAGTCGTCGCTGACCTGCGGCATGCCGTCGGCCGTGTTCGGCGTCACCAGGAAGGGCCGCGCCAGGTGGTCGTAGTGGTACAGGCCTTCGAAGATATGGCCGGTGACGTAGCGCGAATACAGGTCGTTGATCTGCGCCGGATCGAAGCCCGTCTCGGCGATCGGGAAGGAGTAGCGCAGCACGCGCGGCGCGGCGGGCGGCTCCGCCGCCTGCACCGCCAGCGCCGCGGCGCAGCCGGCGAGCACAGCGGTGAGGGCCCGCCGCAGGCTCACTTTTCCTCCCGCTCGCGCACCGCCGGATCGACGTCGAGGTACTTGTAGAACTCGCGCACGAAGGGGTTGCGCCGGAAGCCCATCACCCAGGGCTGCATCAGGTCGGTGGCGATGCGGTGCGTGCTCAGCTTGTAGGGCACGTAGGCCACCATCAGCTTGCTCGCCTCCTCCATCACCCGGGCACGTTCGGGTCCGTCGGGCAGGGTGCCCTGCTTCGCATACAGCGTGTTGAAGGCCGGCAGGTCGAAGCGCGCATGGTTGGCGCCGCCCTTGTTCGGGCCGTACGCCAGCGCCAGGAAGGTTTCGCCGTCGGGCGTACTGGCCGACCAGGCCACGCCCCACATCATCAGCTTGCCGGTGCGCGAGGCCTTCAGGTTCTCCGGCCACTTGGCGACCTTGAAGACGATGCGCAGGCCGACCGCCTTCATGCTCTTCTCCCACAGCTCGGCGAGCTGGCGGCTCGACTGGTCGGGCTGAGTCGCGTACTCAAGCAACAGCGGCGAACCGTCGGGCTGCTCGCGCCAGCCGTCGCCGTCGCGGTCGACGTAGCCGTACAGGTCGAGCAGCGCGCGGGCGCGCGCCGGGTCGTGGTCGCTCATCGTGGTCTTGAGCGCGGGGTTGTAGCCGAAGGTCAGCGGCGCAATCGCGGTCTGCGCCGGCACCGCCTGGCTCTTGCGCACCAGGCGGATCTCCTTGTCGCTGTCGTAGGCCAGCGCGATGGCACGGCGCAGCGCCACCTTCTCCGGCGTGTAGCCACCGACCACCGGGTTGTCCTGGTTGAACAGCGCCGCCAGCGTGATGTCCACCAGCGGCGCACGGTCCATGGTGATGCCCTTCTTGGCCAGGTTGGGCGCGAGCTTGTCGTTCGGGATGGCCACCGGCGCGAACTCGTTGGGCAGCCGCTCCATCAGGTCGGTCTGGCCGTTCAGGAAGGACAGCCAGCGCGGCTGCGCCTCCTCGATGATGGCGATCTCGACGCGGTCGAGCATCGGCAGGCGTCGGCCCTTGAGCTGCGCGGCGATGGCCTGCGAGCGTGCATCGTCGGCCGGCGCCTGCTCGTCGTAGCGCACCTCGCGGTAGTTCGGGTTGCGCGCCAGCACGATGCGCGAGCTGCGCCGCCATTCGGCCAGCACGAAGGGCCCGGTGCCCACCGGGTGCTCCATGATCTTGTCGCCGTAGAACTCGACCACCTCGCGCGCCATCGCGCCGAAGTTGGCGGCGTCGGTCAGCACCTCCTGGTGGAAGCGCGGCGCGGGCTCGGCCAGTTTCACCTGGAAGGTGTAGCGGTCCAGCGCGCGCAGGCCCTCGACCTCGCGGTCGTAGGGGAAGGCCTGCTTGTCCTTGAGCACCTGCTGGCGCAGCTCCGACAGGCCGAGGATCTTCGCGGCCTCCAGCCGGTACAGGTTGGGGCTGTTCCAGCGCGGGTCGTAGTGGCGCTTGAGGCTGTAGACGTAGTCCTGCGCGACCAGTTCGCGCCGGGCGCCCTTGAAGGCCGGGTCGTCGGCGAAGTAGATGCCCGGCCTGAGCTGGAAGGTGAAGGTGCGGAAGTCCTCGCTGATCTGCGGCATCGCCACCAGCGTGTTCGGCTTCATGCGGAACGGCCGGGAGAGGAAGTCGAAGGTCAGCGGCGCCTCGACGATGCCCGCCACCACGGTGCGCGAGTACAGGTCGGAGATCTGCGCCGGGTCGAAGCCGGTCTCGGCGACCGGGAAGGCGTAGCGCAGCACGCGCGGCGCGTCGCTGGCGGCGCCGGTCTGGGCATGGGTGGCGCCGCAGGCCAGGGCCAGAAGCAGGGCCCGGGTCAGGCCTCGGAGGGACATCGCTGGTTCTCCAGGATCGGGATCGGCCGAAGTCTATGCGCTGATGGCATGCGAGTTGCGTGCGGGGTCACGAGGGCAAACACCGGGGCGAGGGGGCTTTGCCCGGGCCCTAGACTCGCGCCTGCATTCTTCTGGAGATCCCGGTCGCATGGCCGCTTACCTGATCCGGCGCCTTTGGCAGATGATCCCGACGCTGTTCGGCGTCGTGCTGCTGGTGTTCTTCCTGTTCAAGGCCTTCGGCGGCGACCCGGCCGAGATCCTCGGCGGCCTGTCGGCCTCGCCCGAGCAGATCCAGGCCATCCGCACGCAGCTCGGCCTGAACGAGCCGTGGTGGGTGCAGCTGGGCATCTTCCTCAAGCAGATCGTCAGCTTCGACTGGGGCCGCAGCTGGGCCACCAACGAATCGGTGGCCAACCTGTTCGCCACGCGGCTGCCGGCCACGCTGACGGTGATGGTGCCCATCCTGCTGCTCGACACGCTGCTGGCCATTCCCATCGCACTGCTGGTGGCCTACCTGCGCGGCTCGCTGACCGACCGCAGCATCATGGTGGCCACCACCATCGCGCTGTCGATCTCCTTCCTCGTCTACGTGATCGTCGGCCAGTACGTCTTCGCCTTCCAGCTCGGCTGGTTCCCGGTGCAGGGCTGGACGGACAGCCTCGCCACCAACCTGCTCGTCTACACCCCGCTGCCGGTGCTGCTGGCGGTGATGGTGGGCGTGGCGCCGCAGACGCGGCTGTACCGCACCTTCTTCCTCGACGAAATCGGCCAGGACTACGTGCGCACCGCGCGCGCCAAGGGCCTGACCGAGCCGCGCATCCTGCTCACCCACGTGATGCGCAACGCCATGATCCCCATCCTGACCAACGTGGCGGTGTCGCTGCCGGGCATCTTCGTGGGTTCCTTCCTGATCGAGGTGTTCTTCTCGATCCCGGGCCTGGGCCGCGAGGTGCTGCTGGCGGTCAACCGCAGCGACTACCCGGTGATCCAGGCGGTGACGGTCTACCTGGCCGTCATCACCATGGTGGTCAACCTGGCCACGGACGTGCTCTACAAGCTGGTCGATCCGCGGGTGGTGCTGAAATGAGCGCGGTCCTCCCGATGGCTGGGGCCCAGCGCTCCGAGGGTGTGTGGGCCGCGGCCTGGCGGCGCTTCCGCGGCGACCGCGTCGGCCTGGTCTCGATGGTCGTCGTGGCCGGCTTCGCGGTGCTGATGGCGCTGGCCGGGCTGGGCCTGGTGGCCGCCGACTGGCAGCTCGAGAAGGGCCTGCCCAACGCACCGCCGACCTTCATGGGCCCGGCCAAGAAGGAGGTCAGCGCGGCCATCCCGGTGCCCACCGGCCCGAACGTCGACATCTCGGCCGTCGACCCGCTCGCGCCGCGTTATGCCGAATGGGCGGAGCTGGCCAAGAAGTACCAGACCACCGAGGCCGCGCGCGCCGAGACGCTGCCCTTCGGCGGCGACCGGCTCGGCCGCGACGTGCTGTCCAAGGCCATCAAGGGCGCGCAGATCTCGGTGTTCGTCGGCGTGCTGGCCGCGCTGGTGGCCACGCTGATCGGCACCGTGCTGGGCGCCCTGGCCGGCTTCTTCGGCGGCCGCATGGGCGACTTCCTCGAGTGGCTCTACAACGTGTTCACCTCGATCCCGGGCATCCTGCTGATCTTCGCCTTCGCGGCGGTGGCCGGGCGCGGCGTGCAGTCGGTGGTGCTGATCCTCGGCCTGACCGGCTGGACGGGCATCTACCGCCTGGTGCGCGCCGAGTTCCTCAAGCATTCGGTGCGCGAGTACGTGCGCGCCGCCGAGGCGGTGGGCGCCAGTGCGGCCTCGCGCATCTTCCGGCACATCCTGCCCAACGTGAGCCACGTGATCCTGGTGCAGCTGTCGATCCTGGTGGTGGGCTTCATCAAGGCCGAAGTGATCCTGTCCTATCTGGGGCTGGGCGTGAGCGTCGACCAGGTGAGCTGGGGCACCATGCTGGCCGACGCGCAGAGCGAGCTGATCCTCGGCCACTGGTGGCAGCTGGCCGCGGCGACGCTGTTCATGGCCGTGTTCGTCACGGCCTTCTCGCTGATGACCGACGCGCTGCGCGACGCGCTCGATCCCAAGCTCCGGGGGGCGGAATGAGCCCGGCGCACGACCGCCCGAAGCCGGGCGAAATCCCCTCGGGGGATCGGCTGCCGTACTCGGCAGACGAGGGGCTGACATGACTCTGTTGACCATCAACGATCTGCGCGTGCGCTTCCGCATGGGCCGCGGTGCCCGGGCCACGTACGCCGAGGCGGTGGGCCGCGGCGACCAGGGCGTGAGCTTCGACGTGCCCGAGAACACCACCGTCGCACTGGTGGGCGAATCCGGTTCGGGCAAGAGCGTCACGGCGATGTCCATCCTCAACCTGCTGCCGGAGAACGCGCAGCGGCAGGGCACGATCCGCTTCCAGGACCGCGACCTGCTCGGCGCCTCGCTCGGCGAGCTGCAATCGCTGCGCGGCAAGGAGATCGCCTGCGTCTTCCAGGACCCGATGACCTCGCTGAACCCGGTGTTCAGCGTCGGGCAGCAGCTGTGCGAGCCGCTGATCCGCCACCTGGGCCTGAACGCGCGCCAGGCGATGGACAAGGCCGAGAGCCTGCTCGCCGAGGTGGGCCTGCCCGAGCCGAAGCGCCGCCTGAAGGCCTACCCTCACGAGCTCTCCGGCGGCCAGCAGCAGCGCGTGATGATCGCCATGGCGCTGTCCTGCGAGCCGAAGCTGCTGATCGCCGACGAGCCGACCACCGCGCTGGACGTCACCATCCAGCGCCAGATCATCGAACTGCTCGCGCGGCTGAAGGACAAGCACCGCATGAGCATGCTGTTCATCAGCCACGACCTCGGCCTGGTCGGCGAGATCGCCGACCGCGTGGTGGTGATGCGCCAGGGCACGGTGCGCGAGCAGGGCCCGGTGGCCGACATCTTCGCGGCTCCGCAGGACGCCTACACGAAGGCGCTGCTCGCCTGCCGCCCGACGCTGGAGCAGCGCAGCGCGCGGCTGATGGTGATCGACGACCACATCAAGGGCGGCGTGGCCGCCGTCTCCGGCAAGATCAAGGACCCGGCCGCGCCGGTGGTGCTCGAGGCCACCGGCCTGACCAAGAGCTTCTGGCTGCGCAGCGGCGTGTTCGGCCGCCGCGAGTTCAAGGCCGTCAAGGGCGCCAGCTTCACGCTGAGGCGCGGGCACACGCTGGGCATCGTCGGCGAGTCCGGATCGGGCAAGACGACGCTGGGCCTGACCCTGCTGCGCCTGCACGAGCCCGCCGGCGGGCCGGTGGGCGGCAAGGCCATGTTCGAAGGCCGCGACCTGCTCTCGCTGACGCGCCAGGAACTGCTGCCGATGCGCCGGCGCATCCAGGTGGTGTTCCAGAACCCCTACGCCTCGCTGAACCCGCGCTTCACCGTGGCGCAGACGCTGGCCGAGCCGATGGCCATCCACGGTGTCGGCGGCACCGAGGCCGAGCGGATCGCGCGCGCCAGCGCGCTGCTGCGCAAGGTCGGCCTGGACGACTCCGCGCTGAACAAGTATCCGCACGAGTTCTCCGGCGGCCAGCGCCAGCGCATCGCCATCGCGCGCTGCCTGACGCTCGACCCCGAAGTGCTGGTGCTCGACGAGGCGGTCAGCGCCCTGGACGTGTCGGTGCAGGCGCAGGTGCTCAACCTGCTGAAGGACCTGCAGGACGAACTGGGCCTCTCGTACATCTTCATCAGCCATGACCTGGCCGTGGTGCGCTTCATGGCCGACGAGGTGCTGGTGATGAAGGACGGCGAGGTCGTCGAGCAGGCCAGCGTGAGCCAGATCCTCGAATCGCCGCAGCAGGAATACACCCGCAAACTGCTCAGCGCGATCCCGCGCGGTTACCGGGCCGCCGCCTGATCGGCCCCGGCCGCGACCGGATTGGTCGGGCTTGTATCGAAGCACTTACATAGCAGCCGCTTTTTGGAGGGGGCGCTGTGGCGGCGCTTCCAAAAAGGGTCTCATTCCGTGACTTTTGCCACAGCCGCGGCGCGGCGCCGGGATGGCACAGACGTTGCGCTATCGCGCTCACAGGACCGGAACGCGCGACCCCAGGCCGAAGCGCTCCGCCGATCACACACCGGACGTCGTTGCCCACCATGCCGCAGACCCGCTCACAAGCCGCTCCCGCCACCCGCCGCCTGCGTCCGGCCAGCCCGCACTGCCGCGGCGGCGCCTCGTCGCTGCTTCGCCTGGCCAATCCGGCCTCGCCGCGCCTGCCGAAGGCGCCCGAGTTGTCGGACTGGGTGGCTCGCGCGGCCAGCGTGCTCGGGCTCGGCGCCGAAGCGCGGCCGGCCTTCGCCGCGAGCGAGTTCCGCTGACCCACCTGGATTCGAGGCCACCATGCCACCGATCGCACTGAACCCCACTCGCCGCCTGGCGGCACCGACCCCGGTGCGGCCAGCCACGGTCAAGCCGGCGCCCGCGCCGCGCCAGAACCAGGTACTGCAGACCGGCCGAGCGCCGGCGCAACTCTCGCTGTTCCTGCGCCCCAGCGGCGCACGCTGAAAGGTTTTCGCGGACTGACACCTGTCCACCAGGGAAGCGGGCGAGCCGGGGAGGTTGAGAGCGAGCCCCGAGCCACACGTCCCGCTTCCCTTCTTTTTTGCCTGTCACCCGCGCTGCCGGGAAAAGCCTCTGCCGCACCCTGCCGCCGGCGCAGGACACTCCAGGGATCCCACGACCCTGCGAGGATCCCGACATGAGCTCCCCTCTCCGCCGCCGCCTGCTCGCCGCCACGGCCGCCGCCCTGCTCCCCCTTTCGCTGTTCGCACAGACCGCGTGGCCCTCGAAGCCGGTGCGCATCGTCGTGCCCTTCGCAGCCGGCGGCACCACCGACATCCTGGCGCGCGCCCTCGCCCCGGAACTCGGCCGCGCCTTCGGCCAGCCGTTCATCATCGAGAACAAGCCGGGTGCGGGCGGCAACGTCGGCGCCGACAACGTGGCCAAGTCGGCGCCCGACGGCTATTCGCTGCTGATGGGCACGGTGGGCACGCACGCGATCAATCCGGCGCTTTACCCGAAGATGCCCTACGACCACGTGAAGGACTTCGCGCCCGTCACGCTGGTGGCCGGCGTGCCCAACGTGCTGGTGATGAACCCGGCCAAGGCCGAGGCCTACGGCATCAAGAGCGTGCCCGACCTGATCCGCTACGCAAAGGCCAACCCCGGCAAGCTGAACATGGCCAGCAGCGGCAACGGCACCTCGATCCACCTGTCGGGCGAGCTGTTCAAGACGATGACCGGCACCTTCATGGTCCACTTCCCGTACCGAGGTTCGGGCCCGGCGCTGCTCGACCTGATCGGTGGCAACATGGACCTGATGTTCGACAACCTGCCCTCGGCGATGCCGCAGATCAAGGCCGGCAAGCTCAAGGCCCTGGCCGTGACCAGCGCCGAGCGCAGTGCCGCCGTGGCCGAATTGCCGACCATCGCCGAGGCCGGGCCGGTGAAGGGCTTCGAGGCGAGTTCCTGGTTCGGCCTGCTCGCGCCGGCCGGCACGCCGCCCGACATCGTCACCCGCATCCAGCAGGAAACCGCCAAGGCGCTCGGCGCACCGGCGCTGAAGGAGCGGCTGCTCTCGCAGGGCGCGATTCCCAGCGGCATGAGCCCGGCCGACTTCACGAAGCTGATCGCGGCCGAGACGAAGAAGTGGGCCGAGGTGGTGAAGGCCTCGGGCGCCAAGGTGGATTGAATGCACGATCGTGATTGAGACGCTGCGGGCCTACCGAGGCACCGCCCTGCGCGACGACCTCGTCGCCGCCTTCATCGTCGCGATCCTGCTGATCCCGCAGAGCCTGGCCTACGCGCTGCTTGCCGGGCTGCCGCCGCAGGTGGGCGTGTACGCCAGCCTGCTGCCGATGGCGGCCTATGCGGCGCTCGGCTCGTCCAGCGTCAACTCGGTCGGGCCGGTGGCGGTGGTCGCGCTGCTCACCGCGCAGGCCATCGCGCCGGTGCTGGCCGACGGCACGCCGGCCACCGCCGCCGCCCTGGTGCTCGCCGCCGAGGCCGGGCTGCTGCTCGGCGCGGCCGCGCTGTTCCGGCTCGACGCACTGGCCGCGCTGCTGAGCACGCCGGTGCTGCACGGCTTCTCGACCGGCGCGGCGCTGGCCATCTCGCTGTCGCAGCTGCCTGCGCTGCTGGGCAGCCCGGCGCGCGGCTTCACCGCGCCGGACGTGATCGGTTCCTGGTGGCGTGCCGGCGTGGCCGGCCACGCCTGGACGGCCGTCTTCGGCGTGGGCGCGCTGCTCCTGCTCGTCCTGGCGCGGCGCCATGCGAGGGCCCTGCTGGCGCGCTGGTTCACGCCGGCCACGGCCTCGGTGCTGTCGCGCTGCGCACCGCTGGCGGTGGTGGCGGCCGGCATCGCCGCGGCCTGGGCGCTGGCGGCCGATGCGCGCGGCGTCGCCCTGGTCGGCGCCTTGCCGCCCTTCGCGCTGCACCTGGCTCTGCCGCCGCTGGACGCGGCGCTGTGGTGGCGGCTGCTGCCCAGCGCGGTGCCGCTGGCGCTGGTCACCTTCGTCAGCAGCCTGGCCGTGTCGGAGGGGCTGGCGCTGCGCCGCCGCGAGCAGGTCGATGCGCGGCGCGAACTCACCGGCCTGGCCGCCGCCGACCTGGTGGCGGCCTGCTCGGCCGGCATGCCCATCGGCGGCAGCTTCTCGCGCGGCGCCCTGAATGCCGAGGCCGGTGCGCGCACGCGGGCCAGCGGCGCCTGGGCGGCGCTGCTGATGGCCCTGGCCATGCTGCTGCTGACCGCACCGCTGGCCTGGCTGCCGCGCGCGGTGCTCGCCGCCAGCATCGTCATCGCGGTGATGGGGGTGGTCGAGTGGCGCGCCTTCGCCGAGGCCTGGCGTTATTCGCGCAGCGAGTTCGCCGTGATGTCGGTGGTGGGGCTGCTCACGCTGATGCTGAGTTCGGAAGCGGCACTGGCCGCCGGCGTGGCGCTGTCGATCGGGCTGCTGCTGCAGCGCAGCGCCAACCCGCACGTGGCACGCATCGGCCGCGTGGCCGACACCGAGCACTACCGCAACGTCGACCGCCACGAGGTGCAATGCACCCCCGGCGTGCTGGCGCTGCGCATCGACGAGAGCCTGCTGTTCACCAACGCGAGGCGCCTGACGAACGTGGTGGCCCAGCATCTGGCGGAGCTGCCCGACACGCGCCGGGTGGTGCTGCTGATGTCGCCGGTGAACGCGATCGACTTCAGCGCGCTGGAGGCCCTGCGCGCGCTGCACGATGTACTGGCCGAGCGCGGCATCCGGCTCGACCTGTCGGAGGTCAAGGGCCCGGTGCTCGACCGGCTGCGCGCCGGCGCCTGGGACCAATGGTTCCAGGGCCGCGTGTTCCTCAGCCACCACCAGGGCATGCTGGACGTCGACAGCCGCGGGCCCTGAGGCCCACGCTCAGCCCAGTTCCCAGATCACCTTGCGCCGCGTGGCCACCCAGCCGTCGTACTTCGAGGCGTAGACCTCCTCGATGCGGTTGCGCTTGACCTTGAAGGTCGGCGTGATGAACCCGTTGTCCACCGTCCAGGGCGTGGTCACGACGACCAGGCAGTCGAGCTGCTCGTGCGGGTCGAGCGGCGCGTTGACCGCCTTCAGGTGCTCGGCGAAGGCCGCTTCCATCGCGC
>CAZVLY010000078.1:0-14288 GCA_964628175.1 uncultured Piscinibacter sp. | reverse complement strand
TGTTCGTCGCCGGCAGCGTCGGCGCGATCGGCCTGTTCATCGGGCTGAGCTGGCTGCTCAGCCGCGCGCTGGGCGTGCACGACCATGCGCCTTCGATGCTGCCCGAGCTCGAAGTGGAAGACGAGGCCCTGCCCGTGCTGGTGACGCTGGCCGCCGGCGACCGCGCCGCGCGTGCCGAGCGCGGCGGCTTCGCGCCGCCCACCGCGCCGGCCCCGCTGGGCTGAGGCGCCCGGCCGGGCGCCGCTGCGGCTTCAGTCCGCGGGCCGGTAGGCCGCGAGTCGCCTCGCGTCGCGGATCACGATCTCGCGCCGCCCCACGTCGATCAGACCGGCGCCTGCCAGTTCGTGCAGCACGCGCGAGAAGTACTCCGGCGTGAGCGACAGCCGCGAGGCGATCGTCGCCTTGCTCACCGGCAGCGGCACCGTCACCGCCTCGCTGCGCCCGCCCTGCGCCATGTCCTGGTCGCGCAGCAGGTAGCCGATGATGCGTTCCAGGCCGGAGTGCAGCGAATAGGCCTCGACGTCCTGCAGCAGGCCATGCAGCCGGCGTGACACGCCGGCCAGCATGCGCAGCGCGAACTGCGCGTCGTGTGCGATCTCGGCCAGCACGATCGCCTTGGGCACGGTCAGCAGCAGCGTGTCGGTCAGTGCCTGCGCGTTGACGATGTAGGGACGGTCGGTGAACATGAGCGCCTCGGCGAAGCTGTGGCCGGGGCCCAGCAGCGCGATGACCTTCTCCTGGCCTGCCGGCGAGAGCGCGAACAGCTTGATCTGGCCGCTCATGTTGACGTGGAACTCCTGGCAGCGCTGGCCGACGTGGAACACCATCTCCTCGGCGTGCAGGTGGCGCAGCTGGCAGCCGGCGGCCAGCCGCTGCAGTTCGGCGGCACTCATGTCGCTGAACAATGGCAGGGTCGCCAGATGACGGGGCAAGTCGACGCTCTCGACGTCCACGGCGGGCTCCTGCCGAGCGGTGATGGCGGCGATTCTGTTCGGCGCGATCGGCGCACCGATTGCGCCGCGTCAAGTGCGCCGGCGCTCAGCGCAGCGCGAACAGGCTGGCCAGCAGCGCCGCGGCCAGCAGGTTGTGCAGCAACGCGAGACCGAGCGGCAACCCCATCGACGACAGGGCCATGCCGACCCCGAGCTGCGCGACCAGCAGCACCAGCAGCGCCGCACCGGCCCGGCGCCGGCCATGCCGGATCGCCAGCAGGGCCAGAGGCACCAGCAGCAGGGCCAGCGCCACGGCGGCATGGCGATGCAGGCTGTTGGCCAGCGCACCCGCGGCCGGGCCGGGCGACGTGGCACTCAGGTTCGGTTCTCGCCACGGGTTCAGCGTGTCCCAGCCCGAGGCCTGCCACGCGGCCGGCAGGCCGCAGTCGCTCCAGCCGCTGCAGCCCAGTCCGGCCAGCGACGCACTGACGAGGCCGCCCGAAGCCAGTTGCAGGACCAGCAGCACCGCCGCGACGGCGATCGCGACGCGCAGACGCGCCGGCAGCGGGGTGCCGCGCGGCACGGCAAGCCGCACGCACAGCGACAGCATCAGGAAGCCGCCGAGCAGATTGCCCATCGCCACCGCCGGCACCCGGGCCGCGCTGCTCCACACCCCGAGCACGGCGAGGAACAGCGCCAGGCCGAGCAGCGCGAGCGCGAGCAGCCCTTCGCGCCACAGCGGCGGTTGCGAGCCGAAGCACACCATCACCATCATGATGACCAGCAGCAGCGCGATCGAGGCGGTGATGCGGTGCGCCAGCCGCGCCGCGGCCGTGGCCGTCTGCAGTTCGGCCGAGGCCGGTTCCCCTTGCTGTTGGCGCAGCAGCTCGCGTCCGTAGCAGGCCGGCCAGTCGGCGCAGCCCAGGCCGGCCTTGGTCTGGCGCATGAAGGCGCTCAGGCTGGTGACGGCCAGCACCATCGCCGCACACAGCAGCGCCAGGCGCAGCAGCACGGTCTGTCGGCGTTCGGCGAGGCTCATCGGTCGTCGCGGGTTCGGGGCTGGAGCGCATCGTAGCCCGCGGCAGCGCGCGTGCTGCAGCGCGTCACGACAACAGTCCGAAATCTTGAACTGGTTCAAGTGAGCGCACAGGACGCGTCCCCAGAATCGCCGCAGCGCGTGATGCGCACTGCCATTCCACCGTCCACCGATCCGAACGGAGAGCGAGCATGAAATCCACCGACCACGACAACGAGCCGGTGCCCTGGATGCAGCAGTTGCTGGACAACCCGTTCCTGCTGCTCTTCCTCGGCGTGCTGATCCCGATGGTGCTGTACACGCTGTGGGGAGTCATCGACATCCTGACCATTCCGCTGGCCAAGTAGCCGCACTGCGACACCCGCGACCACCTTCGAGGAGCAAGCCCATGAGCGCCATCCTGCCCCCCTCAGAACGCCTGTGGTGGAAACACCCGCTCGACCGCGTCGAAGGCACCTGGATCCTCATCGCGCTGGTCTGGTGCCTGACCATGTTCTTCATGATGGTCGGCTGGCACATCTACGGCAAGCAGAACCTCTCGACCGAGACCTACCGGACCACGCCCGACAAGTTCACGGCCAAGGCGCAGGCGATGGTCGACAAGTACACCGTGCGCACCGAGACGGCCGACAAGGTGCCGGTGGTCGCGCCGCCCGCGGGCAGCGACGTCTACATCGTCGCGCGGCTGTGGAACTTCTGGCCGATCCTCGAGCTGGAGAAGGACAAGACCTACCGGCTTCACCTGACCTCGATGGACTACAACCACGGCTTCTCCCTGCAGCCGGCGAACATCAACATCCAGATCGTGCCCGGCTACGAGCACGTGGTGACGGTGACGCCGAACCAGTCGGGCACCTACTCGGTGGTGTGCAACGAATACTGCGGCATCAACCATCACACGATGGTCGGCCGCATCTACGTCAAGTAAGCGGAGGCGACCATGACCAGCGCAACCACCTACCGCACCTGCCCCCGCTCCGGCCTGCAGTTCGAGGCCAATGCCGAGAAGCTGATGCTCGCCAACGCCGTCGCGGCGGTGGTGTTCCTGCTCATCGGCGGCATCCTCGCCATCGGCGTGGTGCTCACCCGCTGGCCGGCGATCCACTGGCTGGAGGCCGACACCTTCTACCAGGTGCTCACCGCCCACGGCATCGACATGCTGATCTTCTGGATCATCTTCTTCGAGATCGCGGTGCTGTACTTCTGCTCGTCGACGCTGCTGAGGTGCCGGCTGGCCACGCCGAAGATCGCCTGGCTGGCCTTCGCGCTGATGGTGATCGGCGCGGTCACCAACAACGTGGCCGTGTACCAGGGCGGCTCGAGCGTGATGATGACGTCCTACGTGCCGATGATGGCCGCGCCGTCGTTCTACCTCGGGCTGATCCTGTTCGCGGTCGGTGCGCTGATCGGCTGCTTCGTCTTCCTCGGCACGCTGGTCGTGGCCAAGCGCGACAGGACCTACGAAGGCTCGGTGCCGCTGGTCACCTTCGGCGCCATCACCGCCTGCATCATCGCGGTGTTCACGATCGCCTCGGGCGCGATCATCCTGATCCCGACCTTCCTGCTGTCGGTCGGCGTGATCGACAAGGTCGACCCGCTGGTCTACCGCACCATCTGGTGGGCCTTCGGCCACTCGTCGCAGCAGATCAACGTGGCGGCGCACATCTCGATCTGGTACGCGGTGGCGGCGATCGCCTTCGGCGCCAAGCCGATGAGCGAGCGCGTCAGCCGCGGCGCCTTCCTGCTGTACATCCTGTTCCTGCAGCTGGCCAGCGCGCACCACCTGCTCGCCGACCCGGGGCTGTCGACCGGCTGGAAGGTCGTCAACACCAGCTACTTCATGTACTTCGCGGTGCTGGCCTCGATGCTGCACGGCCTGACGATCCCCGGCGCGATGGAAGTGGCGCAGCGCGCCAAGGGCTTCAACAAGGGCCTGTTCGAGTGGCTGCGCAAGGCGCCCTGGGGCAACCCGACCTTCTCGGGCGTGTTCATCTCGATCATCGGCTTCGGCTTCCTCGGCGGCATCTCCGGCGTGATGATGGGCACCGAGCAGCTCAACATGATCATCCACAACACGATCTACGTGCCGGGGCACTTCCATGCCACGGTGGTGGTGGGCACCACGCTGTCGTTCATGGCGCTGACCTACTTCCTGATCCCGGTGATGTTCAAGCGCGAGATGATCGCCCCCGGGCTGGCCAGGCTGCAGCCCTACCTGTTCGGCCTGTCGATGTACTTCTTCTGCCTGGTGATGATGGGTGCGGGCACGCTGGGTGTGTCGCGCCGCCACTGGGACATGGCCTTCAACGGCGCGGCGCTGGCCTATCCCTGGCCGGGCGCGGCCTACCTGATGATGGGCCTGGTGGGCATCGCCGGCATCGCGGCCATCGCGGGCGGCGGCATCTACATCTACGTCACCGTCGGCTCGCTGCTGTGGGGCAAGAAGCTCGACGCCGGAGCCAGCAGCCCGAGCTTCACGCCGATCCCGCGCTCGGCGCCGACGGTGGTGGCGCAGAGCTACGGTTCGGCCGGCTTCGCCGCGCCCGGCACCTTCATGCTGGCGATGGTGTTCCTGGTCGCCTTCGTCCTGTACTACTTCATCAACTGGAAGTACCTGTCGCAGGTCTGGGGCCTGAGCTGAGCACGGGAGCGCCGCGATGAACACCACCACGCTGGCACCCGTCGCCCACCGCAGCCCGCTCGAGCTGGCGCGGCTCGTGCTGAGCCTGTTCAAGCTGCGCATCGGCGTGCTCATCATGGTCACCGCGCTGGTCGGGCTGGCGGTCACGCCCGGCGCGGCGCCGAGCCTGCTGCAGGTGGTGGTGCTGGCGCTGACGGTGCTCGGTGCCTCGGCCAGCGTCGGCGCCTTCAACCAGTATTACGAGGTTGACAACGACCGCCTGATGGCGCGCACGCGCCGGCGCGCCTTCGCCAGCGGTGCACTGCCGCACTCGCCGGCCTGGCTGCTGATGATCGCGGCGATGCTGGCGGCCTCGGTCGGCACGGCCTGGTGGCTGCTCAATGCGAGCACCGCGCTGTACATCTTCCTCGGCGCCTTCTTCTACGGCGTCGTCTACACGGTGTGGCTGAAGCTGCGCAGCTGGACCAACATCGTCGTCGGCGGGCTGTCGGGCAGCTTCGCGGTGCTGGCCGGCGCCGCGGTGGTCGACCCGTCCATCGGCCCGCTGCCGGGCCTGCTGGCGCTGGTGCTGTTCCTGTGGACGCCGCCGCATTTCTGGAGCCTGGCCATCGCCGGCCAGGCCGACTATGCGGCGGCCGGCGTGCCGATGCTGCCGGTGGTGGTGGGCACGCCGCGCGCTGCCCGGGCGGTGTTCGCGAGCACGCTCGCGCTGGTGCTGGCCTCGCTGCTGCCGGGCTGGTTCGGCGCCGGGCCGGTGTACATGCTGGGCGCGATCGTCGGCGGCGGCTACTTCGTGATCAAGTCGTGGACGCTGGCGCTCGAGCCGAGCCGCAAGACGGCCATGGGGGCCTTCTTCGCGTCGCTGCTGCAACTCAGCCTGCTGCTGGCCGCGGCCAGCATCGACGGGCTGATCCGGTAGCCTGCCGGAGCCGCTCGCATGCACGGCCGGCTGGTTCGTCACACGCTGCTGGCCGTCGGCGCCATCCTGCCGCTGCTGGTCGGAGCGGCCGGCCCGGGCTGGCCCGCCGCCACGCCGCCGGGCCAGTCGCCCTTCGTGGCCAGCGTGCCGAGCGACACCCCGCCCCCCGCGCCCAGCCTCTCGCGCGACGCCGCGCTGCGCGACAGCCAGGCGGCCATCGGCCGCTCCGTCGCTGCGCACACACTGCTCGACCGCTCGGGCCGGCCGGTGCCGCTGTCGAGCTACCGCGGCAAGCCGCTGCTGGTGAGCTTCATCTACACCGGCTGCTTCCAGGTCTGCCCGACCAGCACGCGCTCGCTGCAGGCGTCGCTGCAGCCGCTGGAGCAGGCCTTCGGCGCGCAGAGCTTCAACGTGGTCAGCATCGGCTTCAACCAGCCGGCCGATTCGCCGCAGGCGCTGCGCGCCTTCGCCGCGCAGCACCGCATCGACGCGCCGAACTGGGACTTCCTCAGCCCGCCGCCCGCGACGGTGGATGCGCTCACGCGCGACTTCGGCTTCAGCTACCTCGCCACGCCCTCGGGCTTCGACCACGTGGTCGGCGTCACCGTGGTCGACGGCGACGGCCGCATCCACGCGCAGGTCTACGGCGATCGCCTGACGCCCGACCAGCTCGGCGAACCGCTGCGCCAGCTGCTGCGCGGCGCACCCGCCGGCCAGCCGTCGGCCCTGGCCGACCTGGTCGAGCGCGTGCGCATCATCTGCACCGTCTACGACCCCGACACGGGCACCTACCGCTTCAAGTACGGCCTGATCCTGGAAATCGCCGGCGGCGTGACCTTCATGCTGGCGATGCTGGCCTTCTTCGTCATCGAGGCGCGCAAACGCCGGCGCGATCACCTTGCGTGAGACCGCCCTGGCCGCCTGGCGCGGGCTCGAGCACGGCTTCGACGCGGCCTTCGGGTCGGCGCGCAACCCGCTGCGCCAGCTCGGCACGCTCGGTTTCCTGATGTTCTGGCTGCTCGCCGTCAGCGGCATCTACCTGTACGCGGTGCTCGACACCTCGGTCGAAGCCTCGTGGCACTCGATCGAGCAGTTGTCGCGCTCGCCGTGGTCCCTCGGCGGCCTGCTGCGCAGCCTGCACCGCTACGCCGCCGACGCCTTCGTGCTGCTGATGCTGGCGCACCTGCTGCGCGAGTGGCTGGCCGGCCACTGGAGCGGCTTTCGGCGCTTCTCCTGGCTGACCGGCGTGCCGCTGCTGCTGTTCGCCTTCGTCAGCGCGATCGGCGGCTTCTGGCTGCACTGGGACCGGCTCGGCCAGTTCTCCGCCGTCGCCACCGCCGAGTGGCTGGACCGGCTGCCGCTGTTCGCCACGCCGCTGTCGCGCAACTTCCTCGACGCCGCGGCGGTCAACGACCGCCTCTTCTCGCTGTTCGTGTTCGTCCACCTCGGCGTGCCGCTGCTGCTGGTGTTCGGACTGTGGTTCCACATCCAGCGCATCAGCCGCGCAGCGGTGTTCCCGCCGCGCGCGCTGGCGGCGGGCAGCCTGGCGACGCTGCTCGCGCTCGCCGTCGTGCAGCCGGTGACCAGCCATGCGGCGGCCGACCTGTCCATCGTGCCCGGCGCGCTGCGCTTCGACTGGCTGCTGCTGTTCGTGCACCCGCTGGTCGACGCCACCTCGGCCGGCTTCGTGTGGGTGTTGCTGGCGGCCACGCTGGCGCTGCTGTTCGCGCTGCCCTTCGTGCCGCAGCGCGCGGCCGCCGTGCCCGTCGCCGTGGTCGACCCGGCCAACTGCAACGGCTGCCGGCGCTGCTTCGACGACTGCCCCTACGCCGCCGTGACCATGGTGCCGCACCCCAACCAGCGCATCGGCCGCCAGATGGCGCAGGTGAACGCCGACCTGTGCGCGAGCTGCGGCATCTGCGTCGGCGCCTGCCCGTCGTCGACGCCGTTCCGCAGCGCGGCCGAACTCGTCACCGGCATCGACATGCCCAGCGCGCCGATCGGCGCCCTGCGCCGCGGCCTGCAGCAGGCGCTGGCGGCCTCGGCGAGCGAGCAGCCCATCGTCGTGTTCGGCTGCGATCGCGGCGCGCGAGTGGCCTCGCTGGCCGCGCCCGACGTGGCGCCGTTCAGCCTGATGTGCAGCGCGGCGCTGCCGCCCTCCTTCGTCGAGTACGCGCTGCGCGACGGCGCCGCGGCGGTGCTGGTGAGCGCCTGCCGCGCCGGCGGCTGCGAGTTCCGCCTCGGCCAGCGCTGGACCGAGGCGCGCCTGGCCGGCACGCGCGAGCCGCACCTGCGTGGCTCGGTGCCGCGCGATCGGGTGACCACGGTGTGGGCCGACGCCGGCGACGAGGCCGCGCTGCGCCGCGCGCTCGAGCGGATCCGGAACCGTGCGCGCCCCGCCGCGCTGATCGAGCAGCCCGCCCATGGATGAGCGCAAGGCTTCCCTCACGCCGGCCGCCTGGATCGGCCAGGTGCTGCTGTACGGGCTGTTCGCGCTCGTCATCGGCGTGTTCTCCGGCTGGCCGCCCTACCGTCAGCTGGCCAGCGACCAGGCGCTCGTCAAGCTCAGCTTCAGCCACACCGGCAAGCCGGTGTCCGACTGCCGGCCGCAGACGCCCGAGGAGCTCGCCAGGCTGCCGCCCAACATGCGCGCGCCGCTGCGCTGCCCGCGCGAACGTTCGCCCATCGTGGTCGAGCTCGACGTCGACGGCGCGCCCGCGCTGCGCCACGTCGCCCGGCCTTCGGGCCTGTCAAAGGACGGTGCCTCCTCCGTCTACCACCGCATGGCGGTGAGCGCCGGCCCGCACCGCGTGACGGTGCGCCTGCGCGACGACGCGCGCCACAGCGGCTTCGACCATGTGCGCGACGAGACCGTGACGCTCGCGCCGGCCCAGATCCTGGTGATCGATTTCGACACCGCGACCCAGAAGATCACGCTGCAATGAACACCCTGAATCCCTCCCTGGCGCGGGCCCCCGAACGATCGGCCGCGGCCGCTGCGCTGCACGACTACGCCCTGCCCGTGCCCACCGACGCGCGCCGCGCGCTCGCCCGCGGCTGGTTGTGGCTCGGATTGCTGGCGCTGATCGGCTCGGGCCTGTTCTCGGTGCTGCTGGTGCTGTCGCGCACGCCGGGGTTGAACCGCCTGTTCCCGGTGGCCGACTTCTTCCGCGTCGCGCTGGTGGTGCACGTCGACCTGTCGGTGCTGGTGTGGTTCATCGCGCTGGCCGGCATGCTGTGGAGCCTGCACGGCACGGCGCGGCGGACCGGCTGGGGCTGGGCGGCGCTGGGCCTGTGCGGGGCCGGAGCGGCGCTGATGTCGCTGGCGCCCTTCCTCGGCAGCGGCGAGGCGGTGATGGCGAACTACATCCCCATGCTCGACGGCGCGCCCTTCATCGCCGGGCTGCTGGTGTTCGGCGCCGGCGTGGCCGTGCTGGTGCTGCGCAGCCTGCTCGCCGCGCCGCGCATCGGCATCGCCTTCGATGGCGCCGGCGCCCTGCACTTCGGCCTGAACGCCAGCGTGGTGGCCACCGCCGTGGCACTCGGCGCCTTCGCCTGGTCGTTCGCCGTGCTACCGCAGACGCTGGCCGGCCGCGCCTACTACGAGATCCTCTACTGGGGCGGCGGCCACGCGCTGCAGTTCACCTGGACGCTGCTGATGCTGGTCGGCTGGCTGTGGCTGGCCGGCGCCTGCGGTGCGCGCGTGCCGCTGAGCCCGCGCGTGGCGCTGGGCCTGTTCGCGCTCGCCCTGGTCAGCGTGTTCGTCACGCCCTGGGCCTACCTGGCCCACGACATCGCCTCGGTCGAGCACCGCAACCTGCACACCTGGGCGATGCGCTTCGGCGGCGGGCTGGCGATCCTGCCGATCGCGCTGGCGGTGAGCCTCGGGTTACGCGGCGCAGGGCGGCCCGCGCCGACGCAGCGGCCGCTGCGCGCGGCGCTGATCGCGTCGATGCTGCTGTTCGCCTGCGGCGGGCTGATTGGCGTGTTCATCGCCGGCAGCAACGTGCGCATCCCGGCGCATTACCACGGCTGCATCGTCGGCGTGACGCTGGCCCTGATGGGCCTCGTCTACCACCTGCTGCCGCAGTTGGGCTACGGCGCGCCCGAGGGCCGGCTGGCGAGCCTGCAGCCCAGCCTGTACGGCGCCGGGCAGCTGATGCACATCCTCGGCCTGGTGTGGTCGGGCGGCTACGGCGTGCAGCGCAAGGTGGCCGGGGCCGAGCAGGTGCTGCGCAGCGCGTCCGAAGTCGCCGGCATGGGCCTGATGGGCCTGGGCGGGGCGATCGCCATCGTCGGCGGGCTGCTCTTCGTGGTGGTCGTGGTGCGCGCCATGCGGCAGCCGGTGCCCGCGGCGGAGCGGGCATGAAGCGGCTGCAGGCCGCCCTGCAGTGGCTGTTCATGCGCGTCGAGGCGCTGTTCAACTCGGCATTCGGCGACCGGCTCAATCCGCTGTACCACCTCGGTGCCAGCAGCTTCTTCCTGTTCTGGGTGGTGGCCGGCAGCGGCCTGTACCTCTACGCCTTCTTCGAGACCGGCGTGGCCGATGCCTACGCCTCGGTCGAGGCGCTGACGCACCGCCAGTGGTTCGCCGGCGGCATCCTGCGCAGCGTGCACCGCTACGCCTCGGACGCGATGGTGGTGACCATGCTGCTGCACCTGCTGCGCCACTTCGCCTTCGACCGCTTCCGCGGCTTCCGCTGGTTCTCGTGGCTGTCCGGCGTGGCGCTGGTCTGGGGCGTCTACGTCTCGGGCATCAACGGCTACATGCTGCCCTGGGACCGGCTGGCCCAGTACGTCATCACCGCCAGCTTCGAATGGATCGACTGGCTGCCCGGCTTCGGCGGCACGTTGATGCGCAACGTCATCCACCCGTCGAGCATCACCGACCGCTTCTTCTCGCTGCTGGCCTTCATGCACATCGGCCTGCCGCTGGTCGTGCTGCTGCTGATGTTCATCCATGTACAGCGCGTGCCCAAGGCGCGCACGCATCCGCCGCAGCCCATCCTGCTCGGCCTGCTGGCCGCGCTGCTGCTGCTGGCTCTGCTGCGGCCGGTGCTCAGCCAGGGCGGCGCGGCGAACCTCGCCGTCGCGGTCACGCAGCTGCGGCTCGACTGGTTCTACCTGCCGCTGCTGCCGCTGTTCGACCGCTGGTCGTTCGGGGCCGTGTGGGCGCTGGTCGGCGCGGGCACGCTGCTGCTCGTGCTGCTGCCCTGGCTGCCGCCGCGCCGGCGCCGTACCGGCGCGGGCGAGTTCCATCTGACCGTGCATCCGGCCACGCAGCCGATCGCCGTGCGCGCCGGCGAGACCCTGCTCGAGGCCGGCCTGCGCCAGGGCCTCGCCCTGCCCGACGCATGCCGCAACGGCGGCTGCGGCATGTGCCGGTGCACGGTGCTGCACGGCAGCGTCGACCACGGCATCTACCAGCGCAGCGCGCTGCCCGACGCCCTGCGGGCGCAGGGCCAGGCGCTGATGTGCTGCGCCACGCCGCTGTCGGACCTGGACATCGACGTCGAACGCGCCGACGCCCGCGCACCGCTGCCCGTGCACGAGGCGCGGGTGGCGCGCCTGGACCGCTTCAGCGACGACGTGGCGCGCCTGATCCTCGCCCTGCCCGACGGCCAGGACCTGCCGTTCCGCGCTGGCCAGTACATCAACATCCTGCTCGACGACGGCCAGCGCCGCGCCTTCTCGTTCGCCAACCCGCCGCAGGTGCGCGGGCACATCGAGCTGCACGTGCGGCGCATCCCCGGCGGGCGCTTCACCGGCCAGGTGTTCACGCAGATGAAGGTCGGCGACACGCTGCGCTTCGAGGGCCCGCTCGGCGACTTCACATTGCGCGAGGGCGACGCCCCGATCCTGTTCGTCGCCGGTGCCACCGGCTTCGCGCCGATCAAGAGCATCGTCGAGGACGCCTTCGCGCGCGGCCTCACCCGGCCGATGTGGCTGTACTGGGGCGTGCGCCACCGTGCCGACCTCTACGCGCTGGCGCTGGCCGAGCAGTGGCAGCGCGAGCACGCGCAGTTCCACTTCGTGCCGGTGCTGTCCGAGGCCGACCCGGCCGAGGGCTGGGCCGGCCGCACCGGCCTGGTCCACGAGGCCATGCTGGCGGACTTCCCCGACCTGCAGGGCCACGAGGTCTACGTCTGCGGTTCGGTGAAGATGGTCGAGGCGGCGGTGCCGGCCTTCCTCGCCCAGGGCCTGGGCGAGGGCTTCTGCTTCAGCGACGCCTTCCTGCCGTCGGCGAAAATGCCGGCATGACGACGCCCGCCGCATCCCGCACGCAGACCTGGGGCGAGGAGATCGCCAACGCCTCGAGCCACGGCATCGGGCTGCTGCTCGCCACGGCCGCGCTGCCCGTCCTCGTGCATGCCGCCGCGACGCGCGGGCGTGCCGCCGACATCGTCGGCGCGGCGCTGTTCGCGGGCACGATGATCGTGCTCTACCTCGTCTCGACGCTGTACCACGCCATGCCGGCGGGCCGCGCCAAGGCCTGGCTGGCCCGTCTCGACCACGCCTGCATCTACCTGTTCATCGCCGGAAGCTACATGCCCTTCGTGCTCGGCGTGCTGCACGGCGCCTGGGGCTGGTCGCTGTTCGGCGTGGTCTGGGCGGCCGCAATGCTGGGCATCGCCGCCAAGCTGTTCGACCGGCTGAAACATCCGCTGTGGTCGACCGGCCTGTACGTCGCGATGGGCTGGGTCGCCCTGATCGCCGCCGCGCCGCTGGTCGAGCGCATGTCCGCCGCGGGGCTGGTCTGGTTGGTCGCCGGCGGGCTGTCGTACACCGCCGGGGCGGTGGTCTTCCTGTTCGACTCGAAGTGGCGCTACGCACACTTCGTCTGGCACCTGTTCGTGATGGGTGGCAGTGCCTGCCACTTCTTCGCCGCCCTGTGGCACGCGGGCGCGGCCTGAGCGCGCCGGTCGCGCAGAGGACGCAGCGCGATCAGCGCCGCCGCGCCGGCGGCCGCGGCCACAGCGGGCCGATGGCGTCGAGCGTGTTCTTCAGCACCAGGCCGAGCTCGGTGTCGCCTTCCATGACCAGCACGCGCTCGAAGAACAAGCGGTCCGGATCGTCCTCGCCGCGCAGCAGGCGCAGGTAGCTCGTGCCGGTGGCGGCGATGCGCAGGGCCGCGTCGCCGTGCTCGCCCGCCGGCGCAAAGCCCGCCGGCGTGATCTTCAGACGCACGCGCAGGCCGAAGTCGCTGACGCACAGCTCCACGCAGCGGCCCTCGAGCGCCGCGCGCGCATCGGCCGGCAGGCGCGGCAGCAGCACCCGATCGAGCACGCGCGCGGCCAGCCACGAGGGCGGCGCGGTCGGCAGCCGCTCCACCCAGGCGCTGACGCGCCGGTGCAGCGGTGCGAAGACGGACGGCAGTCCGGCGGGAACGGGACGCGGGGACAGCGTGTTCATGTGTCGCGCCAGGCCATGCCCGGCAGGCGCCGCGCATAACCGTTGCTGAAGGGCCCCGGCACGCCGAGGCCGGCCCAGGCCGCGGCGCGTTCGCCGGCGGCCGCGCCGGCGTTCATCACCGCGTCGAAATCCGCGAGCACCTGCGCGAAGCCCTGCGAACAGGGCGACAGGCGCAGCTGCGTCACGCCGGCCTCGCGCAGCGCCGCGCCGTCGCCGATCAGGTTCTGCACGCTGGCCGACTGCGTCTGCGTGCCGTTGAGCACGAGGAAGTCCTGCCCCTCGCCGGACGCGAGCAGCAGGCCGTCGGGATCGGCCAGGCAGCGGTAGCCGCAGTCGTCCTTGGCCACGCGGTGGCGGCGCGCCGTGAAGCAGCGCGCCGAGAAGGCCAGCGGCAGGCGGCCGAACGCCCAGGCCTCGGTGGCCAGCGCCTCGCCGGCGGGCGTGCGCACCGGGTCCTGCACCGGGTTGACGCGCGCGATCGCGTCGAGCGCCAGCTCGACCGGCGCCACCCAGCGGCTCGCTCCGAGGTCGGCATGCTCGACCAGCGCGGCGCGGCTGTAGATGTTCAGGTGCGGGCCCAGCACCAGCGGCACGCGGCCGGCCAGTAGCTGCAGCGCCGAGGCGTCGCCGGCCTCGACGGCGAACTCGGTCTGCCCGGCCTGGCGTTCGAGCAGGCGCAGGTCGGCCTCGGTCTCGATCAGCGCCTGCGCCGCGAGCACGACCTGCTTGCCGGCTGCACGCAGCTCGCGGCCGAGCGCGAGCCAGTCGTCCAGGCGCAGCTCGCGCCGCCGCGCACAGACGGTCTCGCCGAGCACGACGGTGTCGGCCGGGCCGTCGGCGAGGTCGGCATAGAACTGCGTCAGCGTGTCGCGCGGCCAGTGGTAGAGCACCGGGCCGACGGTGAGGGCCAGGCGCGGCGTGGGGGTCGGATTCATCGACGCATTCATGTGCATGGCCCTCAGCGCCACGGGCGGTTGTAGGCGCCCAGCGCCTGCTGCTGGCCCTCGGCGCGGCGCGCCAGCTGGCGCGTCCACGCCGGCTGCACGCTGTAGCGGCCGCGGGCCGCGCCGGCGTGGTCGATCGCCGCGCGCCACACCCGCGTGACCTGCTCGACGTAGGCTGCGCTGCGCTGGCGGCCTTCGATCTTGATCGCCTTCACGCCGAGTTCGATCAGCTCCGGCAGGATGGCCAGCGTGTTCAGGCTGGTCGGCTCCTCGATCGCGTAACCGCGTTCGCCGTCGACCACGAAGCGGCCCTTGCACAGCGTCGGGTAGCCGCGCGGCTCATCGGGGGCGTAGCTGTCGATCAGCACGTCGTTCAGGCGCGCCTGCACGCCCGCGGGACCCT
>CAZVLY010000077.1:7355-14540 GCA_964628175.1 uncultured Piscinibacter sp. | reverse complement strand
TGTGCACAACGCACTGCACGACGCGGCGCGATGGTAGCGATTCTGACCCACCCCCTAGTTGCATCCCCCCAAAGAGGTAACGCGCAACGGCACCTGGAAGCCCAGAATTCCGCATCCCCGAACGGCACCATGAGCCTGCACCTGCCCACCCTGATGACCGTCTGCATCGCTGCGCTGGCCACGTCGGCCGCGGTGATGACGCTGCACGGCCTGACGCAGCGCACCTACCGCGGTTACGGCTGGTGGGTCGCCGCGCAATGGCTGCTGGCGCTGGGCTGCCTGCTGCACCTGTTCCGCGACAGCGCGCCGGAACTGCTGCCGCTGGGCAACCTGCTGCTGCTGCAGTGGCCGATCGTCGTGCTGGCGGGCATGCGCCGCTTCTGCCTTCGCCACGCCACGCGCGTGCCGCAGTCGCTCGACTGGCTGCTGCTGTCGCTGGCCTACCTGGTGTGGCTGGCGGCCTGGGCGGCGCACGGCTCGCTGGCCGACCGTGTGGCGGCCTTCGCTGCGGGCGCCTGCACGTTGCACCTGTACAGCGCGCTGATGCTCTCGCGCATGGCCGAACTGCGCGAGGGCAGCACGATGAAGCTGCTGGTCTCGGTGGAGCTGGCCTGCGCCGCGGTTCAGGCGTTCCGGCTGGGGCTGGCACTGACGGGCGACATCGACAGCGTCGACGGCGACCGCCTGCTGCTGGCCAGCGGTCTGGTGATCGTGGTGTCGTCGCTGGTGATGGTCTACCTCGCGATGATGCTGACCAGCGAACGTTCCGAGGCCAACCTGCGCGCGATGCACCGCAAGCTGCGCTACCTGGCCGACATCGACGTGCTGACCCGCGTGCCCAACCGCCGGCACTTCCACGAACTGGCCGCACGCGTGCTCGAGGCCGGCGCGCCGCCGCCGTGCACGCTGATGATGTTCGATGTCGACCACTTCAAGCGCATCAACGACCTGCTCGGCCACGCCGCCGGCGACGAGGCGCTGCGCCAGGTGGCGCGCTGCGTGCGCGACTCGCTGCGCACGCCCGACGTGGCCGGCCGCCTGGGCGGCGACGAGTTCGCCGTGCTGCTGCCCGGCACCGGCATCGACGACGCGATGACGGTGGCCACGCGCATCGTCGCCCGCCTGGCCGACCGCCAGCTCGCGCCCACGCACGCGCCGTTGAGCCTGAGCTTCGGCATCGTGCAGATGCACGACGGCGAGACACTCGACGACGCGCTGCGCCGTGCCGACCAGGCGCTCTACGAAGCCAAGCGCCAGGGCCGCAGCCGCGCCGTGGCCGCCTTCGGCCTGGAAGCGCGGCCGGTGTTCGGAGAAAGCCGCTCGCTCAGCCTGACCGGCCTTTGAGGGCCGGGGCGATAGACTGGGGCATGCCCGACACCGCGACCTTGCCCGCCGCAAACGCCACCGAAGAACGCCCGCGCCCCGGCGACAGCTACGTCCAGTCGTTCGCCCGCGGGCTGGCGGTGATCCGCTCTTTCGACGCGCGCGCCCCGCAGCAGACGCTGACCGAAGTCGCCCAGCGCACCGGGCTGACCCGCGCCGGCGCGCGCCGCATCCTGCTCACGCTCGAGGGCCTGGGCTACGTCAGCAGCCAGGGCCGCCAGTTCAGCCTCACGCCGAAGATCCTCGACCTCGGTTTCGCCTACCTGTCGTCGCTGCCGCTGTGGAACCTGGCCGAACCGGTGATGGAAAAGCTGGTCGAAGAGGTCAAGGAGTCCTGCTCGGCGGCCGTGCTCGACGGCGCCGACATCGTCTACGTCCTGCGCATCCCGACGCACAAGATCATGAGCATCAACCTGGGCATCGGCAGCCGGCTGCCGGCGGCCTGCACCTCGATGGGCCGCACCTTGCTCGCCGAGCTGGATGCCGCCTCGCTCGACGCGCTGCTCGCCGGCCATCCGCTGGTGGCGCACACCGCGCACACCCTGACCGAGCCGGCGCGCTGGAAGGCCGAACTGGCGCGTGTGCGCCGGCAGGGCTGGTGCCTGGTCGACCAGGAACTGGAAGAGGGCCTGGTCTCGCTGTCGGTGCCGATCCGCGACCGCTCCGGCCGCGCGATCGCCGCGATGAACATCAGCGGCCAGGCGGCGCGCACCTCGGCGCAGCACATGGTCGAGCAGTTCCTGCCGCGGCTGCAGGCCGCGTCGGCACAGATCTCGCAGATGCTGCAGATGAAGCCCTGAGCCCGCCCCGGAGACCTGTTTGATCCATCTGCTCAACCTGCTCGCCGCCATTGCCCTGCTGGTGTGGAGCACGCACCTCGTGCGCACCGGCATGCTGCGCGTGGCGGGCGAGAACCTGCGCGGCGTGCTGTCGCGCAGCTTCAGCAATCGGCTGCGGGCCATGCTCGCCGGCCTGGGCGTGACCAGCCTGGTGCAGTCCGCCACCGCCACCTGCCTGATCGTCGCCAGCTTCGTCGGCAAGGGGCTAGTGGCCACCGGCGCGGCGCTGGCCGTGATGCTGGGCGCCGATGTGGGCTCCGCGATGATGGCGGTGGTCTTCTCGTTCGACCTTTCCTGGCTGTCGCCGCTGCTGATCTTCGCCGGCGTGGTGATGTTCACCTCGCGGCAGGACACCGGCATCGGCCGCGTCGGCCGCGTGCTGATCGGCCTGGGGCTGATCACGCTGGCACTGCAGCTGATCGTCGAGGCGACCACGCCGCTCACGCAGTCTCCGGCCGTGCGCGCGCTGCTGGCCTCGCTGCCCAACGAGGTGCTGCTCGACATCGTGGTCGGCGCGGTGCTCACCGTGCTGTCGTACTCGAGCCTGGCGATCGTGCTGCTCACCGCGACGCTGGCCAGCTCCGGCATCCTGCCGGCGAACGTGGCGCTGGGCCTGGTCATCGGCGCCAACCTGGGCAGCGGCCTGCTCGCCATGATCGCCACCGGCGGCGCCTCGCCGCAGGTGCGCCGCCTGCCGCTGGGCAACCTGATCTTCAAGCTCTGCGGTGCGGCGATCGCGATCCCGCTGCTGCCGCAGGCCCATGTGTGGCTGCAGCTCACCGGTGCCGCCGTGCACGAGCAGGTGGTCTGGTTCCACCTCGGCTTCAACCTCATGCTGGCGCTGCTGTTCATCAGCTTCACGGGCATGGTGGGCCGGCTCGTCGAGCGCGTGCTGCGCGAGCAGGCGCTGGGCGCCGACGCCTCGCGGCCGCGCCACCTCGACCCGTCGGCGCTGGCCACGCCTTCGCTGGCGATCAGCTGCGCGGCGCGCGAAGCACTGCACCAGGCCGACGTGGTCGAGACGATGCTGCGCGGCATCATGCCGGTGATCCGCCACAACGACCTGCAGCTGGCCGAGCAGCTGCGCAAGATGGACGACAGCGTCGACGAGCTCTACTCGGCGATCAAGTTCTACCTGACGCAGATCTCGCGCGAGGCGCTGTCCGAGCGCGAGAGCCGGCGCTGGACCGACATTCTCTCGTTCACCATCAACATGGAGCAGATCGGCGACGTCATCGAGCGCGTGTTGCAGGACGTGGAGGACAAGAAGATCCGCAAGAACCGCAGCTTCTCCGAGGCCGGCCTGGCCGAGATCAGCCACCTGCATGAGCGCCTGATGGCCAACCTGCGCCTGGGCATGAGCGTGTTCCTCGACGGCCACGTGCGCGACGCGAAGAAGCTGCTGGAGGAGAAGGCGCGATTCCGCGACCTCGAGCGCGAGTACGCCGCCAGCCACATCGCGCGGCTGCAGGACAACACCGCGCAGAGCATCGAGACGAGTTCGCTGCACCTGGACCTGATCAGCGACCTCAAGCGCATCAACTCGCACCTGTGCTCGATCGCCTACCCCATCCTGGACTCGGCCGGCGTGCTCTCGCAGACGCGCATCCGCCACTCCAAGCTCGCCGAGCTGTCGGGCGAGGACAGCCACCAGCCGCCGCGCTGAGCGATGGCGCTGACCTGGCCGGTGGTGGCCGCGGTGCTCTTCGGCGCGCTGCTGCACGCCTCGTGGAACGCCCTCATCAAGGGCGGCGCCGACAAGTCGCTCGACACGGCGCTGATCCATGGCCTGGGGATGGTCGTCGCGCTGCCGGTGGTGGCCGTCGTCGGCCTGCCGGGGCGCGAGGCCTGGCCCTACCTCGCCGCGTCCATCGTCGTGCACCTGGGCTACTACATCGCGCTGGTCGGCGCCTACCGGCATGGCGATCTCGGCCTGACCTACCCGGTGATGCGTGGCCTGGCGCCCTTGCTGGTGGCCTGCACCAGCGCGGCCGTCATCGGCGAGGTGCTGCCGCCGGCGGCCTGGCTGGGCGTGCTGGCCGTCAGTGTCGGCGTGGTCGGCGTGGGCCTGTCGCGCAGCGCCCTCGGCGGCCACCCCGGCAAGGCGCTGCGCTACGCGCTGGCCAACGCCGCGATCATCGCGCTGTACACGGTGATCGACGGCCTGGGCGTGCGCGCCGCCGGCCATGCGCTGAGCTACGTGGCCACGCTGTTCCTCTTCGAAGGGCTGCCCTACTTCCTGCTCGTCATGTGGCGGCGCGGCGAGCAGCGGCCGCAGGCCTGGCGCTACATGGCGCAGCGCTGGAAGCTCGCGCTGGCCGGCACCGCGGCCTCGTTCGGCTCCTACGCGATCGCGCTGTGGGCGATGACGCAGGCGCCGGTCGCCACGGTGGCGGCGCTGCGCGAGACCTCGGTGCTGTTCGCCGCGGCGCTGGGCACGCTGTGGCTGAAGGAGGAATTCGGCGCCCTGCGTGCCGCCGGGACGGTGCTGGTGCTGGCCGGCGTGCTGTCGTTGCGTCTGGCTTGACGCATGTCGGCCCCCGGGGGGCCGGAAGCTCCTAGACTGAACCTACAAGATGGGCTCGGTTGGGGGCACACATGGGGACTTGGCGCTTGGAGACGGCGCAACGGCATCGGGTCAGGCTCGCCTGGGCCTTGCTGGCAGGGTTGGCGCTGCCGCCCGCGACCGCTGCCGACGGCGATGCCCGCCCGCCTGTGGCCGCGACCCGGGACGTGGCCGACATGGACATCACCGAGCTGGTGAACGTGCCCGTCTCGCCCTTCGAGGTCTCGAGCCATCTCGATCGTGGCTACCGCGCCTCGAACGCCGTGTCCGCCTCGCGTTTCGATGCCCCGGTGAGCGAGTTGCCGTTTGCCATCCAGGCGTTCACGGAGGCCTTCATCCGGGACCAGGCGCCGCGCGACATCCATGACATCGCCCGCTACTCGCCGGGCGTGACCTACCGAAGCAACGACTTCAGCGAAGGCAATGCCAACCTCGCGATCCGCGGCTTCGCCGTGAGTTCGGTGCCGGGCGGCACGCAGATCCTGCGCGACGGTTTCGCCGGCCCCTCGATCTTCGACTTCACCAACATCGCCCGCGTGGAGGTGGTCAAGGGTCCCTCGTCCTTCCTGTACGGGCAGGTGGCACCCGGCGGCATCGTCAACATCATCACCAAGAGCCCGCAGCCGCGTTTCGAGGCTTCCGGCCGGGCCGGGTTCGGCTCCTACGGACAGTACCGCGCCGAGGCCGACGTGACCGGGCCTGTCTCGGGCACGCTGCGCTACCGCCTCGCCGCATCGCACGACCAGGACATCCACTACTGGGAGCCGTACGACGCGCAGTCGCGCAACCTTTCCCCCGCGCTGTGGTGGCAGGCCAGCGAGCGGGTCAGCGTGTCGCTCAAGTACGAGAACTTCCGCAAGCTCGAGACCCCGCTGCTGCTGCAAAAGCCGGGCTACGGGCGCCAGCGCGGCATCGTGCCAACGCCGTCCGATCCCAACCTGGCCGGCGTCGACGTGCCGGGCCTGCCGGACACCTGGAACAGCATGTCCGACGTCGACTACCGCCGCAGCGAAAGCGAAGGCCTGAGCGCGTGGGTCGACTTCACGCTCGACGATCACTGGCACCTGCGCGGCGCCTACGCGAAGCAGCACTACAGCACCGACATGCTGTTCTCGGGCAACTTCGGCATGCCCGACAACACGACCTTCCTGCAGGGCCGGCGCCTGCGCGCGCAGGTCTACGTCAACCGGGACGAAACCCTGTCGGTCGATGCGGTCGGCCAGTACCGGTTCGGGGCCGCGAGCCTGCGCGTGCTGCTGGGCGCGCAGCGGGTCCGGCGGGAGTTCGAGAACTGGGCGGCCCAGGCGCCGAACGACCCGGCGCTGGGCAGCGACCCGATCGCCTCGCCCTTGCCGCTGTGGGACCTGCGCGACCCGTCCACCTGGAATCGGCACGTCACCATCCCGCGATCGGCGCTCACCGCGAACCCGACGGACCGCCGTTCCGATGCCGAAGACCGGTCCGTCTATGCCGGCAGCACGCTGGGGCTGCTCGACGATCGGCTGCTGCTGCTGGCCGGCTGGCGCCTGACCCGCACGACCAACAACATCGAGAACCGGGTCGCGCAGCGGGTCGACCGGATCGACGCCCGCAAGACCACGCCGCAGCTGGGCGTGCTTTACAAGATCGATCCGGGCCTGGCCGTGTTCGCCTCGTATGCCGAGTCCTTCGTGCCCGGCGCGAGCATCCTGAACCGCCTCGACGGGACGACGGGCGCCGCCGAACCCAGCGAAGGCAAGGGCTTCGACCTGGGCTTGAAGAGCGTGCTGCTGGACGGCCGCGTCAGCGGCACGCTGAGCTTCTTCGACCTGCGCAACCGGCGGATCGTCAACGACCTGGCGCGGACGAACGCCGCCGGCTCGGTGGAGATCTTCAACCTGCAAAGCGGCGAGCAACGCTCGCGCGGCGTCGAACTGGACCTCTCGCTGAAGCCCGCGCCACGCTGGCAGGTCTATCTCTCCTACAGCTACATGGACGCGCGCATCGTCGAAGTCACGGGCCACGATGCCGCGGTGCTGGCGCAGGACCCCGCCACGCTGGATGCCGCGGGCCAGATCAACTACAAGAACGTGAAGCTGCTGCACGGCGCCAGGCTACAGATGAGCGCACCGCACCTGGCCAACCTGTGGGCGCGCCACGACTTCGGCCCGGGCCCGCTGGAAGGCGCCTACCTGGGCGGAGGCCTCAACATCGTGCGCGACCAGACGCTGCTGCCGGACGGTCCCGCGTGGTCGCGCCAGAGCTATACGCTGGTGAATGCGCTGGCGGGCTTTGCCTGGCGAGTGAACGGTCGGCCCATCAGCCTGGAGCTGGCCGGCAAGAACCTCGGCGGCGCCACCTACAGGCCGTCACAGAGCACACGCTCGCGTCCGCGCGAAGTGCTGCTCACGCTGCGGG
>CAZVLY010000077.1:0-7255 GCA_964628175.1 uncultured Piscinibacter sp. | reverse complement strand
CGTGCCAGATCATCTTCGTCGACCTGGCGCAGGCTGCCGATCGCCGTGCCGTGCTGGCCAGGCTGCAGAAGCAGCCGGTGCTGACCGTGGGCAGCGCGCCGGAGTTCCTCGACGAGGGCGGCATCGTCAGGCTGCTCGCCGGCGACCGCATCGAGATGAGCATCAACCTCGACCAGGCCCGCGCCGCCTCGCTGACGATCCCCTCGACGATGCTCGAAGTGTCGCGCGGCGTCCTGGAGAACGGCACGCTGCGGAGGTGGCGATGATGCCGCTGCGCTCGCAGGACATTCGCGGCAGGCTCGCGCTGGCGCTCTTCGTCGCGGCGTTGCTGGCCTTCATGGCGGCCAGCGGGGCGGTGCTCCTGCTCGAACGCTTCACGCTCGAGATCCGCGCCCGCGGCGTCATCGAACCCTATGCGCAGCTGGTGTCCGTGGGCGCGGAGGCCGCCGTGGCCTTCCGCGACGCGACGCGGGCGCAGGAGATCCTCGACACCCTGCGCGCCAATGCACAGATCCTCGATGCGCAGATCGTGCTGGCCGATGGCAGCGAGCTGGCGCGCTACCGCGCCCGCGGCCAGACGGCGCCCGAGGACCTGCCGCCACGCGCCGACGGCCTGCTGGTGTCGCAGGACCGGCACACGGTGGACTCGTGGCAAGGCCTGCGCGACGGCGCGCGGCTGCACCTGGTGATGCACCTGGGCGAGCTCGAACGCCAGACGCGCGATGCCCTGCTCATGATCGCCGCCGGGACGATCGTGCTGCTGACCGTGCTCGCCTTCGGCCTGCGGGCTGCGCTCCAGCGCAGCATCGTCAGGCCGATCGCCGCGCTCGCCGAAGCCGTCGATCGGGTGCGCACGGGGGCCGACTACCGCCACGGCGTGCCGGTGGCCGGGGCCGACGAGATCGCCCGGCTGGGCCAGGGCTTCAACGCGATGCTGCAGGCGATCTCCGAGCGCGAGGCCGAACTGCGCCGGCTGTCGGTCGTGCACCGCGCGGTGCTCGACAACGTGGGCACCGGCATCGTCTCGGTCGGCCGCGATGGCGTGGTGACGACGTTCAACCGCGCGAGCGAGCGGCTGCTCGGCTACAGCGCCGACGAGGTGGTGGGCAAGCTGACGCCGGCCACCTGGCATGACCCGCAGGAGGTGGCCCGCCGCGCACGCGAACTCACCGACCAGCTGGGCGAGACCGTCGAGCCCGGCATGGAGGTGTTCTTCGCCCGCGCGCGCCGCAACCTGCCCGACGTGTCGGAGTGGAGCTTCATCCGCAAGGACGGCACCCGCGTGCCGGTGCAGCTGACCTTGACGGCCAAACGGGGCGAGGCCGGCGAGCCGCTCGGCTTCGTCGGCCTCGTGCTGGACCTCACCGAGCGCAAGCAGGCCGAGGCAGCGCAGCACCGCTACCAGGTCGAACTCGAGCAGACCGTTCAGCAGCGCACCGCCGAACTGCGGCTGGCGCGCGACGCTGCCCAGGCGGCCAACCAGGCCAAGAGCGCCTTCCTGGCCAACATGAGCCACGAGATCCGCACGCCGATGAACGCGATCCTGGGCATGTCGGCGCTGGCCTTGAAGGGCGAGCTCGCGCCGCAGCAGCGCAACTACGTCGGCAAGGCGCATGCCGCGGCGAAATCACTGCTCGGGATCATCAACGACATCCTCGACTTCTCGAAGATCGAGGCCGGCAAGCTGCAGCTGGAGTCGATCGCGTTCTCGCTCGACGAGGTGCTGGCGCAGCTGGTCGACGTGCTCGGCCTGCGCGCCGAGGAGGCGGGGCTGGAACTGCTGCTGGACCTGCCCGCGAACCTGCCGACGGCGCTGCTGGGCGATCCATCGCGGCTCGGGCAGGTGCTGCTCAACCTGGGCAACAACGCCGTCAAGTTCACCGAGCACGGCGAGGTCACCATCGCTGTCGCGGCGCTGTCGTGCGACGCCAGCTCGGCCCTCCTGCGGTTCGAGGTGCGCGACACCGGCATCGGCATGAGCGCCGAGGTGCAGCAGCACCTGTTCGAGTCGTTCTCTCAGGCGGATGCCTCCACCAGCCGCCGCTACGGCGGCACCGGGCTGGGGCTGGCGATCAGCCGGCACCTGGTGCGGCTGATGGGCGGCGAGCTGCAGGTCGACAGCACGCCGGGGCGCGGCAGCCGCTTCGCTTTCAGCCTGCGCTTCGGGTTGCAGGCCGGCCTGGCCGCATCGGCGCCGCCGGGGATCGGCAGCCGGGCCCTGTGCGCCGCCCGGGTGCTGATCGTCGACGACGGTGCCGGCGCACGCGAGGTGCTCATCCGGGCCTGCAAGGCCCTGGGTCTGCGGCCAGATGCGGTTGCCGACACCGAAGCAGCCTTGCAGCGCAGGGCGCAGGCCGATGCGAACGGCACGCCGTACCAGCTGTTGCTGGTCGACGCGCACATGCCGGGCGCGGACGGACTCGATTGCGTCGCCACCCTGGCCCGGCAAGCGCCGCCCGCCGCGGCCATCCCGATCCTGCTGATGGTCACGCCGCTGTCGCGCGACGGCGTGCAGGCGCGGCTGGCCGAGCGACAGCTGAACGTCGGCGCGCTGCTGCTCAAGCCCGTCACACCGGCGACGCTGGTCGAAGCGGTCAACCGGCTGCTCGTCGATCCGTCCGGCGGCGCCAGGCACGAGTTGCCTTCGGCCCCCGCGCCGGCCGCACCGCACGCCAGCCTGCGGGGCGCGCGCGTCCTGCTCGTCGAGGACAACGAGACCAATCAGGAAGTGGCGGTGGCCCTGCTCGGCACCGCCGGCATCGAGGTCAGCGTGGCCGGCAACGGCCAGGAAGCGCTGGACTGGCTGGAGCGCAAGGACTTCGATGCCGTGCTGATGGACTGCCAGATGCCGGTGATGGACGGATACGCCGCCACGCGCGCCCTGCGCCGCTCGCCGCAGCGGCAATCGCTGCCGGTCATCGCGATGACGGCCAACGCGATGGTCGGTGACCGCGAGGCCGCCCTGGCCTGCGGCATGAACGACCACATCGCCAAGCCGATCGACTTCGAGGAGGTGTTCACGACGCTGGAGCGCTGGGTTCACCCCGCCGCGCCGAAGGCCTGAGGGCGATCAGCGCGGGCCGTCCTGCTCCATCGCGTGCGCCAGGATCAGCGCCGCCTCCAGCGTGAAGCGACCCTCGGCGAGCTGGGCACGCAGTTCCTCGGCCGTGAGGCAGGCGAAGCCGGCCACCTCGCCGTCCTGGTTGGCCGGTCGCGCCCGCAGCGGCAGCACGGCCTGGAACAGCACCGCGCGCTCGACCATGTAGCCCTCGTCCACCGGCCGGCGGATCTGCAGGTGGCCCAAGGGCCGCAGCACGTCGAGTTCGCCCAGGTGCAGGCCGGCCTCTTCCCAGGTCTCGCGCTCCAGCGTCTTCGGCACGTCTTCGTCCGCGCTCATCAGGCCGCCCACCAGGGTGTCCCACAGGCCGGGGTCGGTGGCCTTGTCGAAGGCGCGCTGCTGCACCCAGAAGCGCCCGTCCGGGTGGCGGCCGACCAGGTGCACGGCGTGCGTGGTGATGCCCAGCGGCCGCACCGCGGCGCGTTCGATCGCACCGTGCCGCTGCCCGGCCGCGTCGATGACCGGCAGCAGTTCGTCGCGCCAGCGGCTGGCCAGGCCCTCGCGGCGCAGCCAGTCCGCCAGCTCGGCCAGCGCTTCGTCGTCGTGCGAGCTGATCTGCCAGGCGTTCGCCTCGGCGCGCAGCGGCAGGCCCGCCGCGACCATGCGCTGGCCCATAGCCGGCTCGATCGAGCCGATTTCGGCCCGGCCCAGGCGCAGCGGCTCGCGCGGGCGCAGCGGCGGCTGCGCGGCGCGCAGGCGCAGGGCGTCGAGCCAGTCGATCTGTCCGGCTTGGCTCACGGCGCGGCTCCGTCGCCACCGGCCAGCAAGGCCCGCAGGCCCTCCTCGTCGAGCACCGTCACGCCGAGCTCCCGCGCCTTGTCGAGCTTGCTGCCGGCCTCGGCCCCGGCGATCACGTAGTGCGTCTTCTTCGACACCGAGCCGCTGACCTTGCCGCCGGCCGCCTCGATCAGGTCCTTGGCCTCGTCGCGGCCCAGCGTGGGCATCGTGCCGGTGAGCACCAGCGTCTTGCCGGCCAGCGGCTTCGGCCCGGCCTCGGCCTGGGTGCCTTCGCCTTCGGTCCAGTGCACGCCGACCGCGCGCAGCTGCTCGACCACCTCGCGGTTGTGCGGCTGCTCGAAGAAAGTGCGGATGCTCTGCGCGACCACCGGGCCGACGTCGTTGACCTCCAGCAGCTGCTCGACGCTGGCGTCCATCACCCGGTCGATGCCGCCGAAGTGCTTCGCCAGGTCCTTCGCCGTGGTCTCGCCGACATGGCGAATGCCCAGCCCGTAGAGAAAGCGCGCCAGCGTCGTCGACTTGCTCTTTTCCAGCCCGGCCAGCAGGTTGGCCGCGCTCTTCTCGCCCATGCGCTCCAGCGCACTGAGCTTGGCCAGCCCGAGCGTGTAGAGCTCGGGCAGCGTGCGCACGATGCCGGCGTCGACGAGCTGCTCGACCAGCTTGTCGCCCAGGCCCTCGACGTCCAGCGCGCGGCGCTGCGCGAAGTGCAGGATGGCCTGCTTGCGCTGCGCGGGGCAGTACAGCCCCCCGCTGCAGCGCCAGTCGACCTCGCCCTCCTCGCGCGCGATGGCGCTGCCGCACACCGGGCACTTCCCTTCCAGGCGCTTGTAGAGGTCGAAGGGCTCGCCGACGTCGGCCGGGCGCTTCTCCAGCACCACGCCCACCACCTCCGGGATCACGTCGCCGGCGCGGCGCACGATCACCGTGTCGCCGATGCGCACGTCCTTGCGGCGCGTCTCGTCCTCGTTGTGCAGCGTGGCGTTGCTCACCGTCGTGCCGCCGACGAACACCGGCTCCAGCTTGGCCACCGGCGTGAGCTTGCCGGTGCGGCCGACCTGGATGTCGATGCCGCGCAGCACGGTCATCTGCTCCTGCGCCGGGTACTTGTGCGCCACCGCCCAGCGCGGCTCGCGCGACACGAAGCCCAGGCGCTGCTGCAGCGCGCGCGAGTTGACCTTGTAGACCACGCCGTCGATGTCGAAGGGCAGCGCGTCGCGCTTCGCGCCCATCTCGCGGTGGAAGTCGACCAGCCCCTGCGCACCCTGCAGCACCGCGCGGTCGGCACACACCGGCATGCCCATCGCCTGCAAGGCGTCGAGCAGCGCGGCGTGCGTCGCCGGCACCTCCCAGCCCTGCACGTCGCCCAGGCCGTAGGCGAAGAAGCTCAGCGGCCGCGACATCGTCACCGCCGGGTCGAGCTGGCGCACGGCGCCGGCCGCCGTGTTGCGCGGGTTGACGTAGGTCTTCTCGCCCTTTTGCCGCTGGGCCTCGTTGAGCGCCTCGAAATCGTCGCGGCGCATGTAGACCTCGCCGCGCACTTCGAGCACCGCGGCTTCATTGCCCTCCAGCCGCAGCGGGATCTGCCCGATGGTGCGGATGTTCTGCGTCACGTCCTCGCCGGTCTCGCCGTCGCCGCGGGTGGCGGCCTGCCGCAGCACGCCGCGTTCGTAGCGCAGGTTGATCGCCAGACCGTCGAACTTCAGCTCGGCGGCGTACTCGACCGGCGGGTCGGTTTCGGCCAGTTCGAGCTCGCGGCGCACGCGCGCGTCGAAAGCCAGCGCGCCGCTGGCTTCGGTGTCGGTCTCGGTGCGGATCGACAGCATCGGCACCGCGTGGCGCACCGGGACGAAGCCATCGAGCACCTTGCCGAGCACCCGCTGCGTCGGCGAGTCCGGCGTCAGCAGTTCCGGGTGGGTGGTCTCAAGGGCCTGAAGCTCCTGGAACAGGCGGTCGTACGCCGCATCCGGGATCTCCGGCGCGTCGAGCACGTAGTAGCGGTGCGCGTGATGGTGCAGTTGCCGGCGCAGTTCGGCGGCACGTGCGGCGGGGTCGTGGGAACTCATGCAGCGATTGTCGGCCAGCCGCGCCGGCCCGTGCCGGGCCCGGGCTTCAGCTGAACAGCCGCCGCGCTGCGGGCGAGCCGGCGGCGAGGTCGCGCGCGGCCAGTTCGTCGTACAGCCGCGTCAGTTCGCCGCCGATCACCGCGAAGCTCTCGGCGCCCAGCGGGTGGCCGTTGTCGTCGACGATGGCCGCGTCCATGCCCAGCGACAGCGCCTGCGCGCTGGCCTGCCAGGCGACGAAAGGCTCGCTGGCCGGGTCGGTCTGCGGCACGTCGAAGCTCAGCGTGACGTCGCGCAGTGCGGCCTGGTTGGGATCCTCGGCCAGCGCCGCCTGCGAGTCGAACGACAGCGTCAGCACCGGTGGCGCGCCCTCCTCGGCACCGGGCAGCACCAGCCGCCCCGGCACCATGCCCGCCACGAAGCCGTGGCGCGCCGCATGCTGCTGGATGTAGCCCACGCTCCAGGCCACCGAGCGCGAGCTCAGGTGCACGGCGAGCTGCGCGTCGTGATCGCTGGCGAAGGCGTCGAGCTCGCGGGCCCGCGCCACGACCTCGAGCATGTCGGGGAAGTCGGGCATGGCACCGATCGCGTCGGCAAAGGCCTGCACCTTCTGCACGAACTCGGAGTACTCGATCTCGTTGAGCGCACCGCCGCGGTTGGCCAGCTGCACCCCGGCCTGGAACTCGCTGTAGCGCTGGCTGGCCGACGGCGGCTCCCATTCGCGCGAGAACACGTTCAGGCCCTCGATGAAGAAGGGCTTGTTGCCGGCGCGGCGCGAGGGTGGCAGGTGGGAGATGGCCATCTCGCCGCTGACCTGCACCTCGATGGAGAGGGTCGCGACCGCATCGATCAGCGCGTCGATGCGCGGCATGAGCCGGCGCGGCGATCGCAGTTCGGACGGCTCGGTCTCGGGCAGCGCAGCGGCAGGTGCCGCGTCGAAGCTGGGCTCGACGGCCCCTTCGGCCAGACCCGGGTCGCGTGCCTCGCCCGGCTTGGCCTGCGCCACGCGCCGCGGCTGCGCACGGCGCGACTGCCACACGGTGTGCGCGGCCATCGCCGCCAGCACCACCGCGCCGAAGAGTGCAAGCGCGACGGTCAGGCTCATGGTCATCGGACCCGGCTCAGGCCGCCTCGGCCAGGCTGACCGCGGCTTCCATGTCCACCGCGACGATGCGCGAGACGCCCTGCTCCTGCATCGTCACGCCGATCAGCTGCTCGGCCATCTCCATCGCGATCTTGTTGTGGCTGATGAAGAGGAACTGCGTGCCCTGGGCCATCTCCTTGACCAGCTTGGCGTAACGCTCGGTGTTGGCGTCGTCCAGCGGCGCATCGACCTCGT
>CAZVLY010000076.1:0-14675 GCA_964628175.1 uncultured Piscinibacter sp. | reverse complement strand
ATCTCGGTGGCCGCAGCCATGGTGGTGTCGCGCGTCGGCAAGGAGCAGGACGTCGGCAGCCAGATCGCCGCGCAGGTGTTCAACTCGCCGCGCTCGCTGGCCATCACGGCCGGCGTGATCGGCTCGCTCGGGCTGATCCCGGGCATGCCCAACCTGGTGTTCCTCACCATCGCCTGCGCGCTGGGCTACGCGGCCTGGTGGATGAAGGAGCGCGACCGCAAGGCCAGGGAAGTCGATCCGGTGCGCCCGGCCGAGGCCGCACAGGCCAATCCTGAAGCGACCTGGGACGACCTGCAGCCGGTGGACACGCTCGGCCTGGAAGTCGGCTACCGCCTCATCACGCTGGTCGACAAGGCGCGCCAGGGCGACCTGCTCGGCCGCATCAAGGGCGTGCGCAAGAAGTTCGCGCAGGACGTCGGCTTCCTGCCGCCGCCGGTGCACATCCGCGACAACCTCGAGCTCAAGCCCAGCGCCTACCGCATCACCCTGCGCGGCGCGGTGGTGGGCGAAGGCGAGGCCTACCCGGGCATGCTGCTGGCCATCAACCCCGGCGGAGCGAGCACCAACCTCATCGGCACGCGCACCGTCGACCCGGCCTTCGGGCTGCCCGCGGTGTGGATCGAGGAGCGCCAGCGCGAGGCTGCACAGATGGGCGGATTTACGGTGGTTGATTGCTCGACCGTCGTGGCGACCCATCTCTCACACTTGATGCAACTCCACGCGGCCAAGTTGCTCGGTCGTGTCGAGACGCAACAGCTGGTCGAGCATGTGACCAAGCTGGCCCCGAAGCTGATCGAGGACGTCGTGCCCAAGATGGTCGGAATCGCCACACTGCAGAAGGTGCTCCAGCTCTTGCTGGAGGAAGGCGTGCACATCCGCGACATGCGCTCGATCGTCGAGTGCCTGGCCGAGCACAGCGCCACCGTCACCGACCCGTCGGAGCTGGCCCGCCGCATCCGCATCCACCTGGCGCCGTCGATCGTGCAGCAGATCTACGGGCCCACCAAGGAACTCGACGTGATCGCCCTCGAACCCGACCTCGAGCGCCTGGTGACCCAGGCCCTGAACTCGCCGCACGGCGCGGTGCTCGACCCCGGCGTGGCCGACACGCTGGCGCGCAGCGCCGCCGAATCCGCCAAGCGCCAGGAAGACCTGGGCGTGCCGGCCTGCCTGCTGGTGCCCGACATGATCCGCGCCCCGATGGCGCGCCTGCTCAAGCGCGCCGCGCCCCGGCTGCGCGTGCTCGGGCACAGCGAAATCCCTGAAACGCATTCGATCCGCATCGGCTCGGTGATAGGAGCACAGGCATGAACTGCAAACGTTTCACGGCCCGCAATTCCCGCGAGGCGCTGACCCTGGTGCGCCAGGCCTTCGGCGAAGACGCCGTGGTGCTGTCCACCAAGCCCTGCCCCGAAGGCGTGGAAGTGCTGGCGATGCCGCCGGAGAGCATGGTCCACATCGAGACCCTGTCGAACACGGCGCCCAAGGTGTCGGCCCCGGCCGCACGGCCTGCGGCGGCCCAGCCGTCTCAGCCGGCCGCACGCAAGGGCAAGGGCCTGGCCGAGCGCATCGAGCCCACGGCCGCCTCGCCGGTCGAGGACGACGTGAAGCGCCTGTCGATGAGCACGCTGTCGTTCCAGGACTTCGTGCGCGAACGCATGCTCAAGCGCCGCCAGGAGGCGATGAGCGAGGCCTCGCGCTTCCCCGACGACGCGGTGGACATGCCCTTCATCGGCTCCTACCAGGAGGTTCCGGCGATGCCGGCCGCGCCGGTGGCCGCCGCGCCTGCCCGCGCCGCCGCGCGCGCCGCGGAACCGGCCGTCGAGCGCAGCGGTGCGCTCGGTGCCCGCATGGCCACGGCCGCGCCGGTGGTGCATGCGCAGCCGGCCCGCGCCGCCGCGCTGGCCGCGCCGGTGCCGATGCTGCACGACACCGTGCCGGCCGCGCCCGCCGCCGACATGCAGACCGCCGCCGCGGCGCGCCGCGACCAGGAAGACATGATGAAGGAGCTGCGCCTCGTGAAGGGCCTGATCGAGGAGCGTTTCGGCGCCCTGGCCTTCATGGAGAAGCTGCAGCGCCAGCCGGCGCAGGCGCGCCTGACGCAGAAGCTGCTCGACTGCGGTTTCTCGCCGGCGCTGATCCGCAAGCTCGCCGACGCCATGCCGCACGAGGTGAACGACGAGAGCAGCTGGGCCGCTTCGGTGCTCGAGCGCAACCTGGTCACCGGCGAGGCCGACGGCGCGCTCGAAGACCAGGGCGGCGTGTATGCGCTGGTCGGCGCCACCGGCGTGGGCAAGACCACCACGACGGCGAAGATCGCCGCCGCCTTCGCCGCCAAGTACGGCGCCGGCAACCTCGGCCTGATCACGCTGGACGCCTACCGCGTCGGCGCCCACGAGCAGCTGCGCGCCTACGGCCGCATCCTCGGCGTGCCGGTGCACACCGCGCACGACCGGGCCTCGCTCGAGGACCTGCTCGAGCTGCTGGCCGCCAAGAAGATGGTGCTGATCGACACCGCCGGCATGGCGCAGCGCGACAGCCGCACCCGCGAGCTGCTCGACATGCTGCAGCACCGCGCCATCAAGCGCCTGCTGGTGGTCAACGCCGCCTCGCAGGGCGAGACCATCGAGGACGTGATGATTTCCTACCGTGCCGCCAGCTGCTGCGGCGTGGTGCTGTCCAAGCTCGACGAGGCCGTCAAGCTCGGGCCCGCGCTCGACGCGCTGATCCGCCACAAGCTCAAGGTGATCGGCGTGGCCAACGGCCAGCGCGTGCCGGAAGACTGGCACCGCCTGTCGGCCAACGCCCTGGTGCACCGCGCACTGCGCGGCGGCGGCAGCAGCGCCTACAAGCTCGACTCCGGCGACGTGAACCTGATCTTCGCGGCGCCGCGCAGCGGCCTGATGCACGCCGCGGCCGCCCACTGACACCGCTTCGCACCCACCCCGACCCGATCCCCGAGCCCCTGCCGACGATGCGCGAATTCGACTCCAAGCCCATGCCGCTGGACCAGGCCGATGGCCTGCGGCGCCTGTTCGCCCGCCACCGCGTGAAGTTCGTTCCCGTGGTGTCCAACCCGCATGTCGCCTTCGGCGGCATGATGCTCGAGCGCCTGTGCGCGGGCTTCGCCGAACATGGCCTGCACGTGCTGGTGGCCGATGCCTCCGAGCGCGCCAGCGCGGCCTCGGAGCTGGCGATGATGGACCTGGCCGATGCGATCGAGCCGCTGTCCGCGCAGGTCAGCTACCTGGCGGCGCGCGGCCTGCCGATCCGCCACGTCGACGCCAGCGGCTCGACCGCGCCCTTCCTGCAGGCCCTGGCCGACGCGGTGCCGAACGCCGACGTGGTGCTGGTGCACGCGCCGGCCACCGAGCTGTGCCGGCTCTTCGCGCGCAGCGCCGAACTGGCGCGCCGCAGCGGCGACGACAGTGCGCTGGTGCGGCCGCTGCTGCTGGCCGACGACCGGCCGGCCAGCGTCACCCATGCCTACGCGGCGATCAAGCTGCTGACGCAGCGCGCCGGCCTCGTCGTGCACGACCTGCTGCTGGGCGCCGCGCCGAACTCGCCGCGCGCCGAGCGCATCGCGATGCAGCTGGCGACCTGCGCCGACGACTTCCTCGGGGCCGTGCTGCGTGACTGGGTGCGGCTCGATCCGGCGGCCATGGCCGACGAAGCGCCCAGCGAGGACCTGCGCCGCCTGGTGCGCGAGACGCTGCGCCTGGACGCCGTGCCGGCCTCGATGGCCGCACCCTATTACGTCGACCGACCGCAGCAGACCGCGGCCGGCTGGGCGATGAACTGACCACGGGAGCCACGCGATGTACACCGCCAAGGGTCGCCTCGACCTCGACTCGATGCTCAAGCAGTACAGCCCGCTGGTGCGGCGGCTGGCCCACCAGATGATCGCCAAGCTGCCCGCCAACGTGGAGCTCGACGACCTGATCCAGGTCGGCATGATCGGCCTGGCCGACGCGCTGTCGCGCTTCGACGAATCGCAGGGCGTGCAGTTCGAGACCTTCGCCACGCAGCGCATCCGCGGCGCCATGCTCGACGAGCTGCGCGGCAACGACTACCTGTCGCGCGGCACGCGCAAGCAGCAGCGCACCATCGAATCGGCCGTGCACAAGCTCGAGCAGAAGCTCGGCCGCGCGCCGGCCGAGAGCGAGATCGCCCGCGAGATGGGCCTGAGCCTGGTCGAGTACCAGGAGCTGCTCGGCAAGGTGCGCGGCACGCAGCTTGTGTACCTGGAGGACATGTCGGGAGACGAAGGCGACAACGACTTCCTCGACCGCCACGTCGCCGACGAGCAGGCCAACCCGCTCGCGCAGCTGCAGGACCACCGCATGCGCGAGGCGCTGGTCGAGGCCATCAAGCACCTGCCCGAGCGCGAGCAGTACGTGATGTCGATGTACTACGAGCACGACATGAACCTGAAAGAGATCGCGGCGGTGCTGAAAGTCACCGAATCGCGCGTGTGCCAGCTGCACAGCCAGTCGATCGCGCGGCTGCGCGTGAAGCTGCGCGAATACTGAAGATCCGAGGAACACCATGTTGAGTCTGCTTCGTCGGCGCCAGGGCGCCAGGGAGCCGGCAGCAGTCTCGCCGGTCGAAAACCACAACGGGAGCGCCGTCGACAGCGACGCGCTGCGCGAGGCCGTGCGCTCCATCTCCGGCCGCGCCAGCTCGATGGGCCGCGAGGCCGCCGAGGTGCGCGGCGTCATCGACGACACCACGCAGTCCGCCCAGCGCAGCGCGCAGGCGGTCTCGGCGCTGGCCCGCCGGGTGCAGGAGATCACCGAATCGCAGCAGGCCATCGGCCAGGTCACGCAGGACAGCCTGGGAGCCGTCGAGCGTGCGCGCGGCGCGGTCGAGGGCGTGGGCCAGGAGGTGGTGGCCATCGTCTCCACGCTGCGCCAGGTGGCCGATGCCGCCGGCGGCATCACCCAGATCGCCCTGCAGACACGCCTGGTCGCGTTCAATGCCTCGGTCGAGGCCAAGCGGGCCGGCGAGGCCGGCCGCGGCTTCGGCGTGGTGGCCGACGCGGTGAAGGACCTGGCCGGCAAGGTGGAGGCCAGCTCGAAGCAGATCATGAGCACGGTCGCCGAGCTCAACGCGCGCATCGAGTCGCTGGCCGCGGAGATCCGCGCCGAGCCGGGGCAGGCCGCGCAGGGTGCCTTCCACCGCGCGCTCGGCGAAGTGCAGGCCGGCGTGGCCCGCATCAGCACGGCCGCCGACGGCAGCCGCGCGATCTGCGGCGACCTCGGCGAGCGCATGGCCGGTATCGAGCGCGAGATCGGCGGCACCGGCGCCGCGCTGGACGTGGCGATGAAGCGCAGCGAGTCGTTCCTGCGCGTCTCGGAGCAGCTCATCGAGACGGTGTCGCAGTGCGGCATCGAGACCGAGGACACGCCCTACATCCAGGCCGCCCAGCACGCTGCCCAGCAGATCTCGCAATTGCTCGAGAACGCGCTGCGCACCGGCGTGGCGACGATGGCCGACCTGTTCGACGAGGCCTACCAGCCGATCAGCGGCAGCAACCCGGCGCAGCACACCACGCGTTTCATCGGCCTGGCCGATCGCCTGTTCCCGCAGGTGCAGGAGCATGCGCTGACGCTCAGCCCGAAGGTCGTCTACTGCATCGCGGTGGACCGCAACGGCTACGTCGCCACGCACAACCAGAAGTACTGCCAGCCGCAGCGTGCCGGCGACGTGGTGTGGAACACCGCGAACAGCCGCTGGCGGCGCATCTTCAACGACCGCACCGGCCTCGCCTCGGCGCGCAACGAGCGGCCCTTCCTGCTGCAGACCTATCGACGCGACATGGGCGGCGGCAACTTCATCATCATGAAGGAGGCCGCGGCGCCGATCGTCGTCAACGGCCGCCACTGGGGCGGCTTGCGGCTGGCCTTCCAGTTCTGAGTCGGCGTGACGGCATTGATCTGGCCGCTGCCCGCGCTGCTGGCCTGGGCGGCGTCCTGGGGCCTGTTCATCGGACTGACGCGCCTCGGCGCCGCGCCGGGCATCGCGCTCCCGCTGGGGGCGGCCCTCGGTGTCGCACTCTCGCTGCCGGCCGGCACACGCTGGCGGCGCATCTTCGTCGCGGCCGGCTTCCCGCTGTCGCTCGCCGCGTCGGGGCTGGCCGGCACGCTGCCGGCCTGGGCCTGGCTGCTGCCGCTGGTGCTGCTGGTGCTGCTGTATCCGCTGAATGCCTGGCGCGATGCGCCGATGTTTCCCACCCCCGGCGGCGCGCTGCAGGGCCTGGCCGCGCACGCCCCCTTGCCCGCGGGCGCCAGGCTGCTCGACGCCGGCTGCGGCCTGGGCGACGGGCTGCGCGAACTCCGTCGCGAGTACCCGCTGGCACAACTTGCCGGCATCGAGTGGAGCTGGCCGCTGCGTTTCGCCTGCGCCTGGCGCTGCCGCTTTGCGCGCGTGCGCCGCGGCGACCTCTGGGCCAGCGATTGGTCGCAGCAGGATCTCGTCTACCTGTTCCAGCGGCCGGAGAGCATGGCGCGCGCGATCGACAAGGCCCGGCGCGAACTGCGCCCCGGTGCCTGGCTGGCCAGCCTGGAGTTCGAGGCACCCGGCCTCCGGCCGACGGCGGCGTTGCGCGCCGAAGGACGCAAGACGCTGTGGCTGTACCGCGCGCCGTTGGCCTGATCGCGGGCGCGGGTTCGCGCTCACTCCCTGATTCGAGTGGGTTTCTGGTGGGCAAAAAGCACTTTCACACAACTGCGTGTGCGGAAGTGCCGGCCCCAGCCCCGGGCTGTGGCGTACCGCCCGGTACCATTGGAACCCTGTGACCGAACCTCTTTCCGCCACTGCTACCCCCCCGGGCGAACAGCCCGCGCTGCTCGAGGCCGTGCGGCAGTTGCTGGTACCGCTGGCGCGGCTGGCCGTCGCACGCGGCCTGACCCATGCGACCGTGGACGAGATGCTGCGGGCCGCCTTCGTCGAGGAAGCCTACGCGGCCTACCCGAACCTGCTCGAGCACCGGCGCGTCAGCCGCATCAGCGCGGCCACCGGCATCAACCGCCGCGAGGTGACGCGGCTGACCGCCGCGCGCCAGCAACGCCCGGAACCCGATCGGTCGTATCCCAGCGAAGCCTTCGCGCGCTGGACCACGCATCCCGAGTACCTCGACAAGGACGGCCGCCCGCGCGTGCTGCCGCGCCTGGGGCCCTCGCCCAGCTTCGAGACGCTCGCCCAGTCGGTGACGCGCGACATGCACCCGCGCAGCCTGCTCGAGGAGCTGATGCGGCTCGGGCTGGCCCAGCACGAGGCCGCGGCCGACCTCGTGTCGCTGCGCCGCGAGGCCTTCGTGCCGCGTGGCGACCAGGTGCGCATGGACACCTTCCTCGGCGCCAACGTGGGCGACCACTTCAGCGCGGCGGTCGCCAACGTGCTCGCCGGCGGCAGTGAACATTTCGAGCAGGCGCTGTACGCCGACGGACTGTCGGAGAAGTCGCTGGCGTCGCTGCGCGAACTGGTCGCGCACCACTGGCGTTCGATCACCAGCGACCTCGTGCCGCGCGTCGAGAAGATGATTGCCGAGGACGACGCTGCCGGCATCGGCAGCACGCTCGGTGCAGGGAACCGATTGCGCATCGGCTTGTTCAGCTACCAGGTCCCGGTGAATCCGCCGGTCCCCGTCGCGCCGGTGGCCAAGTCGGCCGCCAGGAAGTCGGCGCGCCGCCCCGAAGGAGAGTCTTCATGAATTCCAAGCCGATGCCGGCCTTCGGGTCCTGGCTGCGCTGGGGCAGCGCGGTGCTGATGTTCGCTGCGGCCGTGACGGCGGGTTGCGGCGGCAGCGTCGGCGTCGGTGGCACCGGGGCCTATGCCTCCGGCCCGGTCGAGGGTTTCGGCTCGATTTTCGTCGGCGGCATCGAGTTCGACGACGCCACCGCCTCGGTGTTCGATGACGACGGCGTGCCGAGCACGCGCTCGGCACTGCGGCTGGGCATGGGCACGGAAGTCGACAGCGGTGCGCTCGGCGGCACCGCCGACGCGCCCACGGCAACGGCCACGACCATCCGCGTGGTGGCCGACGTGGTCGGCCTGGCCCACGCGATCGACGTGGCCAACGGCACGCTGACGGTCTTCGAGCAGGCCGTGAAGGTCGATGCCCTGACGGTGTTCGACACCGCCTTGCCGAACGGCCTGGCCAGCGTGGCCGATGGTGCCGCGCTGCGTGTGCACGGGGCGCTGGACGCGGCCGCAGGGACCTACATCGCCACGCGCATCGAACCCGTCTCGACGCCACTGGCAGCCTACAAGGTGCGCGGCACGGTGAAGGATCTCGACACGGCCGCGCGCACCTTCCGCATCGGCGGGGCCTTGTTCAGCTACAGCGGCACGCAGCCGCTGCTGGCGCCCGATGCCTTCGTGCGGGTCAGCGCGGCCACCACCCCGGTGGCGGGGCGCTGGGTGGTGATCGCTGTGGCCGCAGGCGCACGCGCCTTGCCGGACCTCGACCAGGCCCGCCTGCGCGGCCCGGTGACGGCCTACACCTCGGGAACGAGCTTCAGCGTGAACGGCCAGCCGGTCGATGCACGCAGCGCCAACTTCACCGGTGCGCCGGGCGCGGTGGTGCTGGGCGTGTCGGTGGTCGTCGATGGCGCCGTGCAGGCCGGCGTGCTGGTGGCGCGCACCGTGCGCCTGGACGACCGCGGCGGCGTGCAGGGCAATTTCAAGTTGAAGGGTGCGATCGAATCGGTCGACACCGGCACGCAGACGCTGGTGCTCAAGGGCCTGAGCGTCTACTACGGCGGCAACGGCGTGCAGTACGTGGGTGGCAGCGCGGCCCAGCTCGCCTCGAACCGGAACGTCGAAGTGATCGGTCAGCTGCGCGCCAACGGAACGCAGCTCGACGCGCGGAAGATCAGCTTCCTGAACTGAGCCGGGCGCGGTGCCGCGCCACCTGGGCGCGCACCTGCGCCGGCGCGGTGCCGCCGAGCACGTTGCGGGCGTTCAGCGAGCCGCGCAGCGTGAGCACCGCGAAGACGTCCTCGCCGATCGCCGGGTGGAAGCCCTGCAGCGTCGCCAACGGCAGCCCGGCCAGGTCGACGCCCTGCTGGATCGCCACCTTCACCGCATGCGCCACGGCCTCGTGCGCGTCGCGGAAGGGCAGGCCCTTCTTCACCAGGTAGTCGGCCAGGTCGGTGGCGGTGGCGTAGCCGCGCAGCGCGGCACGCTCCATCGCCTCGGGCTTGACGACGATGCCGCCGACCAGCTCGCAGAAGATGCGCAGCGTGTCCTTCAAGGTGTCCACCGTGTCGAACAGCGGCTCCTTGTCTTCCTGGTTGTCCTTGTTGTAGGCCAGCGGCTGGCCCTTCATCAGCGTGAGCAGGCCCATCAGGTGGCCGACCACGCGGCCGGTCTTGCCGCGCGCGAGCTCGGGCACGTCGGGGTTCTTCTTCTGCGGCATGATCGACGAGCCGGTGCAGAAACGATCCGCCAGGTCGATGAAGCCGAAGTTCTGGCTCATCCACAGCACCAGTTCTTCGGAGAAGCGCGAGACGTGGATCATCGCCAGGCTCGCCGCGGCGGTGAACTCGATGGCGAAGTCGCGGTCGCTCACGGCGTCCAGGCTGTTCTGGCACACGCCTTCCATGCCCAGCGTGCGGGCGACACGCTCGCGGTCCAGCGGGTAGCTGGTGCCGGCCAGCGCGGCACTGCCCAGCGGCAGGCGATTCGTGCGGCGGCGCACGTCGGCCAGGCGCTCGGCGTCGCGCGAGAACATCTCCACGTAGGCCAGCAGGTGGTGGCCGAAGCTCACCGGCTGAGCCACCTGCAGGTGCGTGAAGCCGGGAAGGATCACCTCGGCGTTCTGCTCCGCCACCTCGACCAGCGCGCGCTGCAGCTCGATCAGCAGGAGCGAGATCGCGTCGATCTCGTCGCGCAGCCACAGGCGCACGTCGGTGGCGACCTGGTCGTTGCGCGAGCGGCCGGTGTGCAGCCGCTTGCCGGCGTCGCCGACGAGCTGCGTCAGGCGCGCCTCGATGTTCAGGTGCACGTCTTCCAGCGCGAGCTTCCACTCGAACGCGCCGGACTCGATCTCGGTGCGGATCTGCGCCATGCCGCGCTCGATCGCCGCGTGGTCGTCGGCGCCGATGATGCCCTGCGCCGCGAGCATCTCCGCGTGCGCCAGGCTGCCGGCGATGTCGGCCTGCCACAGGCGCTGGTCGAAGCCCACGCTGGCGGTGTAGCGCTGCACGAGCTCGCTCATCGGCTCGGAGAACAGCGCGGACCAGGCCTGGGCCTTCTTGTCGAGTTGGTTGGAGGACATGTCGGGTGGGGCAGGCGCAACAAGGCGTGAACGGGGCTGCAAGCGCATGGACGTGGCGCCGGGTTTGGAGACAATGCGCGCAGTGCGCCGATTCTATCGGCGAGCCTCGCTCCCGATGACCGCCAAGCCCAGCGCCCACACCGATCCCGCCCCCGCTCCCAGCCGCAGCAGCGAAGGGCGCAGCACCGGCTTCGGGTCGACGCTGCTGGACACCTTGATCCCCAACGACACGCTGGTGGCGAAGGCGCCGGCTTCGCCCTTCGACGTCTGCCACGCCGGCGTGGTGCTGCGCTCGGTGCTGTTCACCGCCGGCGTGCTGGGCGTGGGCGCCTTGTTCGTCGCGGCGGATTTCGCCTCCTGGCTGACGCGCTTCGCCTCCGGTTCGGCGGTGGCCGTGCCCGGTGCGCTGCTGTGGCTGAGCGCGGCCTGCCTGCTCAAGCGGCCGCTGGGAGCGCTGTCGCCGGCGGTGCGCTGGGTGGCGGCGGTCGGCCTGGGCGCGCTGGCCGCCGCCGTGCCGGCGATTCTGGTGCTGCCGCTGGGTTTCGATCTGCTGGGCAGCCACCCGGTGCTGGCGCCCATGCTCGCCGGCGCGGGGATGGCCGGCGTCGTCTACGCCTGGCTGCAGCTGCGCGCGCGGGCGCTGCTGCCGGCCGACACGACGGCGCGGCTGGCGGAACTGCAGTCGCGCATCCGCCCGCACTTCCTCTTCAACACGCTGAACACCGCGCTGGCGCTGGTGCGGGTCGATCCGGCGCGCGCCGAAGGCGTGCTGGAGGACCTGGCGGAGCTGTTCCGCGTGGCGCTCACCGACATCGGCCAGTCGGTCACGCTGGCCGAGGAGGTGGAACTCGCGCGCCGCTACCTCGCCATCGAGCAGGTGCGTTTCGGCCAGCGGCTGAAGATCAGCTGGGAACTGGACGAGGACGCCGGCACGGCACGCGTGCCGCCGCTGATCCTGCAGCCGCTGGTGGAAAACGCGGTGCGCCACGGCGTCGAGCCCTCCGCGGAGGGCGGCACGCTGCGCATCCGCACGCGGGCGAAGCTGGGCCGCGCGATGGTGACGATCGCCAACACCGTGCCCGCCGAACCCTCTCGGCCGGGCAGCGGCATGGCGCTGAAGAACGTGCGCGACCGGCTGCACCTGATGCACGACATGACCGCGCAGTTCGAGACCCGCCGTGCCGAAGGCGTGTTCCGCGTGGAACTGGTGGTGCCGCTGTGACCGGCCCGCTGAAGGTCCTGCTGGTCGACGACGAGGAGCTCGCCCGTCTGCGGCTGCGCTCGCTGGTGGCCGATTGCACCGAGGTGCCGGCGGTCGTCGTCGGCGAGGCGGCCAATGCGGCGCAGGCGGTCGACTTCCTGCTGGCCCACGAATGCGACCTGCTGCTGCTGGACATCCACATGCCCGGGCTGGACGGCATGCAGTTCGCCGCGCGGCTGCGCAGCCAGGCGAAGGCGCCGGCGGTGGTGTTCGTCACCGCGCACGCCGAGCATGCACTGCAGGCCTTCGAGCTGGAGGCCGTGGACTACCTCACCAAGCCGGTCAAGCGCGACCGGCTGCAGGCCGCGTTGCAGCGCGTCGCCCAGCGCCTGGCGCGGCAGGGCGAGCGGGCCGCCGAGCCGGTGCCCGGCGACGAAGGCATGCTCGTCGTCAGCGATCGCGGCCGCGTGCTGCGCGTGCCGGTGGCGGAGGTGCTCTACCTGAAAGCCGAGCTCAAGTACGTGACGCTGCGTACCGCACAGCACACGTTCGTGCTCGACGATTCGCTGGCCGAGCTGGAAGTTCGCCTGGGGGAACGCTTCCTGCGCGTGCACCGCAATGCGCTGGTGGCGCGTGCGGCGGTGCGCGCGCTCGAGCGCCGCACGCTCGCCGGCGAAGGCGACGACGAGGGCGGCGAGGCCTGGGCGGTGCGCGTGGCGCCGGTCGACGAATGGCTCGCGGTGTCGCGCCGCCAGCTCGCGGCCGTGCGCGAGGCGCTGGTGGCCGTCGGCCGTTGACGGGGCGCTGCGACCATGCGCATCACCCGCATCTGGTTCGACCGTCCCGGTGTGCGCTGGGGGCGCGCGATCGCCATCGCGGCCCTGGCCACCACCGGCGTGGCACTGTGGATCGCCGACGAGCGCGGCCTGTGGGACGACGCCCCGGCGATCGCGGCCGACAGCGCGCAGCCGACGGCGCCGGCGGCCAGTGCGCCGATGCGGTCGCTGCCGGCCGTGGCGGCGACCGCCCTCGAGCCGGCCTCGCCCCAATCTCCCACCGAAGCCGTGCGCGTGACGACCGAGGTGCGCGTGTGCGGTCTGGGCAGCGTGCCGGTGGGCGCCGACGGGCCGGACCTGGCGGCGCGGCGCTTGCGTGCCGAGCGCACGCGGCCGGTGATGGCCCGCTGGCTCGAGGCGCTGCAGGCCAGTGCCGAGCCGCGGGGCAAGGCGGCGGCGCTGGTGCTCGCGCCGGTGCTGGCCGCGCCCCCCGTGGCCACGCCGCGCGCGGCCTGCGGCACCGAAGCCGATTGCGCCCCGGCCACCTCGGTGACCGGCGTGCTCGCCTGGGCAGCGCAGCGCGAGCGGCTCGCCGAACTGGCCGAGGCCAGCCGCGATCCCGGCGTGCTGGGCATGGCGATGCAGGCCTGCGCAACCGGTTCACCGCCCGCCGAAGGCAGCCCCTGCCAGCGCCTGGCGGCGGAGGACGGGGTCGCCGCCAGCCCGGCGCATGCCGAGCCCTGGTTTCGGCTGGCCGCGCAGGAACAGGAGCGCACCGATGCCGAACTGGCCGACGAGGCCTTCCGGCGCGCGCTGGCGCTGCCCTTCGGCCGCCTCGCCGAGCAGACGCTGCTCGGCGCGGTGCAGGCCACGCAGCCCGCCGATGCCGGCGTGCAGGAGAAGCTGCAGATGGGCGAGGCCCTGGCCGCGCTGCGCAGCGGCTGGCGCGAGCCCGGTGGCGCGGCGGTGTCGGCCCACTGCACGGCAGCGCAGCTCAAGCTGCCCGGCCGCCGCGAGCTGTGCCAGCAGCTGGCCGAACACCTGGTGCTGCGCGGCGCCACGCTGCAGGACGTGGCCAGCGGCCGCGCCGTCGGCCGGCGCCTGGGCTGGTACCCGGAGCGCATGGCCGCGGCGGCTAGGGACCTGGAGGCCGCCGCGCGACTGAGTGCCGCATTCAGCGGCGACGAGGCCCACGACTGCCCGGCCGCGCAGCGCCAGATCGACTACTACGCCGCGCTGGGCTCGCAGGGCGAGCTGGCGGCGGTGCGGCGTTTCGCGGCCAGCCTGCCCAAGCCCTGAACCACCGGCGTCAGCCGGTGTTGCGCAAGCCGGCCGCCACGCCGTTGATCGAGATGTGGATGCCGCGCTTGACGCGGTCCATGCCCGGGTCGCCGTCGCGGCCGCTGCGGTAGCGGCGCATCAGCTCGACCTGCAGGTGGTTCAGCGGGTCGAGGTAGGGGAAACGGTGCTCGATCGAGCGCGCCAGCGTCGGATTCGACTCGAGCCGGCGCTTCTCGCCGGTGATCAGCGTCAGCGCGTCGTGCGTGCGCTGCCACTCCGCCTGCACCAGGCCGAAGATGCGCTTGCCCAGCTTGCGGTTCTCCACCAGCTCGACGTAGCGTGCGGCGATGCCCAGGTCGCTCTTGGCCAGCACCATGTCGAGGTTGGACATCAGCGTGCGGAAGAACGGCCACTGCTTGTGCATCTTCTGCAGCAGGGCCAGGCGTTCCTTGCGCTGCTTCGACTCCTTGCCGAGGAACTGCTCGATCGCCGAGCCGAAGCCGCACCAGCCCGGCAGCGCGACGCGGCACTGGCCCCAGCTGAAGCCCCAGGGGATGGCGCGCAGGTCCTCGATCGCACGCGTGGCCTTCCGTGAGGCCGGGCGCGAGCCGATGTTCAGCTCGGCGATCTCGCGGATCGGCGTGGCGCTGAAGAAGTAGTCGGTGAAGCCCGGCGTCTCGTAGACCAGCTTGCGGTAGGCGGCGTAGCTCGCGTCGCTGATCGCGTCGGCGGCGTCGAGGAAGGCCTTGGGCGCGCCCATCTTCGGCTGCTTCGCCGGATGCAGCAGCGTGGCCTCCAGCGTGGCCGCCACCAGCGTCTCGAGGTTGCGCCGGCCGATCTCGGGGTGGGCGTACTTCGAGGCGATCACCTCGCCCTGCTCGGTCAGGCGGATCTGCCCGCGCACCGTGCCGGGCGGCTGCGCCAGGATGGCCTGGTAGCTCGGGCCGCCGCCGCGGCCCACCGTGCCGCCGCGCCCGTGGAACAGGCGCAGCGTCAGGCCGTGGTCGCGGCGCAGGCCGTCGAACAGCTCGACCAGCGCGATCTCGGCGCGGTACAGCTCCCAGTTGCTGGTGAAGGTGCCGCCGTCCTTGTTGCTGTCGCTGTAGCCGAGCATGATGTCCTGCTCGGCGCC
>CAZVLY010000075.1:0-14870 GCA_964628175.1 uncultured Piscinibacter sp. | reverse complement strand
CGCTGCCGGTGCTGCGGACCGGCTCGGTGCGCACCCTGCTGGTCGACGATGCGCGGCACGTGCTGGTGCACCTGCGCCGCGACGGCGACGCGAATGCGATCGTGGCCATCAACCGCAGCGAAGAGTCGCAGTCCGTCGACCTGACCGCGGGGCCGGCGGCGCGCTGGATCGACCGGCTGAATGGCGACCTGGCCGTGCAGGCGCAGCAGGGGCGCATCACGCTCATGCTGGCGCCGCTGGGCGGCGCGGTGCTCACGCCGGCGCCCTGAATCCGCTCACGGCGCGTAGTGCGAACGCCGGCCGACCTGGCCGTAGCTGTTGTTGCCCCAGCACCAGGCCTCGCCCTCGGCGGTGAGCGCGCAGGTCGGCCGATCCGAGAGCCGCGCGAAGCGCACCGGCGCATCCACCTTCACCGGTGTCGTGCCCGGCGTGCGGCTGCCGTCGCCGAGTTCACCGTTGTAGTTCTGCCCCCAGCACCAGGCCTCGCCGTCGGCGGTCAGGCCACAGGCATGCAGCTGCCCCGAACGGATGGCGATGAAACGATGGCCGCCGGGCACGGCCCGCGGGCTGCCCACGTAGATCTCGCTGGCCGGAGCGTCCGCCACCGAAGGCGTTCCCCAGCACCACGCAGCGCCGGCGTCGTCGAGCGCGCAACTGTGGTCCAGGCCGGCGGCGATGGCGCGGAACACATGGCCTCCCACCACCACCAGCGGCAGATTGCTGCCCTCGAGCCCACCACTGCCGCCCGCCGAGCCGACACCGAGCTGGCCGTACCAGTTGTTGCCCCAGCACCAGGCCTGGCCCGCGGCCGAGATGCCGCAGCCGTGCATCTGGCCGAGATCGAAGTCGACGATGGGCAGGCCCCAGGCCACCGCTTCCGGCACCGGCATGCGGCCGTCGTCCTGGCCGTTGCCGAGCAGGCCACGCCAGTTGTAGCCCCAGCACCAGACCTCGGCGCCCGCGGTGACGCCACAGGTGGCCTCGGCGGCGTCGGAGATGCGCAGGCGCTCGAAGCGGTGGTCGCCGGCCACCGGCACCGGCGTGCTGCTGCTTGCTTGCAGCCCGTCGCCGAGCTGTCCACCCAGCCCGAAGCCCCAGCACCAGGCGCGGCCGTCCGGATCCAGTCCGCAGGTGTGGCCGTAGCCGCCGGTGAGCACGAGCTGCGTGAACGCCGGCGCGTCGGCCACGCGCTGCGGCGTGCCAGTGCACGACACCAGCTCGATGCCGGGAATGTCGCAGGTGTCCAGCGTGCTGCGCGTGCCGAGCTCACCGTCGCGGTTCACGCCCCAGCACCAGCTGCTGCCGTCGGTCGCGACGCCGCAGGTGTGTGCCTGGCTGGTCTGCAACTCGACGAAACGCAGCGCCGACGTGACGGCAATCGGCCGCGGGTAGTCGCGCGGCAGGCCATCGTCCTCGCCCCCACCGCCGCAAGCGGCCAGCAGCAGCCCGCCGATCAATACGCATATCGCGGCCTTCGACATCCGGTCACTTCGCATGGACGGCAGTTTGCGACGCACCGCCGCGGGCGCCATTGCGAAGGCTCAACGCGGCACTGCGACCGGCGGGCGAGCCATGGCGAAGGCGAACACGGCCACGGCGCCCAGCACGGCGAGCCCGAGCAGCAGTTCGCGGTAACCGGGCAGCGCGAGCAGCAGCCAGGCCGTGGCCAGCGGCGCCACCGCGCGCGAAAGCAGCGCGATCGCCGCCATGGCGCCGCTGATGCGGCCGACGTGCTCGCGGCCGAAGTACTCCGGCACCAGGCTGCCGCGCACGATGGTCACCAGGCCATTGGCCAAGCCGAACAGCAGCGCGAACAGCAGCAGCGCGAGCGTGCCGTCGGCCAGCGCGAAGATCGCCAGCGAGACCGGCAACCCGCCGAGCACGACCAGCCCGAGCACGCGCGACGAGACCCAGCGCCCGAAGGCCAGGTAGGCCAGACGCCCGGCCACTTGCGCCGGGCCGAACCACACGACCACCGCCAGCGCGCGCGCGTCGCTCAGGCCTTTGGCTGCGAGCGCCGGCATGATGTGCGCCCACAGTGCCGCGGCGGCGAAGGAGTAGAGCGTGAAGGTCGCCGTGAGCAGCCAGAAGGACCGTTCGCGCAGCGCCTCGTGCAGCGTCGCATCGTCGGCGGCGTCGTGGGCGCGCGGCGGGGTGTCCTGCGTCGGTGTGCCGCGCAGCGCCCAGGCGTGCAGCGGCGCCACGCCGCCGAGCAGCACGATGCCGATCACCGTCAGCGCGCCGCGCCAGTCGGACAGCGCGAGCAGCCAGGCCACAGCCGGGAAGGACAGCGTGCTCGCGAAGCCGCCTACCAGCGTCAGCGCGGTGATGCCCTCGCGGTACTGCGCCGGGAAGCGCTTGGTCAGCACGTTGAAGGCCGGCTCGTACAGCGTCATCGCCATCGCGGCGCCGAGCAGCACCCAGGCGGCGTAGAGCCACGGCAGCGAGTCGGCGCGCGACCAGACGAGGAAGCCGGTGCCGGCGAGCGCCGCGCCCAGCGTCATGACCGCACGCCCGCGGCCGTGGTCGATGGCCGCGCCGGCAGCGTAGGTGGCCGCGCCCCACATCGCCAGTCCGACGGTGAAGGCGCCCATCATGTCGGGCTTGCTCCAGCCCATCGCGCGCTGCATGGGCAGCACGAAGGACGAGAAGCCGTAGTACAGCGCCGCCCAGCAGAGCAACTGGCCTGCCGCGAGGGCCGCGACGGTGGCGCGAAAGCTCGGTGGGTTCACCGGGGCGATTATTCCCGCCGGCCTTGTCACGGCAGGGACAAGGCGAAAAGGCACGATCGTGCTAAAACCTGCAGTGGCCCGCGGGCCCCCAATGGAGACCGAGACATGGACCTGAATTTCACGCCCGAGGAACAAGCCTTCCGGGCCGAGATCCGCGCCTGGGTGGCAGCCAACCTGCCCAAGGACATCAGCCACAAGGTGCACAACGCCCTGCATCTGAGCAAGGAAGACATGCAGCGCTGGGCGAAGATCCTGGGCAAGCAGGGCTGGCACGGCTGGGCCTGGCCGAAGCAGTTCGGCGGGCCGGGCTGGAACGTCATCCAGCGCCACCTCTTCGAGGAGGAATGCGCGCTCGCCGGTGCGCCGCGCGTCGTGCCCTTCGGGCCGGTGATGGTGGCCCCGGTGATCATGGCCTTCGGCTCGCCCGAGCAGCAGGCGCGCCACCTGCCCGGCATCATGAGCGGCGAGGTGTGGTGGAGCCAGGGCTACAGCGAGCCGGGCTCGGGCTCCGACCTCGCGTCCTTGAAGTGCAAGGCCGAGCGGCGCGGCGACTACTACATCGTCAACGGCCAGAAGACCTGGACCACGCTCGGCCAGTACGGCGACTGGATCTTCTGCCTGGTGCGCACCAGCAGCGAGGGCAAGCCGCAGACTGGCATCAGCTTCCTGCTCATCGACATGAAGAGCCCGGGCATCACTGTGCGCCCGATCATCATGCTCGACGGCGGCCACGAGGTGAACGAGGTCTGGTTCGACAACGTCGAGGTGCCGGCCGACAACCTGGTGGGCGAGGAGAACAAGGGCTGGACCTACGCCAAGCACCTGCTCGCCCACGAACGCACCAACATCGCCGACGTGAACCGCGCCAAGCGCGAGCTCGAGCGCGTCAAGCGCATCGCCAAGGCCGAGGGTGTCTACGAGGACACGCGCTTCCGCGACGAGATCGCCAAGCTCGAGGTCGACATCGTCGCGCTCGAGATGATGGTGCTGCGCGTGCTCTCGGCCGAGAAGAGCGGCAAGGCCGCGCTCGACGTGGCCGGCCTGCTGAAGATCCGCGGCAGCGAGATCCAGCAGCGCTACAGCGAGCTGATGATGCTGGCCGCCGGGCCCTACGCCCTGCCCTTCGTGAAGGAAGCGATGGAAGCCGGCTGGCAGGGCGACCAGGTCGGCGCCGCGCACTGCGCGCCGCTGGCCGCGACCTACTTCAACATGCGCAAGACGACGATCTACGGTGGGTCCAACGAGGTCCAGCGCAACATCGTCTCCGCCACCGTGCTCGGGAGCTGACATGGACTTCGACTTTTCCGACGACCAGGAATCGCTGCGCGACGCGGTGCGCCGCTGGGTCGACAAGGGCTTCTCCTTCGAGCGCCGCCACGGCATCGCCAAGGCCGGCGGCCGCACCCGCGAGGTCTACGCCGAGCTGGCCGAGCTGGGCCTGACCGGCCTGGCCGTTCCCGAGTCGCAGGGCGGCATGGGCTTCGGCGCCATCGAGGCGATGGTGGTCTGCGAGGAACTCGGCCGCGGCCTGGTCAACGCGCCCTATGCGCAGGGGGCGCTGGTCGCGCCGGTGCTGCTGTCGGCCGCGCCGGCCGAGGTGCAGGCGGCGTGGCTGCCGAAGGTCGCCGACGCCTCCGCGCTGGTGGTGCTCGCGCACCAGGAGCGCGCCGCGCGCTACCGGCTGAACCACGTCACCACGAAGGCGACGAAGGCCGGCAGCGGCTGGACGCTGAGCGGGGCGAAGAGCGTCGTGCCGGCCGGCGACGAGGCCGATGCGTTCATCGTGCCGGCGCGCACCGCCGGCGCCGACGGCGACGCGCAGGGCATCGCCCTGTTCATCGTCGCCAAGGGCACGGCCGGCCTGGCCGTGCGCGGCTACCCGACGCAGGACGGCGCCCGCGCCGCCGAGCTGACGCTGAAGGACACGCCGGCCACGCTGATCGCCAGCGACGCGCTGCCGGTGCTGGAGCACGCGGTGGACGCCGGCATCGCCGCGGTCTGCGCCGAAGCCGTGGGCGTGATGGACAAGCTCGTCGCCGTCACCGCCGAGTACATGAACACGCGCAAGCAGTTCGGCGTGGCGATCTCCACCTTCCAGGCGCTGCGCCATCGCATGGCCGACGTGAAGATGCAGCTCGAGCTGGGCCGCTCGATGAGCTACTACGCCAGCCTGAAGCTGGGCGAGCCGGCCGCGGCGCGCCGCCGGGCGCTGGCCCAGGCCAAGTACCAGCTGTGCAACTCGGTGCGCTACGTCGGCCAGCAGTGCATCCAGCTGCACGGCGGCATCGGCGTGACCGACGAGTACATCGGCAGCCACTACTTCAAGCGCCTGACCATGCTCGAGATGGCCTTCGGCGACAGCCTGCACCAGCTCGGCGAGGTGTCGGCGCGCATGCAGGACACCGCGGGGGTGTTTGCCTGAGGAAGCGGCGACGGGTCTGCCGGCTACCATGCCGGCATGACTGATTCGATCGTCGACGTGGCCGGTGTCAGCGTCGGCCACTTCACCGACACGCGCCGGCCCACCGGCTGCACCGTGGTGCTGGTGCCCGAGGGCGCGGTCTGCGGCGTCGACGTGCGCGGCGCCGCGCCGGGCACGCGCGAGACCGAGCTGCTGTCACCGCTGAACGCCGTCGAGCAGGTGCACGCCGTGCTGCTGGCCGGCGGCAGCGCCTTCGGGCTCGATGCGGCGGGCGGCGTCATGCGCTGGCTCGAGGAGCGCGGCATCGGCGTGCAGGTCGGCCCCGCGCGCGTGCCCATCGTGCCTGCGGCGATCCTGTTCGACCTGTGGGTTGGCGATGCGCGCATCCGCCCCGATGCCACCGCCGGCCATGCGGCCTGCGAAGCGGCCTCGCGCGAGGCGCCTGCGCAGGGCAACGTCGGCGCCGGTGCCGGCGCGAGCGTCGGCAAGCTGTTCGGCATCGAGCGGGCGATGAAGGGCGGCATCGGCAGCGCCTCGGTCACGGTCGGCGGCATCACGGTCGGCGCGATCGTCGCCGTCAACGCCCTGGGCGACGTCATCGACCCGGCCAGCGGCCAGTCCATCGCCGGCGCGCGTACCGCCGACGGCAAGGCGCTGCAGGGCACGATGGCGAGCCTGCTGCACGGCGAACTGCCCGCCCCCTTCCAGCCCGGCGCGGCCACCACGCTGGGCGTGATCGCCACCGACGCGTTGCTCACCAAGTCGCAGGCCAACAAGATCGCGCAGATGGCCCACGACGGCCTGGCACGAAGCATCAACCCGGTGCACACCATGGGCGACGGCGACACGCTGTTCGCGCTGGGCACCGGCGCCGCGGGCCGCACGGCCAGCACCACGCTGCTCGGCGCGCTGGCCGCCGAGGTGACGGCGCGCGCGGTGGTCAAGGCCGTGCGTGCCGCAAGTCGCCTGACCGGTCCGGGCCTGCCCGATCTCCCATCCCTCCAGGACCTGTGACCCCATGACGCCGACCTCTCTGACCCGTCGCGCCGCGCTGCTGCTGGCCACCGCCCTGCTCTCGGCCTGCGCCCTCAAGCCCGCCGACACGCTGCCGCCGCCGATCGTGTTCGTGCACGGCAACGGCGACAACGCCGCGATGTGGCTGACCACCGTGTGGCGCTTCGAATCCAACGGCTGGCCGCGCGAGCGCCTGTTCGCGCTGGACATGCCCTACCCGCTGGCGCGCGACGCCGACGACAAGCCACAGCCCGGCCGCAGCTCGGCCGAGGAGTCGATGAAGTTCCTCGCCGCCGAGGTCGACCGGGTGCTCGCGCGCACCGGCGCAGCGAAGGTGGTGCTGATGGGCGCCTCGCGCGGCGGCATCACGATCCGCCACTACATCGCCGAGGGCGGCGGTGCAGCCAAGGTGTCGCACGCCATCCTGGCCGGAACGCCCAACCACGGCGTGTGGTCGAACCCGAAGTTCCTGCCGAACAGCGAATTCAACGGCGCCGGCCCCTTGCTGACCCGGCTGAACAAGCAGGGCGGCGCGGGCCTCGAGATCACGCCGGGGCCGAAGTGGCTGACGATCCGCTCCGACAACAACGACAAGTACGCGCAGCCCGATGGTCTGTGGATCGGCGCCAAGGGCACGCCAACGAACGTCGGCTTCGACGGGCCCGAGCTCAAGGGCGCCGAGAACGTGGTGATCGCCGGCGTCGACCACCGCGAGACGGCCTGCGGGCCGCTGGGCTTCGCCGCGGCCTACCGCTTCCTGACCGGCCGGCCGCCGGTGGTCATCGCCGCCGCGATCGAGCCGCGCGTGGTGCTCGACGGCAAGGTCAGCGGGCTGGGCGTGGACAACAAGGCCGGCAGCGGCAACGGCGTCAACAACCTGGCGCTGGCCGGCGCCACGGTGGAGGTCTACGCCGCCGATGCCGCCAGCGGCGAGCGGATCGGCCCGGCGCTGCACCGCAAGACGGTGGGCGCGGACGGCCTGTGGGGCCCGCTGGCCGTGACCAGCAAGACCGCGCTGGAGTTCGTGGTCAGCGCCGACGGCTACGCCACGACGCATGTCTACCGTGCGCCCTTCCCGCGTTCGTCGACGCTGGTGAACCTGCGCGCCGAGCGTGTCGCCGAAGCCGACCGCGACGCGCCCGCCGTGGTGGCGCTGACGCGGCCGCGCGGCTACTTCGGCGTGCCGCGCGACGAGATCCTGCTCGACGGCAAGAGCCCGCCGGCCGGCATCGCGCCGGGGGTGCCGGGCGTCTCGCTGGTCAAGGCGCGGCTGGCCGACGCCAGCGCGCGCAGCGTGGCCGCGGCCTTCAACGGCGAACGCGTCGTCGGGCGCAGCTGGCCGACGGCGGGCAACCACGTCGTGCTGCTCGAGCTCAACGACTGATGGCCATGCAGCTTGCCCAGGTGCTGTTCTCCCAGGGCTTCGGTTCGCGCCGCGAGTGCGAGGGGCTGATCGCCGCGGGCTTCGTGAGCCTGGCCGGGCAGGTCTGCGACAACCCCTGGCACGAGGTCGACACCGCGGGCCTGGTGTTCGGCGTGCAGGGCCAGCGCTGGCCGTTCCACGAGAAGGCGCTGGTGATGCTGAACAAGCCGGCCGGCTACGAGTGTTCGCAGAAGCCCAAGCACCATCCGAGCGTGATGAGCCTGCTGCCCGCGCCGCTGCGCCGGCGCGGCGTGCAGCCGGTGGGCCGGCTCGACGAGGACACCACCGGCCTGCTGCTGCTCACCGACGACGGCAGCCTGATCCACCGGCTCACCTCGCCGAAGCACCACGTGCCCAAGGTCTACGAGGTGCAGTGCAAGCATGCGGTGGATGCGGCACAGCTCGCTGCGCTGCTGGCGGGCGTGGTGCTCGACGACGACCCGAAGCCGGTCAAGGCAGCCGCCTGCGAGGCCGTCGGCACGCATGGCCTTCGCCTCACGCTCACCGAAGGCAAGTACCACCAGGTCAAGCGCATGGTGGCGGCGGCCGGCAACCGCGTCGAAGGCCTGCAGCGCAGCCGCTTCGGCGCGCTCGCCTTGCCGGCCGATCTGGCACCCGGCCAATGGTGCTGGGTCGACGGCGGCCTGCGCGCCGTGGCCTAGGACACGGCGCGGAACGAAAAATCCTGCTGCGCCGGGCACGCCTCGGGTATCGTCAGACCGTCGAGGAAATCATCACCTCGCGTCAACACCCATCACCCGGCAGTGCCCGCAGTTCGGTCTTCCTCGATTCACCGCAGCGCCGCCGTCTCGGCGTCACCGGCCAGCGCAGCCTCCATCCGCCGGCGCGTCGCCGCCGACCAGATGCGCATGCTGTTCGCGCTGTCGCCCAAGCCGATCGTCGCCGGCGCGCTGTTCTCGCTGCTCATCGTCGTCCTGCTGTGGGCGGAACTCGGCGGGCCCTTGCTGCTCGGCTGGCTGATCGCCCGGCTGGCCATCTCGACGGCGCGTGTGTGGGACTGCCGCGACTTCCTCCGCCGCGGCGATCCGATCGCAGCGAACGCAAGGCGCTGGCGCCGCTTCATGCTGCTGATGGTCCTCGAGTGCCTGAGCTGGAGTGCGCTCGGCCTGCTCTTCGCGGATGCCGCGCCCCGGCAGATCGGCGTCGTGCTGTTGTGCGCCCTGGTCGGCGTCGGCGCCGTGTCGGTGTTCTCGCTGGGCAGCGACTTCCGCGCCAGCGGGCTGTTCGTGGGCATCGTGCTGCTGCCCACCGCGCTGCAGCAGCTGGCCCGCGCCACACCCGAATCGCTGGTGATCGGCATCGGCATGCTGATCCTGCTGGTGCTGCTGTGGGCCGAATCGCACGGCCTGGAGCAGCGCATGAGCGAGATGCTGCAACTGCGCCACGAGAATGCGCTCATCGCCGAGCAGCGCCAGCACGCGCTGCTGCTGGCCGAACACTCCAGCCAGGCCAAGAGCCGCTTCCTGGCCACCGTGAGCCACGAGATGCGCACGCCGCTGAACGGCATCCTGGGCATGACGCAGGTGCTGCAGCAATCCGTCCTCGAGGACGGCGCGCGCAGCCAGCTCGACGTGATCGCGCAGTCTGCCCGCCACCTGCAGGCGGTGATCGGCGACCTGCTCGACCTGTCGCGTATCGAATCCGGCCGGCTGGCCATCGAGCACGCGCCGATGCGGCTGCAGGACGCGGTGCGCGACGTGATCGATCTGCTCGAGCCGCTGGCCACGCAGAAGGGCCTGCGCTTCGAGCGGCACTTCGAGCCCGACCTCCCGGAATGGATCGAGGCGGATGCGCCGCGCGTCAAGCAGGTGCTGCACAACCTGATCGGCAACGCGATCAAGTTCACCGTGCAGGGCGAGGTCTCGCTGACCCTGACATGCCGGGCGGCGCAGCTCGAGTTCCTCGTGCGCGACACCGGCATCGGCATTCCGGCGGATCAGGTCGAGCGCATCTTCAAGGCCTTCGAGCAGGTCGCCACGCCGGGCTCGGCCGAACACCGCTCGGGCACCGGGCTGGGCCTGACGATCTCGCGCGAGCTGGCGCAGGCGATGGGCGGCGAGGTGAGCTGCCGGGCCGCGGACGGGCCGGGCACGGAGTTCCGCTTCACGCTGCCCTGCCACCCCTGTGCAGCGCCGAAGCCGGCGACGGACGCGCCGCAGGGCCTGCCTCGGCTGTCCGGGCGCGTGCTGGTGGCCGAGGACAGCCCGGTCAACGCCATGATCGCGCGCACCATGCTCGAACGCATGGGCCTGGCGGTCGACCTGGCCGACGATGGCCACCTGGCCCTCGAGCGCATGCAGCACACCGACTACGCCGTGGTGCTGATGGACTGCCAGATGCCGGTGCTCGACGGCTGGCAGGCCACGCGCGAGTGGCGCGAGCGCGAACGGCGCATCGGCGGGCGCCGCGTGCCGATCGTCGCGCTGACCGCCAACGCGGTGCCGGGCGACCGCGAGCGCTGCATCGCCGCCGGCATGGACGACTACCTGGCCAAGCCCTTCGAGATGAGCGACCTGGCGGCCCTGATGCGCCGGCACCTGGTGGCCTGAGGGCCGCCGGCCCTCAGTTCGGTGCCGAGGCGGCCGACTTCCAGCCGTTGACCGAGCCGATGTAGGCCCACAGCAGGTCCAGCTGCTCGGGCTTGAGCGTGCCGCCCCAGGCGGGCATGGCGTTCTTGCCGTGGGTCACCGAGCGCACGAAGCGCGCCTTGTCGTGCGCGGGGAAGGTGCGCAGGTCGAAGCCGATGCCGTTGGTGGCCAGGTTCAGGCCATGGCAACGCTGGCAGGAGTAGACGTAGATCTTCCGGCCGGCCTCGGCCGGGTCGGGTGCAGCGTCCTGCGCGCCCGCCGCCGGCAGTGCGGCGGCGAGCGCGAAGGCCAGTGCGAGTTGCCGTCGACCCCTCATTTCCTCGACGGCAGCGCGAAGGTCCACACCGAGCCGCCGGCCGGCACGTTGGCCAGGTCGGGGTCGCCGGCGAGCGCGCCGTAGACCTGCGCCGCGCCGCTGAGCACGGTGATGTATTCGCGGCCGTTCTTCTCCCACGCGATCGGCAGGCCGGAGATGCCCGAACCGGTCTGGAAGGACCACAGCTTCTTGCCCGTCTTCGAATCGAAGGCGAGGAACTGGCCGGTCTGCGAGCCGGTGAACACCACGCCCGAGGCGGTGGAGAGCACGCCGGCCCAGAACGGCGACTTGTTGCGCACCGTCCAGACCGGCTTGGCGGCCACCGGGTCCCAGGCGACCAGCGCGCCGCGGTTGCCGTCGGCCGGGTCGACGAAGCCGCCGAGCTCGAGGCCGAGATACCAGTTCGGGCCGCCCGGGCGTTCCTGCTTGACGTACTTGACCTTCATGCCCAGGTCGATGGAGTTCAGGAACACCAGCTTGCGGCCCGGGTCGTAGCTCATCGGCATCCAGTTCTTGCCGCCGAAGGCGCTCGGCCAGACCTCGATGAAGTCCTTCATCTCCTCGGTCTTGCGCACCATCGCCGTCATCGCCGTGTCGATCGGCCGGCCGGTGGCCTTGTCGATGCCGCTGGCCCAGTTGACCTTGCGCGCGAACTGCGTGCCCGAGATCAGCTTGCCGTTGCTGCGGTCGATCACGTAGAAGAAGCCGTTGCGGTTGGCCTGCATCAGCACCTTGGTGGCCTTGCCGTTGATCGGCAGGTCGGCCAGCACCAGCTCGTTGGTGCCGTCGTAGTCGTACGGGTCGCCGGGCGAGAACTGGTAGTGCCAGACGATCTCGCCCGTCGAGGGCTTGAGCGCCAGCACCGAGCCGATGTAGAGCGAATCGCCGCCGCGTGCCGCCGCGTTCCACGGGCCGCCGTTGCCCACGCCCCAGTAGACGAGGTTGAGCTCGGGGTCGTAGCTGCCGGTCAGCCAGGTCGGCGCGCCGCCGGTCTTGTAGGCCTCGCCCTTCCAGGTGTCGCCGCCGGGCTCGCCGGGGGCGGCGGTGGTCCAGCGGTGCCACTTCTTCTCGCCGGTCTTCAGGTCCCAGCCGTCGAGGAAACCGCGCGAGCCGTACTCGCCGCCGGAGATGCCGGTAATCAGCACGCCGTCGGCGATCAGCGGCGCGTGCGTCATCGAGTAGCCGTCCTTGTACTCGGCGGCCTTCTGCTTCCACATCACCTTGCCGTCGGTCATCGAGATCGCCATCACGTGGGCGTCGATGCTGGTGCGGTAGAGCACGCCGTTCAACGCCGCCATGCCGCGCGTGTGGATGCCGCAACACAGGTAGCCGGCGATGTCGTTGGGCAGCTCGATCGCCACCTTCCACTTCTGCCGGCCGGTGACGGCATCGATCGCGATGGTGTGAGTGTGCGAGGCGACGTACATCACGCCGTCGACCACCAGCGGCTGGTTGGAGGCGTTGGTCGAGTTGTCCAGGCTCAGGTTCCACACCGGCACGAGCTGCTTCGCGTTGGCCGGCGTGATCTGCTTGAGCGGCGTGTGCCGCTGCAGCGACCAGCCCATGCCGTAGGTGGTGACGTCGCCCGGCGTGGCGGCGTCGTTGCGCAGGTCGGCGGTGCTCTGTGCCGACGCGGCCGCGGCCGCGAACGACAGCGCGGTCGCGGCCAGGCCGCGTGCGAACTTCATGTGCATCGTGTCTCCTCGTAGGTCCTTGTGTCAGGACGAGGCGGACGATAGAGCGATGTCAATCCGACGGCCACTTCGGGAGTAACCCTAGGCCCGTGCTGTTCCGTTGCGGCACAGCTTGCCGCGCGGGCCTGGCCGACCCACACTCGCCGCCCGGAGACACGACATGAGCACCGGCCCGAGCCTGCCCGCCAACCCCTTCTATGCCTCGCCCGAGCAGCGCGTGGCGCTGGCCCGCCAGCGCTTCTTCGAGGACGGCGTGCGGCCCTCGGGCATGGTCAGCGAGGCGGTGATCCAGTCGTGGTCGCGCTGCCTGCGCGCGCACCCCGACCCGGCGCGGCCGGCGGTGTTCGAGCCGGTCACCGCCAGCCGCATGCACGGCGCACTGCGCAGCAATCGCGCCTTGCTGGAGGCCGCGGCCGACGAGATGGAGCGGCTGCGCCTCACGCTGGCCGGCACCAGCGGCACGGCCATGCTCACCGACGCGCAGGGCGTGATCATCGGCAGCACCTTCACGCGAGCGCGCAGCCACGAGCGGCTGATGCCCGTCACCACGCGCATCGGCGTGAACCTGGCCGAGGAGGTGGTGGGCACCAACGCCCCCGGCCTGACCGCGCGCACCGGCCAGCCCAGCGTGGTGCTGGGCAGCGAGCACTTCTTCGGCAACGTGCAGACGATGCACTGCGCCGCCGCGCCGATCCGCGACGTGCGCGGCCAGCTGGCCGGTGTGCTGGACCTGTCCAGCGAAGGCATCCCGTTCGGCTTCGACGCCGCCTCGGTGGTGGCGCACTACGCCGCCGAGATCGAGAACCGGCTGCTGTTCGCGCAGTCGACCGAGCACCTGGTGGTGCGCATGCAGATCTCGCCGGCCCTGCTGGACACGCCGATGGCGGCGCTGGTGGGCCTCACCGGCGACGGCCGCATCGACTGGCTCAACGGCGCGGCCGCGCGGCTGCTCGGCCTGACGGCGCCGCTCGGCCAGCGCGGCACGGCCTGGGTGGAAGACCACTTCGGCGTGCCGCTGGACACACTGGCCGCGCTGTCCAGCCACCGCGAGGCGCAGACCGTGCACCTGCCCAACGGCCTGACGCTGTGGCTGCGCTGCGAGTGGCGCTCGCGCGACGGCCACCGCGAGCTGCACGCCGTCGGCCCGGTGCCCAGCGTGCCCGCCCCGGCGCCCGCACCGCAGCCGACCACGCTGCGCGAGACCGAGCGCCAGACCGTCGTGCGCGTGCTCTCCGAATGCGGCGGCAACGTGTCGAAGGCGGCACGCACCCTGGGTGTGTCGCGCGGCCTGATCTACCGGAACCTGCGCGAACGCGAAGCCTGACGAATCGCCACGGGATAATGCCGCGATGCGAGTCTTCCGCGGCTTCCACCATCCCGGCATCGCGCGCGCCTGCGCGCTGACCATCGGCAACTTCGACGGCGTGCACCGCGGCCACCAGGCCATGCTGGCGCTGCTGCGCAACGAGGCCCAGCATCGCGGCCTGCCCTCCTGCGCGATGACCTTCGAGCCGCACCCGCGCGACTACTTCGCCGCGCTGGCCGGCAAGCCCGAGCTGGCGCCCTCGCGCATCGCCACGCTGCGCGACAAGCTCGGCGAGCTCGAGCGCTGCGGCATCGACCAGAGCGTGGTGCTGCGCTTCGACCAGCGTTTCGCCGCGCAGTCGCCGCAGGCCTTCATCGACGACGTGCTGGTCGGCGGCCTGGGCGCGAAGTACGTGCTGGTCGGCGACGACTTCCGCTTCGGCGCGCGGCGCGCCGGCGACTACGCGATGCTCGATGCCGCCGGCCAGGCCGCCGGCTTCGACGTGGCGCGCATGAACAGCTACGAGGTACATGGCCTGCGCGTGTCGAGCTCGGCGGTGCGCGACGCGCTGGCCGCGGGCGACATGGCCCGCGTGGCCACGCTGCTCGGCCGGCCGTACAGCATGAGCGGCCACGTGGTGCACGGCAAGAAGCTCGGCCGCAGCCTGGGCCAGAGCGCGCCGGGGCTCGGCGACGGTTTCCGCACGCTGAACCTGCGCTTCTCGCACCCCAAGCCGGCGGCGCTGGGCATCTTCGCGGTGCGTGTGCACGGCCTGGCCGATGCACCGCTGGACGGCGTGGCGAGCCTGGGCAAGCGACCGACGGTGGACGACAGCGGCCGCGTGCTGCTGGAGGTCTATTGCCTGGACTGGCCGGCCGCCCTGGGCGCCGAGGGGGGCTACGGTAAAATCGTCCGCGTGGAACTGCTGCACAAACTGCGCGACGAAGCCCGCTACGACGGGCTGGACGCCTTGACGGCCGCCATCCGCAAGGACGTGGACGACGCGCGGGCCTTTCTGGCGGCGCATGCCGCCACCTACGTGAAGACCGGCCGGCAGACGACGCGCGACCGAATTTAGCGCGGCCGCCGCCTGCTGCCCCCGGCGCGAACCCCGCTGCCGCCATCCCTCTTCCGGCGCGTCTCCGATGGAGCGCGTTCCCGACATGAACGACACCACCAAAGTCGACTACCGCGCGACGCTGAACCTGCCCGACACGCCCTTCCCGATGCGCGGCGACCTGCCCAAGCGCGAGCCGGGCTGGGTCAAGGACTGGGACGAACAAGGCGTCTACAAGCAGCTGCGCGACGCGCGCCACGGCGCGCCGCTGTTCGTGCTGCACGACGGCCCGCCCTA
>CAZVLY010000074.1:0-14914 GCA_964628175.1 uncultured Piscinibacter sp. | reverse complement strand
CGGCGTGCTGCGCTGGCGACCGTCACGGCATCGCGCCCGAATCGTTGGTTCAGCGCGTCCATGGCGCTCATGAGGCTGGCGCGATCTCGTTCCGGTGCTTCGGGCGCTGGTGCCGGCTCGAACAAGTCCAGCGCCGACTGCTCCTGGCTCGCCTGCTGCAGATCGACGAGCATCACGCCGGCCTTCACGTAGTTGTGGCCCGGGCGGAAGATGCTGCGCAGCGCTCGCACGACGGCGTGGATCAGCACCCGCGTGTCGCTGGTGGGCCGGCTCAGGGGCAAGGTCGCGCTCGGGGCGTGCTGCCGGTCCTGCCGGCGATGCGGGCTGGTGGTGACGAAGACCTGGACTGCACCGGCCAGGCTGCCCTGTTCCCGCAGCTTGCGGGCCACCTGGGTCGCGAACTGGCTGACCACCTCGATCAGCGTGGGCAGCTCCGTGACCGGCGCGCCGAACGAGCGCGAGCACATGATCTGCTGGTTCGGCTGTGGCGCGTCGTCGACGTCGTGGCACGGCGTGCCCTGCAGTTCGCGCAGCGTCTTCTCCATCACGATGCCGAACTGGCGCCGCAATGCCGGCACGTCGGCCTTGAGCAGGTCCAGCACGGTGCGCAGGCCGGCCTCGTTCAGCTTGGGGGCCGTCTTGCGGCCGATGCCCCAGACGGCATCCACCTCCGTCGCACCCAGCACGGCGTGCAATTGCGCGGTCGACAGCTCGACGAAGTTGCAGACCTGCGCGTACTGCGGCGGGTAGCGCCCCGGCTTGCGATCGGCCGTCTTGGCGACGTGGTTGGCGAGCTTGGCCAGCGTCTTGGTGGCGCCGAATCCGATGCTCGTCGGAAGCCCGGTCCACGCCAGCACCTTGGCACGCAGGTCCCGTCCGATGGCGACCAGGTCGCCGGGCACGCCGTCGAAGTCGAGGAAGCACTCGTCGATGCTGTAGATCTCCTGCCGCGGCGCGTACCCGGCGGCCAGGGTCATCATCCGGCTGGACATGTCGCCGTACAGCTCGAAGTTGGCCGACAGCGCGATCAGACCGGCTTCGCGCTCGAGATGCCGCACCTCGAACCAGGGCTGGGCCATGCGCACCCCCAGGTCCTTGGCCTCGTTGCTGCGCGCGATGCAGGCACCGTCGTTGCTGGACAGGACGACGACGGGACGCCCATGGAGCGCCGGGCGGAACACCCGCTCGCAGCTGACGTACATGTTGTTCACGTCGACCAGCGCGAACATGGCGACCCTAGGCGGCCAGCGGCCGGATGACGTGCGTGACGACACCCCAGATCTGCAGCTCTTCGGCGTCGCCCGGAACCCAGTCGGGCAGCGCCTGGCCGTCGGATCGAAGGCGTACCTCCTCACCGCGGCGGACCAGACGCCGGCAGACGAACTCGTCGTTCACGACGGCAATGACCACGTGCCCGTGCGCTGCGGTGACGGCGCGATCGACGAGCGCCAGGTCGCCGTCGCAGACCCCGGCCTCGCGCATCGAGTCGCCGGCGATGCGCATCAGGAACGACGCCTGCGGGTGCCGGACCAGAATCTCGTTCAGGTCGAGGCGGCCGACACCGCTCTCCGTGGCTGGCGAGCCGAAGCTGATGGCCACGCTGCTGCGCGGCGGCGCCGCAAGGGTCGGGCGGTCACGGCGCATGGGGCGCGACCCGGTCACCGTTGACGAACACCTCCTTGCCCCGCACCTCGATGACGATGGTGCCGAAGCGGCTGTGCCAGACCCATTGCTGCGTCAACCGATCCGAGGCGTCGAACCCTGCGATGCCTTGAGCGCACGGCACGGTGCGCCACGGGACCGACGGGCCAGCCGGGGCAGCCAGCGGTGGCAGGTTCGCCGGGGGACGAAGGGGAGGGGGCTGGAGGGGGTGCATGCTGCGCTCGGGTCAGGTGGATACTGTACAAAACAACAGTATCATTCACAACCGGTGCGCCGAGGCAGACTCGGCCGACCTTTGAACGAGGAGGCCTGCATGCAATCAGCTGTTCCCAGCATCGCCGACAAGCGCCAGGTGTTTCATCGGCTGCATGAAGCCGGCTGCTTCGTCATTCCGAACCCGTGGGACATCGGCAGTGCGCGCATGCTGCAAGGCATGGGCTTCAAGGCGCTGGCCAGCACCAGTTCCGGTTTCGCCTGGGCGCAAGGGCGGCCCGACAACGGCATCTCGCGGGAGATGGCGCTGGCACATCTCGCGGAAATGGTCGCGGCCACGGACGTTCCCCTCAATGCGGACTTCGAGAGCGGATTTGCCGCTGACGCGGCCGGCGTGGCGCAGAGCGTGCGGCTCGCCGTCGAGACCGGCGTGGCCGGCCTGTCGATCGAGGATTCGACGGGCGACGCGGCCGCGCCGCTCTTCACGCTCGAGGAAGCGGTCGAACGCGTGCGCGCTGCACGTCGCGCCCTCGACAGGGCGGGGCCCGATACGCTGCTCGTTGGGCGCGCCGAGTGCTATCTGGTCGGCAGGCCCGATCTGCAGGAGACCATCGCCCGACTGAAGGCCTACGCCAGCGCGGGGGCTGACTGCCTGTATGCGCCCGGGCTGCGGACCCGCGACGAGATCGCCGCCGTGGTGGCCGCCGTGGCGCCCAAGCCGGTCAATCTGCTGGTCGGCTGGGCCAGCGACCTGAGCGTGGCCGACATCTCGGCACTGGGGGTGCGGCGGATCAGCGTCGGCGGGGCGCTGGCGCGCGCTGCTTGGGGCGGGTTCATGCGTGCGGCGCAGCTGATCGCGCAGGAGGGGCGGTTCGACGGCTTTGCAGAGGCCGCCGCGGGCAAGGACCTCAATGCATTCTTCGCGGGGGATCAGGCGGCGCGTCGTCAGTGAGAGCAACGCTGCGCGCCCATTGACCGCGAGGCCAGCGAGCGTCCTTCGGCGTCAGCCGGACTCGGCCAGGGCCGTCTGCCGGACGCGCCGATTTCAGTCGTCAACCTCAGTGTTCACTTTCAGTGCCTCGTGCAGGTCCTTGTTTTTGAAAGAGTTCTTGCGCGAATGTGCCTCAAAAAACGGCGCTAAGTGATTGATTTCACTGATTTTTCTTTACAACTTCGTTGACCCGGTCACAGACCATCCGCTAAAGTGGCGCAAAGTGCACTTTAGTGGGTTTTTGTGGCGAACATTGGTTTTCAGGGCCCCGCGGACCTGACCCTGGACAGCAAGGGGCGCGTCGCCATGCCCGCGCGCCATCGCGAAGTCCTGGGGACCATGGGTGTGTCCAAGCTCACCGTCACCAAGCATCCGCATGGCTGTCTGCTGGTGTTTCCGCCGGCGGCGTGGGAAGACTTCGCCGCGCGCGTGGCGGCCCTGCCGATGGAATCCGCCGGCTGGCGGCGCCTGTTCATCGGCAATGCGACCGAGATCGAGATCGACGGCTCGTCGCGCATGCTGATCGCGCCGGAACTGCGGGAGTTCGCCGACCTGTCGCGCGACGTGATCATGCTGGGCATGGGCAGCTGCCTGGAGTTGTGGGACAAGCGGCGCTACCTCGACCAGGAAGCCCAGGTCACCGCGTCGCCGATGCCCGAGTCGATCCGCAACTTTATCCTCTGATGGACAGCGGCGGTCAATGGTCACACACCACTGTCCTGCTGGCCGAAGCGATCGACGCGCTTCTGACCACGCCGGACGGTGTGTACGTGGACGGCACCTTCGGCCGCGGCGGGCACTCGCGCCTGTTGCTGCAAAAGCTCTCGCCGCGCGGCCGGCTGATCGCCTTCGACCGCGATCCGGAGGCGGTGGCCGCGGCCCGGGAGGGCATCTCGGATGCGCGCTTCTCGATCCACCACGCCCGCTTCGGCGCAATGGCGCAGACGCTGGCGGATCTCGGTGTCGCGGGCATCGACGGCCTGCTGCTCGACCTGGGCGTGAGCTCGCCGCAGATCGACAACCCCGCGCGCGGCTTCAGCTTCCGCTTCGAGGCGCCGCTGGACATGCGCATGGATCCGACCCGCGGCGAGAGCGCAGCGGACTTTCTGGCCCGCGCCGACGAGCGCCACATCGCAGAGGTGATTCGTGACCATGGGGAAGAACGGTTTGCTGTACAGATTGCAAAGGCGCTTGTTGCTCGGCGCGAAGGCGGGAACCCTGTTCGAACCACTGGGGAACTTTCCGAAGTCGTGGCTCGTGCGGTCAAGACCCGCGAACCGGGCCAGGACCCTGCAACGCGCACATTTCAAGGCCTTCGGATTCACGTCAACGCCGAGCTTGAGGAGCTCGAACAAGGCCTGAAGTCCGGAGTCGAACTGCTCCATCCATCGGGACGCCTGGTCGTGATCAGCTTTCATTCGCTGGAAGACCGCATCGTCAAGACCTTCATCGCGCGCGAGAGCCGCAGCGAGGTCGACCGCCGCGCGCCGTTCGCGCCGGAGAAGCCGCACCGGCTGCGATCGCTCGGCCGCGTCAAGCCGTCGGACGCCGAGGTGCGCGCCAACCCGCGCTCGCGCTCGGCGGTGATGCGCGTGGCCGAACGCACCGAGGTGCCGGCATGAACCGGCTGAACATCGTGCTGTTCGTCATCCTGCTGGCCAGCAGCGTGTACCTGGTGCGCGTGTCCTACGACTCGCGGCGCCTGTTCGCCGAGCTCGACCAGGCGCGCAACGAGGAGCGGGCGCTGGACACCGAGTACGAGCGCCTGAAGGCCGAGCGCCAGGGCCAGTCGACGCCGCTGAAGGTGGAGCGCCTGGCGCGCGACAAGCTGGCCATGCGCAACGCCACGCCGGCCGTCACCCAGTATGTGACCTACGCGCGCGCCGCATCGGCCGCTTCGTCGGGAGCGGCGCGATGAAGTTCGGGCGCTTCTTCCGGAACGATGCCAAGGCCGGCGCACGCTCGCGCAGCGGCGCCACCAGCGTGCGCAGCGTGGCCTACTCCAGCAGCCCTCTGCTGGCCTCGAAGACGCCGCCGTGGCGCTCGAAGTTCATCGTCGCGCTGGTCGGCCTGAGTTTCGTCGTGCTGCTCGGCCGCGCGCTGTACGTGCAGGTGCTGGGCAGCGACTTCTTCCAGAAGCAGGGCGAGATCCGCTTTGCGCGCACGCTCGACCTGCCCGCCAGCCGCGGCCGCATCCTCGACCGCAACGGGCAGATCCTGGCTGTCAGCGTGCCGGCGCCGTCGCTGTGGGTGCTGCCCAAGGACTTCGAGGCCGACCGCGCCCAGCGCCGCCAGCTGGCCAGGCTGCTGGGCATGACGCCGCCCGAGCTGGACAACAAGCTCGACAACAACCCCAACTTTGTCTGGCTGCGCCGGCAGGTCGAGGAGCAGACCGCCAAGGACGTGCTGGCGCTGGGCCTCAAGGGCATCCACCAGGTGCGCGAGTACAAGCGCAAGTACCCCGAGGGCGAGGCGGCGGCGCATGTGGTCGGCTCGACCAACGCCGACGAGCGTGGCCAGGAGGGCGTGGAGTTCGCCCACGAGCGCGAGCTCTCCGGCGCCGATGGCACCCGCCGTGTCATCAAGGACCGGCTGGGCCGCGTGGTGGAGGACATCGGCGAGAGTGTCGCGCGGGTGGACGGCCGCGACCTGCGGCTGACGATCGACACGAAGATCCAGTTCTTCGCCTACCAGCGCGTGCGCGACGCGGTGGCCGAGCACCGCGCGACCAGCGGCAGCGTGGTGGTGCTCGACGTGGCCACGGGCGGCGTGCTGGCGATGGCCAACTACCCGAGCTTCACGCCCGGCGTGCGCGGTGCGACGGCGGCCTCGGCGCGGCGCAACCTCGCGCTGGTCGACACCGCCGAGCCGGGCTCGACGATGAAGCCCTTCATCGCGGCACTGGCGCTGGAGTCGGGGCGCTTCCGGCCGAGCGACGTGATCCAGACGGCGCCGGGCAAGCTCTACGTGACCGGCCTGCCGATCACCGACGAACACTCGATGCCGGCGATGACCGTCGAGCAGGTGGTGCAGAAATCGAGCAACGTGGGCACCGCGAAGATCGCGCTGCAGATGCCGGCGCGCGAGATCTGGGACCTGTACACCCGCGTGGGTTTCGGCCAGAAGCCGCAGATCGACTTCCCCGGCCGCGTCACCGGCAAGCTGCGCGCCTACCAGTCGTGGCGGCCGATCGACCACGCCACCGTCGGCTTCGGCTACGGCGTCTCCGTCTCGCTGATGCAGCTGGCGCAGTCGTACACCGTGTTCGCGCGCGACGGCGACATGGTGCCGCTCTCGCTGACCCTGCCCGAGCCGGGTGCGCCGCTGGAGCCGCAGGTGCGCCAGCAGGTCGTCTCGCCGCAGACCGCGAAGGCGGTGCGCCGCATGCTCGAGATGGTCACGCAGCCCGGCGGCACGGCGCTGAAGGCGGCGGTGCCCGGCTACTCGGTGGCCGGCAAGACCGGCACCTCGCGCAAGTGGGTGGACAAGGAGCGCCGCTACGCCAACGATCGCCATCGCGGCTGGTTCGTCGGCATGGCGCCGGCCGACAAGCCGCGCATCGTCGTGGCGGTGATGATCGACGAGCCCAAGGCCGGCAAGTTCTTCGGCGGCGACGTGGCCGCGCCGGTGTTCAGCCAGGTGGTGCAGCAGACGCTGCGCACGATGGGCGTGCCGCCGGACCTGGACGTGAAGACGCAGATCGTCGCGCGCGACATCCCCGTCGTCGAGGAGAGCTACTGATGGCCCTGCAACGCCTGGGCGATGCCCGCGCGGCCGGCGCCTGGCTGGCACAGCGCGGCGTGCGCTCGCTGGCCGTCGACAGCCGCCGCGTGCAGCCGGGCGATGCCTTCATCGCCTGGCCCGGCCATGCGCTGGATGGCCGCCAGTACGTGCGCCAGGCGCTGGCCGCCGGCGCGGTGGCCTGCCTCGTCGAGGCCGACGGTGTCGAGGCCTTCGATTTCGGCGAGGGCGCGCCGGTGGCGGCGCTGGGCGGCCTGAAGGCCATCACCGGCGAGATCGCCGACGCCTTCTGCGACCGGCCCAGCGAGCGGCTGCAGGTGGTGGCGACCACCGGCACCAACGGCAAGACCTCCACCGCCTGGTGGACGGCGCAGGCCTTGAGCCAGCTCGGGCGGCGCTGCGGCGTGATCGGCACGCTGGGGATCGGGGAGCCTTCATCGACCATCACCTCGACCGGCCTGACCACGCCCGACCCGGTGACCCTGCAGCAGGCGCTGCGCCGCTTCGCCGACGAAGGCTTCGCGGCCTGCGCCATCGAGGCCTCGTCGATCGGCATCGTCGAGCAGCGGCTGGCGGGCACGCGGATCGCGGTCGCGCTGTTCACCAACTTCACGCAGGACCACCTCGACTTCCACGGCAGCATGGCCTCGTACTGGGAGGCCAAGAGCGCGCTGTTCGACTGGCCGGGCCTGCGTGCGGCGATCCTCAACCTCGACGACCCGCACGGCGCGGCGCTCGCCGAGCGACTGCGCGGCCCCGACTGCTGGACCTACTCGGTGCACGGGCCGGCGCGGCTGCGCGCCGACGGCATCGCCTACCGCGATGGCGGCCTGGCCTTCGAGGTGATCGAGGGCGGGCAGCGCGCCGCGGTGCGCAGCGCGCTGATCGGCGAGTACAACGTGTCCAACCTGCTGGCGGTGATCGGCGGCCTGCGTGCGCTCGGCGTGCCGCTGGCCGAGGCCGCGCAAGCCTGCGCCGCGCTCACGCCGGTGCCCGGGCGCATGCAGCGTGTCGAGGCCTCGCGGCCGGGGCCGGAGGTGGTGGTCGACTACGCCCACTCGCCCGACGCGCTCGAAAAGGCGCTGGTCGCGCTGCGGCCCTTTGCCACCCAGCGCGGCGGCCGGCTGTGGTGCGTGTTCGGCTGCGGCGGCAACCGCGACACCGCCAAGCGCCCGCTGATGGGCGGCATCGCGCAGCGCCTGGCCGACCGCGTCGTGCTGACCAGCGACAACCCGCGCCACGAGCCGCCGGCGTCCATCCTGCGGCAGATCGTGGCCGGCCTGGACGGCCGCCAGCAGCCTGTGACCGTCATCGAGGATCGCCGCCAGGCCATCGCCCGCGCAGTGCGCGAAGCCGATGCGAACGACGTGATCCTGCTGGCCGGCAAAGGCCACGAGGACTACCAGGAGATCGCCGGCCGGAAGCTGCCGTTCTCCGACGTCGACGAAGCGCGTTTCGCGCTGGAGGCGCGCGCATGAGCATGACCACGCTGGCCCGGCTCTACGCGCTGCTGCCCGACGCGCGGCTGGTCGGCGACCCGTCCATCGTCGTGCAGCGCGTGCACACCGACACGCGCAGCCTGCGTGCGGGCGACCTGTTCGTCGCGCTGCGCGGCGAACGTTTCGATGCCAACGACTTCCTGGCCCAGGCCAAGGCCGCCGGCGCCGTCGCGGCCCTGGCCGAGCGCGGCCTGGACGAAGCCGGCCTGCCCGGCCTCGAAGTCGCCGACAGCGGCGCCGCGCTGATGCAGCTCGGCGGCGGCTGGCGTGCGCGCCTGCAGCTGCCGCTAATCGCTGTGACCGGCAGCAACGGCAAGACCACGGTCACGCAGATGATCGCCGCCATCCTGCGCGCCTGGCTGGGCAGCGCGGCGCTGGCCACCGAAGGCAACTTCAACAACCACATCGGCGTGCCGCTGACCCTGCTGCGCCTGCGCCAGGACCACCAGCTCTGGCACCGCGCCGCGGTGGTCGAGCTGGGCATGAACCACCCCGGCGAGATCGCGGAGCTCGCGGCGATCGCCGCGCCCACGGTGGCGCTGGTCAACAACGCGCAGCGCGAGCACCAGGAGTTCATGGCCAGCGTCGAGGCGGTGGCGCGCGAGAACGGCAGCGTGATCGGCGCCCTGCCGGCCGACGGCACGGCGGTGTTCCCGGCCGACGATGCGCATGCGGCAATCTGGCGCGAGCTGGCCGGCGCGCGCCGCGTGATGAGCTTCGGCACCGAGGGGCCGGCCGACGTGAGCGCCGAAGCCCGCTGGTCGGTCGACCATTGGGACCTGGCGCTGGCCACGCCGGCCGGCGGCAGCGCGGTGGCCTTGCGCGTGGCCGGGCTGCACAACGTGCGCAATGCACTCGCCGCCACCGCCTGCGCGCTGGCCGCCGGCTGCCCGCTGGAGGCCGTCGTGCGCGGCCTGCAGGCCTTCGAGCCGGTGAAGGGCCGCTCGCAGCTCAAGCGCCTCGTGCGCGGCGGCATCGAGCTCACGCTGGTCGACGACAGCTACAACGCCAACCCCGACTCGGTGCGCGCCGCCATCGACGTGCTCGCCGCGCTGCCCGGCCCGCGCTGGCTGGTGCTGGGCGACATGGGCGAGGTGGGCGACCAGGGCCCGGCCTTCCACACCGAGGTCGGCGCCTACGCGAAGCAACGCGGCATCGAGCATTTCTGGGCCGCCGGCGCGCTGTGCCGCCATGCCGCCGAGGCCTTTGCCGGCGCGCGCCACTTCGAGGATGCGCCGGCGCTGGTCGCCGCGTTGGGCGAAGCACCGCGCGCCGCGGCCATCGTCGTCAAGGGTTCCCGGTTCATGAAGATGGAGCGTGTCGTGGCCGCCCTGAGCGAAGGAGCCGCGCATGCTGCTTAGCCTGGCCCAATGGCTGCAGACGCTGTCGCCGGAATTCGGCTTCTTCCGCGTCTTCCAGTACCTGACCTTCCGCGCCGTGATGGCCGCGCTGACGGCGCTGCTCATCGGCCTGGCCTTCGGGCCCTGGGTGATCCGCCGCCTGGCCGAGCTGAAGATCGGCCAGCCGATCCGCGACTACGGCGTGCAGGAGCACCTGTCCAAGAGCGGCACGCCGACCATGGGCGGCGTGCTCATCCTGATCGGCATCGGCGTGTCGACGCTGCTGTGGTTCGACTGGAGCAACCGCTTCGTCTGGATCGTCATGCTGGTGACGCTCGGCTTCGGCGCCATTGGCTGGGTCGACGACTGGCGCAAGGTGGTGCAGAAGAACCCGGAAGGCATGGCCTCGGGCGAGAAGTACTTCTGGCAGTCGGTGATCGGCCTGGTGGCGGCGCTGTACCTCGCCTTCAGCGTCTCGGAGACCTCCAACCTGCGCGTGCTCGAGCTCTTCCTGCGCTGGGTGCAGAGCGGCTTCTCCAACGACCTGCCGCCCAAGGCCGACCTGATCGTGCCCTTCTTCAAGACCATCAGCTACCCGCTGGGCGTGTTCGGCTTCATCGCGCTGACGTACTTCGTGATCGTCGGCGCGAGCAACGCCGTCAATCTCACCGACGGACTGGACGGCCTGGCCATCATGCCGGTGGTGATGGTCGGCTCGGCGCTGGGCATCTTCGCCTACGTGACCGGCAACGCGGTGTTCAGCAAGTACCTGCTGATCCCCTACATCCCGGGCGCCGGCGAGCTGATGGTGTTCTGCGCGGCGATGGCCGGCGCGGGGCTGGCGTTCCTGTGGTTCAACACCCACCCGGCGCAGGTGTTCATGGGCGACGTGGGTGCGCTCTCGCTGGGCGGCGCGCTGGGCACCATCGCCGTCATCACGCGCCAGGAGATCGTGCTCGGGATCATGGGCGGCGTCTTCGTGCTCGAGGCGCTGTCGGTGATGCTGCAGGTGAGCTGGTTCAAGTACACGAAGAAGAAGTACGGCACCGGCCGGCGCATCCTGAAGATGGCGCCGCTGCACCACCACTTCGAGAAATCGGGCTGGAAGGAGACGCAGGTCGTCGTGCGCTTCTGGATCATCACCATGTTGCTGTGCCTGATCGGCCTGGCGAGCCTGAAGCTGCGCTGATGAATCACCTCAACGACATCGACGTGATCGTGCTCGGCCTCGGCGAATCGGGCCTCGCGATGGTGCGCTGGTGCGTGCGCCACGGTGCGCGCGTCCGCGTGTGGGACTCGCGCGAGTCGGTGCCCAACGACGCCGTGCTCGCCGAGCAGCTGCCGCAGGTGCTGCGCCTGCGCGGCGAACTGAACGACGAGGCCTTCGCCGGGGTGCGACTGGTGCTGAAGAGCCCGGGCCTGGCGCCCGGCGATGCGCGCATTGCCGCGCCGCTGCAGCGCGTGGCCGACACCGGCGTGCTGGTGCAAGGCGAGCTGGAACTGTTCGCCCGCGCGCTGGCCGACCTGAAGGCGGACCGCGGCTACGCGCCGAAGGTGCTGGCGATCACAGGGACCAACGGCAAGACCACCACCACCGCGATGACGGCGCTGCTGGTCGAACGCGCCGGCCGCAGCGTGGCGATGGCCGGCAACATCGGCCCGACCATGCTGCAGACGCTGGCCGATGCGCTCGATCGCGCGGCTAGTGGGAGCGAGGACGAGCCGCAGCCGCTGCCCGAGGTCTGGGTGCTCGAGCTGTCCAGCTTCCAGCTCGACGAGGCCAAGGGCTTCGAGCCCGACGCCGCCACGGTGCTCAACATCACCGAGGACCACCTCGACTGGCACGGCTCGATGGCCGCCTACGTGGCCGCCAAGGCGCGCGTGTTCGGCAAGCAGGCGGTGATGGTGATCAACCGCGACGACGCGGCGGTCGAGAAGCTGGTGCCCGAGCCGATCCCGGTGAAGGGCCGCCACGCCAAGCCGATCGAGCGCGAGGTGATCCGCTTCGGCCTCGACGAGCCGCAGCGCCCCGGCGACTTCGGCCTGCGCACCGAGAACGGCATGGCCTGGCTGGTGCGCGCGATGGAAGCCGACGAGACGATCAAGCGCTTCAAGGGCGAGGCCGAGGAAGAACTGCACATCCAGCGCCTGATGCCCGCCGACGCGCTGCGCCTGCGCGGCCGCCACAACGCCGCCAACGCACTGGCCGCGCTGGCCCTGGCCACTGCCATCGGCTGCCCGCTCGGGCCGATGCTGCACGGCCTGCGCGAGTACACGGGCGAGCCGCACCGCGTCGAGTTCGTCGCCACGGTCGACGGTGTCGACGCCTTCGACGACAGCAAGGGCACCAACGTCGGCGCCACCGTGGCTGCGCTCGACGGGCTGGGCGCCGACCGGGCGCCGGCGAAGCTGGTGGTGATCCTCGGTGGCGACGGCAAGGGCCAGGATTTCGCGCCGCTGCGCGCCCCGGTGTCGCGCCACGCCCGCGCGGTGGCGACCATCGGCCGCGACGCCGAGCGCATCGAGCAGGCGCTGGCCGGCCTGGACCTGCCGCTGCAGCGCCACGACACGCTCGAAGCCGCAGTGACGTGGTGCTTCGAGCGCGCCCACGCCGGCGACGCCGTGCTGCTCAGCCCGGCCTGCGCGAGCCTGGACATGTTCCGCAACTACGCGCACCGCGCCGAGGTCTTCGTGGCGACGGTGTTCGGCCTGGCGGCCGACCGCGGGGAGCTCAACGCATGAACACGCTCGTGCGCGACCGCCTCGGGCTGGGCTTCGGTGCCTGGCGCGTGCGCCTGGCCGGGCTGTTCAGGCGCAGCACGCCGTCGGCGCCGCGCCGCGTCAAGCCCGAGCCGAGCGTCACCGCGATCCCGGTGCGCGACTGGATCAACGTCGGCAGCGCGCAGCCGGCACGCCTGCTCGGCTTCGACCAGGCGCTGGTGTGGGTCGTCGTGGCCCTGCTCGCGCTGGGCATGGTGATGGTCTTCAGCGCCTCGGTGGCGCTGCCCGACAGCCCGAAGTTCGCGCGCTATTCGCCCACGCATTTCCTGACCCGCCACGCCATCCAGATCACCATCGCCGTGCTCGCCGCGCTGGTGGTGGTGCAGATCCCGGTCAGCATGTGGGAGAAGGCGGCGCCCTGGCTGTTCGTCGCCGCGCTGGTGCTGCTGGTGCTGGTGCTGGTGCCCTTCATCGGCAAGGTGGTCAACAACTCGCGGCGCTGGATCCCGCTGGGCGTGATGAACTTCCAGCCGAGCGAGCTGGCCAAGCTGGCCATGGCGATGTACGCCGCCAGCTACATGACGCGCAAGATGGAAGCGCGCGAGAACTTCGTGCGCGCCGTCTGGCCGATGGCGGTGGCGCTGGGCTTCACCGGCTTCCTGCTGCTGCGCGAGCCCGACATGGGCGCTTTCATGGTGATCGCGCTGATCTCCATGGGCATCCTGTTCCTCGGCGGGGTGAACGGGCGCATGTTCCTGCTCAGCGGCACGGTGCTGGTGGGCACCTTCATGCTGGTGATCGCCTCCAGCCCCGAGAAGCGCGAGCGCATCTTCGCCTACCTCAAGCCCTGGGACCCGGAGTACGCGCTGGGCAAGGCCTACCAGCTGACGCATTCGCTGATCGCCTTCGGCCGCGGCGAGTTCTTCGGCCAGGGCCTGGGCAGCAGCGTCGAGAAGCTGCACTACCTGCCCGAGGCGCACACCGACTTCCTGCTCGCCGTGATCGGCGAGGAGCTCGGCTTCGCCGGCGTGGCCTGCGTGATCGTCGCCTTCTTCTGGCTGACGCGGCGCATCTTCCACATCGGCCGCCAGTCGATCGCGCTGGACCGCGTGTTCGCCGGCCTCTACGCGCAGGGCATCGGCATCTGGTTCGGCGGCCAGGCCTTCATCAACATGGGCGTGAACCTGGGCGTGCTGCCCACCAAGGGCCTGACGCTGCCGTTGATGAGCTATGGCGGCTCGGCGATCGTGATGAACCTGGTCGCGCTGGCCATCGTCATCCGCATCGACGTCGAGAACCGCCAGATGATGCGAGGGGGGCGATCGTGACGCGCCACCTCGTCGTCATGGCGGCCGGCACCGGCGGCCACGTGATCCCGGGCCTCGCGGTGGCCCGCGAAATGCTCTCGCGCGGCTGGACGGTGAGCTGGCTGGGCACCACGCACGGCATGGAGAACCAGCTCGTGCCGCCCTCGGGCATCGCGATGGACAACATCGCCTTCAGCGGCGTGCGCGGCAAGGGCCTGCTGCACACGCTGACCGGCGGTCTGCGCCTGCTGGCGGCATTCGGTTCCTGCCTGCGCATCCTGCGCGCACGCCGTGCCGACGCGGTGCTCGGCATGGGCGGCTACGTGTGTTTCCCCGGCGGGCTGATGGCCTCGCTGCTGGGCAGGCCGCTGGTGCTGGTCAATGCCGACGCGGCGCTGCTGATGAGCAACAAGGCGCTGCTGCCGGTGGCCGACAGGATCGCCTTCGGCTTCGACGGCGAAGCGAGCCACGGCGTCAAGCGCGCCGTGGTCACCGGCAACCCGGTGCGCGCCGAGATCGAGGCGCTGCCCGAGCCTGCGCAGCGTTTCGCCGGCCGCAGCGGGCCGCTGCGCGTGCTGGTGGTCGGCGGCAGCCTGGGTGCACGCGCGCTCAACGAGGCGGTGCCGCAGGCGCTGGCTCTGATCGACGCGGCCCGGCGCCCGCTTGTGACGCACCAGACCGGCAAGGCCAACCTGGATGCCGTGCGCGCGGGCTATGCGCAGGCGCAGGTGCAGGGTGAACTGCTGCCCTTCATCGACGACATGGCGCAGCGCCTGGCCGACTGCGACGTGATCGTCTGCCGCGCCGGTGCGGTGACGGTGAGCGAGCTGTGCGCGGCCGGCGTGCCGGCGGTGCTGGTGCCGCTGGTGGTGAGCACCACCTCGCACCAGCGCGACAACGCGCAGTGGCTGGCCGGGCAGGGCGCGGCGATCCACCTGCCGCAATCGGAACTCAGCCCCAAGCGCCTGGCCGATCTGCTGACCGGCCTGACGCGTGAGGCCTTGCTGGCCATGGCCACGAAGGCTCGCGCACTGGCACAACCCAAGGCGGCGGCCCGCGTCGCCGATCAGATCGAATCGTTGGTGGCCGCATGAAGCACGCCGTCAAGCACATCCATTTCGTGGGCATCGGCGGGGCCGGCATGAGCGGCATCGCCGAGATCCTGCACAACCTGGGCTACGTCGTCTCCGGCTCCGACCAGAACGACAGCGCCACCTCGCGCCGCCTGGCCTCGCTGGGCATCCGCGTGGCCATCGGGCACGACGCCGCGCACATCGCCGGCGCGGAAGCCGTGGTCACCTCCACCGCGGTGAAGGGCGACAACCCCGAGGTCATCGCCGCGCGCGGCAGGCGCATCCCGGTGGTGCCGCGCGCGGTCATGCTGGCCGAGCTCATGCGCATGAAGAAGGGCATCGCCATCGCCGGCACGCACGGCAAGAC
>CAZVLY010000073.1:0-15130 GCA_964628175.1 uncultured Piscinibacter sp. | reverse complement strand
TCCTCCGCATAGATCGCGTTCACCGGGCACTCCGGCACGCAGACCGCGCAGTCGATGCACTCGGCCGGGTCGATGACGAGGAAGTTCGGCCCTTCGCGGAAGGCGTCGACCGGACAGACGTCCACGCAGTCGGTGTACTTGCAGCGGATGCAGGCCTCGGTCACGACGAACGTCATGAGCAGTTCTCCACGGGGATTCAAAAGGTGCAAAGTTGATGCATCTTAAAGATTCCGCCGCCTCGAGGCAATAGAGTGGAGGCAATTTCAGGGTCATCCATGCGGCTTCCGGAATGCACCGGGCACGCCCTTCGCGCGCCGGTCGATCACATCCTCACGCGTTTTCAGCTGGCGCAGGCGAAGGTGCTGGAAACGCTCGCCGCGGCGTTCGGGAACGTCGCCGCCGACCTCGCCGAACACGTGCGGGCCGAAGACGAGCTTCTCTCTGCGCTGTTCACGCCGGGCGAAAGCCGCGCATGACAACGCCGGTCAAGCGCTTTCCGATCCACCCCGCGAAGCCCGGGCGCATCTGCTGGGGCTGCGATCAGTACTGCCCGGCCGAGGCGATGAAATGCGGCAACGGCAGCGTCGCGACGCTGCATCCGTCGGAGCTGTTCGGCGACGACTGGCAGCACTGGGGGCTGGACGCGCGCGACGCCGCCGAGGCCGATCCCGCGCCGAAGCCGGGCTGAAGGCCGGCGCGCCGCCGGTCAGAACGACACTTTGCGCGCGTCGACGTCGATGTGCACCGAGCCGCTGCCCAGCACGGCCGTCGCTGCGCGCGCGAAGTCCTGGCGCAGCGTGGCGTCGGCCTCGAAGCCGCGCGCGCCGATGGCCTCCGCGAGCACGATGAGCTTGTCCTTGGTCAGGACCTTGCCGAGCGGGTTCAGCGGTTCGCAGTCGTAGGCGGTGAACTGATCGTCGAGCCAGCGGCGCGCGTTCTCGGCGCTGTCGGGCTTGGCGCCCTCCGCTGGGTGGCAGATGACTTCGGTCGGGCCGAAGGAAAGACGGACGGACGCGCTCATGGGGGTGGGGTGCAAGGTGAGATGACGAGAGTCTACGCAGTCCGCCGGCATCAGGGCGTGTTGCGCCATGCCTTCAGGGTTTCGCGCAGGGCCTCCATCCGGGCCCGGTACGGCCCCGCGACCGCCGCCAGGTTCGACTCCACCGCGTGCAGTTCGAGGTCCGCCGCCGCCATGTCGTGGTCGCGGATCAGGCACTCGGCCAGGCGCATGCGCGTCTGCGCCTCGCCCACCGGCGAACCCGCCTCGCGCCACTGCCGCACGGCCTGGCGCAGGTGGCTGGCCGCGAGCTCGAGCTCGGCGTCGTGCAGCGCGAGCTCAGCCTGCGCGTCGCAGTGCATCGCCTTCAGCGCCTCGGTCGCCAGCATCTGCGGGTCGCTGCGCAGCGTCTGCAGCGCCTCGCGCGCGCGCTCCACCTCGCCGGCCATGACACCGGCGTGCACCAGCAGGCACAGCAGCTGGCCGCGGCGTTCGCGCAGCGTCCAGTCGGATTCCTCGAGCGCGCGTTCGAGCCCGCGCAGCGCGAGCCGGGGCCGGCCGGTGAGCAGCTGCAGCCGGGCGAGGCCGGGTTGCGGGTCCCACCCCAGCGCGTGGGCCTGCTTGAACGACGCCTCGGCGCCGTCGAGGTCGCCATGGGTCAGCTGGATGTCGCCCAGCACGCAGTAGGCGTCGCCCTCGGCCCAGGGCGCAGCCTGCGCGAGCAGCGTGGCGGCGGCACGCACCTCGGACGCGGCACGCTCGAGTTCGCCGCGCACGCCCAGCACGGCGGCGCGGTGCAGCTGGCAGGTGCCCGGAAAGGCCGGCATGCTGCAGCTGTGGCTCCATTCGACGAAGGCCTCGGCGAACTGCGCGGCGCGCAGCCAGTCGCAGCGGTGGCGCGCGGCATACAGGATGGAGCACAGCGCCCAGCCCGCCACCCACGAGTCCACGCTGCCCAGGCGGATGACGGCCGCGGCCTCCTCGTGCTGCGCCAGCCCGGCCTCCACCTCGCCGCGCGCCATCAGCGCATGGCCGCGGTAGACGAGTCCCAGGCATTCGACGTCGCGGTCGCGCAGGCTGCGCCCCAGCGCGCAGGCCTCGTCGGCCATGGCCAGGGCCAGCGCCGGATCGCCGCTGCCCAGCGCCATGCGGCTGGACATCCAGGCGAAGTGGCCGCGTTCGACGACGCCGGTCTGGCCGTCCAGGTAGCGCGAGGCGCGCTGCAGCAGGCCGCGCGCGATGGCGGCCTGCTTGTGGTCGATGCGGATCTGCACCAGCAGCAGCGTGGCGCGCGCGGCGCCCAGGCTGTCGCCGGCGCTGTCGCGCTGCGCGACCACCCGCTCGAGCGCGGCGACGGCGCTCGGGCCCTGGCCGGCACAGATGGCGGCGCGGCCCCAGCCCTCCACGTCGTCGGCGCCCAGGGGCGACAGCGCGTCGGCCGCGGCGTAGGCCGCGCAGGCCGCAGCCCAGTCGTTTCGATCACAGGCCTCGCGGGCCCGGGCCACGCCGCCGTTGTCGTTGTCGGTGGCGGGCCCGGCCGCCGATGGCTCGGGCCCGCAGTCGTCGAGGCAGAAGCGGTAGCCATGGCGCGCATAGGTGCGCACCGCTTCGCCCAGGCCGATCTCCGCCAGCGCGCCGCGCGCCAGGCTGACCACGCGCTGCAGCGCGTTGTCGACGACGACGGCGCCGGGCCACAGCGCCTCCAGCAGCTCGTCCTTGGAGACCACGCGCTCGCGGTGGCGCACCAGGTAGCACAGCAGGTCGAAGACACGCGGCTGCAGGCGGATCTCGCGGCCGTGCGCCGACAGCGAGCGCCGCGCTTCGTCGAGCTCGCAGGGTCCGAACCGGAAAGTCGTCGCGTGGGTCGTCGGCGTCACGGCGGCACCCCCTCGAAAGGCCAACGGCAAGTCGGCCCATTTTGCCGGAGCACGCCGGAATCGGGGCGGTTCAGCCGCACGCCGCGGGCGAGGCGCGGATCGGTTGCCACAGGCCGACGAGCGCGCCCACCGCATCCTCGACGAGCGCGATGCGCGCCATGCCGGGCACGTCCAGCGGCGCGACGATCTGGCGGCCCCCGTGGGCGGCGACGCGCTGCAGCGCGGCATCGAGCCTGTCGACGGCGAGGTAGGGCGTCCAGTGCGAGGGCACGCCCTGCGCGCGCTGGGCTGCCCTGAGCGGGTACAGCGATGCGACGTCGCGGCCTTCGAACTGGCAGCGCGTGAAGTGGCCGCCGGGCACCGGCTGGTCGCGGAAGCTCCAGCCGAAGGCCGCGGCGTAGAACCGCTGCGCGGCGGGGGCATCGCTGGCAGCGAGGTCGACCCAGCAGAAGCCGCCGGGCCGGAGAGTGGATGGGGGTGTCATGCGCGGCTCCAGGGTGGCTGGCCAGGGGGGGCCACCCCGCCCGGCACAGCGGGCGAGGTGGCCTGCGGTCCGGCGGTGGCCGGTCAGCACGTGGCCGTCGTCGGGTCGATCATGCCGCGCACCTCGGTCACCTTGCTGGCGGGGAAACCGCTCAGCTTGGCGTGCGCGTGCACCGCCGCCTCGTCGTCGGCCAGGTAGATGCAGAAGGTCTTGTCGTCGGCGACGAAGGACTCCACCCACTGCGCCTTGCCGGTGAGCTGGGCCAGGGCGGCGTTCGAGGTCGCCGCGGCGTCCTTGAGCTGTTCGCTGTTCAGGCTGCCGACACCGGCGATGTCACGTTCGATCACATAGCGTTTCATGATGATTTGCTCTCAGGTTCCCACAGCGGGATGAGGGGCCTCGGGTCGTGCTGCGGGATCGGTGACCGTTCGGCGGGGCCGGTGCGAGCAGCGTGTCGTTGCTGTCGTGCCTTGCGATCAATGTAGGCAGCGGGCCGGCTGGCGTCCTCTGCGCGGCCTGATCGTTTCCTGATCTCTTCCTGCCGCGTGCGGGCTCAGGCCGGCGGCCAGGCGTCGTCGCGGAAGACGACGCGGCCGATCACGGGCACGATGTCGTCGGCCGGCAGCCCGGCGCGCCGGGCGTGTTCGCGCAGCGCCGCCGCGCCGACGGCCTGGTAGACGCAGACGCTGCCCAGGCGGCCGTCGCCCTCGTCGACCAGGTGGCTGTGCAGCCAGACCAGCTCGCGCGGCATGTCCTGCTCGGCGATGCGCCGGGCGATGCCGGCGCTGCGGACGAAGTCGTCCGCGCCGGCCCAGGCGCTGCGCCGGCGCACCAGGTGCACCCGCGTCGGCGCGAAGGCGCGCCACTGCAGCAGCGCGGCCACGGGCAGGATCTCGTCGGCCGGCAGGCCCGTCTGCCGCGCGTGCTGCTCGAGCGCCTGCGCGCTGCGGGCGGCGAACACGCAGCTCAGCCCGAAGCGGCCATCGGCCTCGCGCAGCGCCAGCGAATGAATCCAGCGTGCCTGCCTGGCCGCCGGGGTGTCTTCGAAGGCGCGCAGCCGCGTCAGCGCGGCATCGAGCCCGGCCGCGCTGGCGGCGATGGCGGCACGGCGGATGACGTAGGTGTGCATGGGAGGGGTTCGCTGCCGCCGGGAACGGTGCTTCCCAGCTTAGGCAGCGGCACCCGGCACGTCCTTGCCGGCCGCTGATCGATTGCTGATGCTTTGCTGCGCTTCAGGCGGCCAGCGCGGCCGCCGGCGTCGGCTCGCCCACCAGCTCGGCGCCGATGCGCAGCACGTCATCGATCAGCGCCTGCGCGTGCGCCATCTCGGCGCGCGCGCCGACGAAACACGGCCGCAGCGCCAGGTGGCCGTTGACGCGCGTCGTGCTGGGCATGTTGCGGTTCTCGTGCGTCAGGCGCCGGTGCAGCCGCTGGTTCAGTGCGTCGAGGTCGCTCACCTGCGGCGACACGTAGCGGAAGCAGCAGATCGACAGCGTGGGCTCCTGCAGCAGCTCCAGGTTCGGGTGCGTGCGCGCCGCCTGCGCGATGTGCGCCGCCATGTCGTTGTGGCGCCGGATGCGATCGCGCATGCCGGCCACGCCGATCTCGCGGATCAGCGCCCAGACCACCACGCCGCGCGGCGGCGCGCTCAGCTCGACGCCGAAGTCGTAGTAGGGCACGCCCATGTCGTCCATCGAGTGCTCGATGCGCACGGCCTCGTCGTCGGGCGCCCGCATGCTGCCTTCCAGGTAGGCGGCCGGTTCCTGCGTGAAGGCGCGGCGCAGCAGCTCGCGGTCGCGCACGAAGGTGGCGGCCACACCCACGGCGGCACCCAGCCACTTGTGCGGATCGACGATGACGGAGTCGGCCAGCTCGAGGCCTTCGTAGCGCTGCGCCACGCGTTCGTCGAGCCGGCCCGGCAGGCCGTAGGCGCCGTCGACGTGGAACCACACGCCGTTCTCGCGGGCGATCTGGCCGATGGCCCGCAGCGGATCGATGGCGCCGGTGTTGGTGGTGCCGGCGTTGGCGACGATGGCCAGCGGCAGCACGCCGGCGCGCCGGTCCTCGGCCATCGCGCGGGCCAGCGCATCGACCTGCATGCGCCCGCGATCGTCGCAGGGGATCGAGCGCACCGCGCGGCGCCCGAGGCCGAGCACGCCGGCCGAGCGCTGGATCGTGTGGTGGGCTTCGCTGGTGGCGTACACGGCGACGGGGCGGTCGATGCCCTCGGCGGCCGGGTCGCGGCCGATCCGCTCGAAGGCACTCTGCCGGGCCGCGCCCAGCGCCAGCAGGTTGGCCACCGAGCCGCCGCTGCTGTAGACGCCCTGCATCGCCTTCAGGCCGAACATGTCCGCCAGCCAGCGCAGCGACAGTTCCTCCAGGAAGTTGAAGGCGGTGTGCCCGTAGCGCTGCGGCGAGGCGACGCCCGCCGCGGTGGCGGCCAGCGCGGCGGCCGTGGTGCCGCCGGTGGTGATGAAGGCGCTGAAGCCTGGGCGCGGCACCGACGAGCCGTTCGGCACGACGTGCCGCAGCAGCTCGTCGGCGACCGCGTCGATGCCGATGCCGGTGGGCGGCAGGGCGATGTCGAGACGCTCGCGCCAGTTGAGGCCCGGATGCAGGGCATCGGGATGCTCGAACTGGAGGAACTGGTCGAGCCCGGCGCCGAGTTGCGAGAGCAGCGGCTGCAGGCGGCCGGTTTCGGCGGCATCAATGGACATGGCGATCTCCTGGGGGGCTGGCTTGCGCCGCCGGCGGCGCGGGCATCGTGTCGCAGGCCTGCACGTCGATCGGGCGGCCCACCGTCAGAACGCGGCGCAGGCTGTCGTCGAGCGCCAGGGCCGGCGAGTCGGCCAGCACGCCCAGCGCATCGAGCAACTTGGTGAAGAACGCGCGGCCGGCGGCCACGGCGGCGATGTCGAAGATCTCGGCATCGCTGAAGCCGTGCGCCTGCAAGGCCGCGACATCGCCCGCCGTCACCTGCGCGGCGTCACGGGCGACCTGCCGCGCATAGCGCAGCATGGCCTGTTCGCCCTCGCCGAGCAGGCCGGCCAGGCGCCCCTCGGCGATCGCGATGATCTGCGCATCGTTGAAGAAGGGCCGCAGCGCCTGGCCGTGCGCGATCGCGCAGGCCGAGTGGCGCAGTTCATGGGCCGCCGCGAAGGTCACGAGCTCGAAGCGGCGCCTGTCCATCGGGCGCTTGATCTCGGCGAGCAGTTGCCCCCAGCGCGCCATCACCTCCGGACGATGGCAGAACACCTTGGCATAGTTGGGCACGTAGCCCCAGGCGGCCTGCTGGCGGCGGTACATGTCGGCCAGCGCATCGCGCGCGGCGTGGGGCGGGGTGGTGCGGATGAAGCTCATGGTCTGGCCGCCGCGGTGGCGCGGCTGCGTTGCGGGATGCAGGGCAGCGAGTCGGCAGTGTAGGCACAGGTGGCCGCGGATCGCCGGGGGCTGTCGTTCGTTCTCATGTCGGTGTCCTCTTCGATCGGGTGTTGCCGCTCAGGCGGCCTGGCGCGGATGCAGCCACTGGGGCAGCAGTTCGTCCGCGTCGACGACGGCGTCGCGGTCGAAGGCGACGCCGGCCTGCGTCAGCAACTGCTGCAGCCGGCCGGTGCGCAGCGCGTCGAACAGGTCCTGCGCGCCGCCGATGTGCGTGCCGCCGATCCAGATCTGCGGAATCGTGGGCGCGCCGGTGCGCGCCTTGAGCACCGGGCGGATCCGAGTGCCCAGGTCCTGCGCCTGGAACTCGACCGAGTCGATGTCGACGCTCTTGAAGGCGACGCCCAGCCGCGCGAACAGCTTGCGCGCGGCCCAGCAGAACTCGCACCACTCGAGCGCGAACATCAGCACGGCATGCGCCTGGATCGCCTGCTCGACGAAGGCGGCCGCCTGGGCGTCGGGAACGGCGGCGGGCTGGGGAGCGTCGACCGCGGGCGCGGGTGCCGGCGTTGGCGCCGCTGCCGCGCGGGGCGGCGGATCGAAGCGGTAGCCCGGGGTGGAACGCGACAGCGCGAGCTCGTCCTCGTTCATGTCGACGTCGATGCCGTCGAACAGCGGCGTCGACAGGTAGCGCTCGCCGGTGTCGGGCAGCATGCAGACGATCTGGCTGCCCGGCGGCGCGCGGCGCGCCACCTCGAGCGCGGCGGCCAGCGTGGCGCCGCTGGAGGTGCCCACGAAGATGCCCTCCTGCGTGGCCAGCGCCCGGGCCAGGCGCAGCGCCTCGTTGCCGTTGACCGGCACGATCTCGTCGATCAGCCCCTCGGCGCGTGCCGTCTCGGTCAGGCGCGAGATGAAGTCCGGGCTCCAGCCCTGCATCAGGTGCGGGCGGAACAGCGGGTGGCTCGCGCTGGGCATGCCGTCGGCATGGCGCGCCTGCGCGATGCCGCTGCCCAGCACCGGCGCGTTGTCGGGCTCGGCGGCGACGACGCGGATGCCGGCGTCGGCCGCCTTCAGTCCGCGTGCCACGCCGAGCAGCGTGCCGCCGGTGCCGAAGCCGGAGACGAAGGCGTGGATGCGCTCGCCGGCGAAGTCGGCGAGGATCTCCTGTGCGGTCGTGCGCGTGTGCACCTCGGCGTTGGCCTCGTTGTCGAACTGGCGGCACAGGAACCAGCCGTGCCGCTCGGCCAGCTCGATGGCCTTGTTCAGCATGCCGGTGCCCTTCTCGGCGGCCGGCGTGAGCACCACCCGCGCACCGAGGAAGCGCAGCAGCTTGCGCCGCTCCAGGCTGAAGCTCTCGGCCATCGTCAGCACCAGCGGGTAGCCCTTCTGCGCGCAGACCATCGCCAGGCCGATGCCGGTGTTGCCGCTGGTCGCCTCGATGACGGTCTGGCCCGGCCGCAGTGCCCCGCGGCGTTCGGCATCCTCGATGACGGCGCGGGCCATGCGGTCCTTCACCGAGCCCAGCGGGTTGAAGGATTCGAGCTTGACGTGGACGTGGACACCTTCCGGTGCCAGCCTGTTGAGGCGGACCAGCGGCGTGTTGCCGATGGTCTGCAGGATGTTGTCGTGGCGTGCCATGGGGGCTCCTCAGGGGTGGGGGGAAGGGGTCGGGCGCGGCGGCGCCGCGCTCGGGGTGATGACGGCTTCGAGGTAGGCGGCGGGCACGACGAGCGACCGCGCGCCGGCAGTGTTCGCGCGCTCCAGCAGCGCCGTGAGGTCGCGCTCGAGCGCCTGCTGGCCGGCGGCGTCGAGCGCCGCGAAGGCCTTGTGCGTCGGGCCATGGAAATCGCGGAACACCTGCACCCAGTGCGCCGCCGAGCGGTAGCGGAAGTCGAAGCAGCGGCGCCGGCAGCGCATCTGCGCCGGGGCCACGCCGAGCAGCGCGGCCAGGCGGGCCGGCGCGCCCCATTGCGTGGGCGAGGCCGGCGCGGCCGTCGCCGGCACGTGCGCGCCGATCAGCGCGATCAGGCGCCCGGCGGCGCCGCGCGGCGTCCAGCTGGCCAGCGCGATGCGGCCGCCGGGCCGCAGCACGCGGGCGAGCTCGCGGGCCGCGCGGGCCGGGTCGGCGGCGTACATCACGCCGAAGCTCGAGAGCACGACGTCGAAGCTGGCGTCGGCAAAGGGCAGCGCTTCGGCGTCGGCGACGCGGAAGGTCGCCGGCAGGCCCTCGGCACGCGCACGCTCGCGCCCCTTGTCGAGCAGCGCGGGCACCAGGTCGGTGGAGGTGACGTGCGCGAAGCGGCGCGCTGCGGCCAGCGTCGCATTGCCGCTGCCGGCGGCGACGTCGAGCACCAGCTCGCCGGCGCGCACGTCGGCCGCCTCGACCAGCCGCTCGCCGACGATCTGCAGCGTCGTGCCGATGACGGCGAAGTCGCCGCAGGCCCAGCCGGCCTGCTGGCGCCTGCGGAAGCTGGCCAGGTCGGCAGGGGCCTGGATCGGGGGGGCGGGTCTCACGCGGTGTCCGTGTCCTGAAGATGGCCGCACTGTGGGCGGGCCGGCGTTGCATCGGCGTTCCACGGGCCGCCGGCTGCGCGATACTTGCCGCCCCATGGACGCGCCCGATGTCCGCCTGAACCTGTTCGGCTCGCCGACGGTGCGGCGCGCCGGCCACTCGCTGGCCTTGCCTTTCGAGCGCCGCACCCAGCTGGTCGTGCTGCTGGCGCTGCGCCGCCAGTGGGTGCCGCGTGCCGAACTCGCCGCCATGCTCTGGCCGGAGCAGGAGAGCCGGCTGGCCTTCGCCAACCTGCGCAAGACGCTGTTCCGCATGGGCTCGCTGCCCTGGGCACCGGCGATCGAGACGCAGGGCCCGGCGCTGCGCCTGGAGCTGGCCACCGATGTCGCGGCCTTCGAGGCGGCCCTGCGCGAGCAGCGGGCGGCCGAGGCGCTGGACGCCTACCGCGGCGAGTTGCTGGCCGGCTTCGACGACGGCCAGAGCGAAGCCTGGACCCGCTGGGTCGCGTTCGAGCGCGATCGCCTGCGCGCCGCGTGGCGCGGCGTGGCGCTGGCGCAGCTGGTCGAGGGCGCAGCCGAGCCGGCGCGGGCCATCGAACTCTCGGCCCTCCTGCTCGAGGCCGACCCGCTGGACGAGGCGGCCCTGCATCACCACATGAGCGCGCTCGCCCGCGAGGGCCAGGCCGGTGCGGCGCGCCAGGCCTACCGGCTGTTCGCCGAACGCCTGTCGGCCGATCTCGGGCTGGCGCCCGGCGCTGAACTGAGCGCGCTGCACGACAGCCTGGGCAGCGCGCCGCGGCCGCCGGCCGACGCCGGCGCGGCGCCGGCCGCGGGCGACGACGGTTTCGTCGGCCGCTCGATCGAACTGCAGCGCATCGCCGACCTGCTCTCGCGCGACGAGTGCCGCCTGCTCTGCCTGATCGGCCCCGGCGGCGTCGGCAAGACGCGCCTGGCGCGCCGCGTCGTGCAGGCGCTGGCGCCGCGCCACGCCGACGGCGCGGTGTTCGTGGCCCTCGAGGACGTGGACACGCCGGCGCAGCTGGGCCTGCGGCTCGCGCACGAGGCCGGTGTCACCGGCGGGCGCGGCCAGGCCGACGTGCTCTCGCGTGTCGTCGAGGCCTGGCGCGAGCGGCAGCTGCTGCTGGTGCTCGACAACTTCGAGCAGCTCGCCGACCACGCGCCAGTGCTCGACCGGCTACTGCAGGCGTGCCCGCGGCTGAAGATCCTCGTGACCTCGCGGCTGCGCCTGGCGGTGGCGGGCGAGTGGTCGATGCCGGTCGAGGGCCTGCCCTGCCCGGACCCGGAGGACGACGACCGCGCCGAGTCCTTCGACGCCGTGCGCCTGTTCGTCAAGGCGGCCCGGCGTGTCGAGCCCGCCTTCTCGGCCGCCGCCGAGCGTGCCGCCATCGTCGACATCTGCCGCCTGGTCGAGGGGCTGCCGCTGGCGCTCGAGCTGGCGGCCGCCTGGGTGCGCGTGCTGCCCTGCGAGGCCATCGCCGAGGAACTGCGCCGCGGCACCGAACTGCTGCGCGCCTCGGACACGCGGCACCCGCCGCGGCACGCCAGCATCGAGGCCGTGTTCGAGCACTCGTGGCGGCGGCTGACCCCGGCCGAGCGCGATGCGCTGGCGCGGCTGTCGGTCTTCCACGGCGGCTTCTCGGTCGAGGCGGCACGTGCCGTGGCCGGCGCCTCGCTGCCAGTGCTCGGTGCGCTGGCCGACAAGTCCCTGCTCGCCAAGCACGGCACGCGCATGGAACTGCACCCGCTGGTGCAGCAGATGGCCGCACTGCGGCTGGACCAGGGCGCCGCGCGCGAGGCCACCGAGACGGCTCATGCCGACTACTTCCACCGCTGGCTGCGCCAGCTCGAGTCGGCCGCCGAGAACGGACAGCGCGAGGCGCTGCAGGCGATCGACCTGGAGTTCGAGAACTGCCGGCGCGCCTGGCAGTGGTCTATCGCCCAGGGCCAGGCGGAGGCGATCGCCGACAGCGTGCCCACGCTGCTCAACCACTTCGAGCACCGGGCGCGCTTCGAGGAAGGCCTGGGCCTGCTGCGCCAGGCCATCGACTCGCCGCTCGGCCGCGCCGACGCCCGGCTGCGCTCGCTGCTGCTCAGCCTGGCCGCGCTGATGGAGCTGCGCCTGGTGCGTTATGCCGACGCCCAGGCCAGCGCCGGCCAGGCGCTGGCGGCCGCGCAGGGCACGCCGGCGCGCAAGGCGAAGTACCAGGCGCTGGCGGTGCTCGGCGGCTGCGCGCTGTTCACCGGGCAGCCGGCCGACGCGCGGCGCCACTACCAGCAGGCACTCGCGCTGGCGCAGTCGGGCTCGAACCCGCACGACATCGCCGCCACGCTCGACAACCTGGCGCTGTGCGAGAAGCGGCTGGGCCGCTACGACGAAGCGCTGCGCCTGACGCTCGAGGCGCTGGCGCAGCATCGCCGCCACGGCGACCACGCGCGCGTGGCGGTCTGCCTGAACAACCTCGGTTCGATGTTCACCTTCATGGACGACGACACGGCGGCGCAGGCGCACCTGCGCGAGGCGCTGCAGCTCAGCGAGCGCCACGGCCTGGTCAGCACGCGTGCCTTCGTGCTCGCCAACCTGACCGAGCTGGCGCTGAAGACGGACGACGTGGACGCCGCGCGCGCGCATGCCGAACAGGCGATCGAGGTGGCGCACAGCGGCGGCCTGCGCTCGCTGGTCGGCTGGCTGAAGGTGCAGCTGGGGCGCCTGGCCACGCGGCGCGGCGAGCTCCCCGCGGCGCACACGCTGCTGTCCGACGGCGCCGAACTGGCGCTGACGCTGGGCGCGCAGTCGGTCAAGCCTGCCGTGCTGCTCGGCTGGGCCGAGCTGCTGGAGGCGCAGGGCGAGGCGGACGCGGCGCGCCGCGTGCTGGCCTTCGGCGCCGACGAGCCCACGCTCAGTGCACCCGACCGCGACGAGCTGCGCGCGGCCTGGGCCCGCCGCGCGTCGACCTCGACGCAGGACCCGCCCTGGCCGGGCCTGGGCGTGGATGAGCTGCTGCAACGCATCGTGATCGAGCGCGAGATCGCCCACGCGCCCTTGATCGCCGCCCTGCGCGCGCCGGCCTAGAAGCGGCGGTCGGCGTCCCCGACCGGCGTTGCGCCCCCGGCGAGGAACGCGCGTGCAACGCCGCGTTGGACACAGTGCGTCCCCAGACACACCGGACGCACCATGACCGCCACTTTCTCCAGCTTCGACACCGCGGCGCGCCGCTGCTCCGAACGGCCGACCGTCATCCTGCTGCACTCCAGCGCCGCCTCGGCGCGCCAATGGGACGCGCTGGCCGAGCGCCTGCGGCCCGCGTTCGATGTCCACGCGATCGACCTGCACGGCCACGGCCAGCAGCCCGGCTGGTCCGGCGAGCAGCCGCTGTCGGTGCACGACGACGCCGCGCTCGCGCTGCCCGTGCTCGAGCGAGCGGGCGGTGCCCACCTGATCGGCCACTCCTACGGGGCCGCGGTCGCGATGCACCTGGCGGCGGCGCGGCCGGAGTCGGTGCGCAGCCTGGCCGTCTACGAGCCGGTGCTGTTCCGCCTGCTGGCCGACCAGGAGCCGCAGGGCGGCGCCGCGCGCGAGGCTTTCGAACTGGCCGCGACGATGCGCGCCCTGGTGGCCGGTGGCCAGGCCGCGGCCGCCGCCCAGCGCTTCGTCGACTACTGGTCGGGCGCTTCGGTCTGGGCCGGCCTGGCACCGCAGCAGCAGCGCGCCATCGTCGCGCGCATGCCGGTCGTGGTCCAGCACTTCGACACGCTGCATGCGCAGGCGCTGCCGATGGCGCCGCTGCAGCAGCTCGATGCGCCGCTGCTGTGCCTGGCCGGCGCGCGCAGCACGGCCGCGGCGCTGCGCGTCGCCGGCCTGCTGCGCGGCCTGCTGCCGGGCGCCGTGCACGAGACGCTGCCCGGCCTCGGGCACATGGGGCCGATCACCCATGCCGCGCTCGTCAACGACCGGCTGCTGCGCTTTCTCGGCGCCGCGCGGCCGCGCGAGCGCGAGCACGCGGCAGCGATGGCCTGAGCACGCCTTTCCCCCTCCATCCGGGCAGCCGTCCGGATGTCTTTCCCACCCCTCTCGAACCTGCAACAGGAGAACTCGCCATGCACCAGACCACCACCACCACCCAAGCCAACAACGGCGTCAACGTCGCCGCCCTGCTGGGCGCCCGCGAGGCGCTGACCGCCACGCCCGAAGCGGCCCGCTTCAAGTGGCGCGCCAGCAGCGAATGGCAGCACGGCACGCACAGCCGCGCCACCGTCGACGGCTTCTACGGCCTCGGCGGCGAGCAGAAGCACCGCCAGTCCTTCCAGTTCGACACCGACCATCCCGAGGTCTTCGCCTCCGAGGACCACGGCGCCACGCCGGTGGAGATGGTGCTCGTCGGCCTGGCCGGCTGCCTGTCGGCGGGTGTGGCCGCGGTCGCGCAGAACCGCAACATCCAGCTGCGTTCGGTGAAAGCCACACTCGAGGCCGGCATGGACCTGCGCGGCATCCTCGGCGCCGACACGAACGTGCGCAACGGCTTCGACGGCATCAAGGTGCACTACGAGATCGATGCGGACGCCAGTGCCGCGGAGATCGCCGCGCTCGTCGCGCAGTCGCAGAAGCGCTCGGCGGTGTTCGACATCGTCACCAACCCGACCGACGTGACCGTGACCACGAAGAAGGCATGAGAAGCGCCGACGTCGTCGTCATCGGGGCCGGCCACAGCGGCCTGGCGATGAGCCATGAGCTGGGCCGGCGTGGCATCGGGCATGTCGTGCTCGAACGCGGCGAAGTCGCGCACAGCTGGCGCACGCAGCGCTGGGACTCGCTGCGCCTGCTCACGCCGAACTGGATGATGCGGCTGCCCGGCTGCCGCTACCAGGGCGACGACCCCGACGGCTACATGGGCGCCGCCGAGGTCACCGGCTTCATCGCGGCGTATGCGCGGCGGCTGTCGGCGCCGCTGCACACGCACACCACGGTGACGGCGGTCGAGTCGGCGGGCGAAGCCTACCGTGTCGCCACCGATCGCGGCGACTGGCGCTGCCGCGCCGTCGTGCTGGCCAGCGGTGCCTTCGGCCGGCCGGTGGTGCCGGCGCTGTCGGCCCAGTTGCCCGGCGCTGTCGCGCAGCTGTCGGCGGCGAGCTACCGCAACCCGGCGCAGCTCGACACCGGCGGCGTGCTGGTGGTCGGTGCCTCCGCGACGGGCGTGCAGCTCGCGCAGGAGATCCAGCGCAGCGGCCGGCCGGTGACGCTGGCGGTGGGCGAGCACGTGCGGCTGCCGCGCGTCTACCGCGGCCGCGACATCCAGTGGTGGATGCTCGCCTCGGGCGTGCTCGACCAGCGCATCGAGGAGGTCGACGAGCCCGAGCGCGCCCGGCGCGTGCCCTCGCCGCAACTGGCCGGCACGGCCGAACGCGCGACGCTGGACCTCAACGCCTTGCGCGCCGAAGGTGTCGAACTGGTGGGCCGGCTGGCGGGCATCCGCGATGGCCGCGCGCAGTTCTCCGGCTCCCTGCGCAACATGTGCGCACTGGCCGACCTGAAGATGAACCGCCTGCTCGACAGCATCGACGGCTGGGCACAGCGTGGCGGACTGGACGGCATGGCGCCCGACCCGCAGCGCTACGCACCCACCGAGGTCGCCGATTCACCCCGGCTCGGGCTGGCGCTCGGCACGGAGGTCCGCACGGTGATCTGGGCGACCGGCTTCCGACCGGACCACGGCTGGCTGCACCTGCCGGTGTTCGGCCGCGACGGCAGCCTGCAGCACGATCGCGGCGTCGTCGCCCCGGGGCTGTACGCGCTCGGATTGCCGTACCTGCGGCGCCGCAAGTCGAGCTTCATCCACGGGGCGGAGGACGACGTGCGCGAACTGGGCG
>CAZVLY010000072.1:0-15213 GCA_964628175.1 uncultured Piscinibacter sp. | reverse complement strand
TCGGCCAGCGTCGGGTCGGTGGTGCGCGGCTCGACATCGAAGCCGCCCAGCGCCTCGCGCCAGTCGTAGGCAATCAGCTGCACCGCCTGCGAGAGGTTCAACGAGCCGTAGTCGGCGCGCGTGGGGATGCTCAGGCAGGCGTGGCAGCGGTAGACGTCCTCGTTGGCCATGCCGAAACGTTCCGAGCCGAACAGGAAGGCCACGCGTTCCGGCGATGCAGCCAGGGTGGCGAACAGCTCGCGCGGCGCATGCGTGGGCGGGCCGAAGTCGCGCGGCGTCATCGCCGTGGCGCACAGGTAGGTGACTCCCTCCAGCGCCTCGGCCAGCGTGGCCACCACCCGCGCGCCCGCCAGCACGTCGGTGGCGCCGCTGGCCAGCGCCAGCGCCTCGTCACGCTGCAGCACCTGCGGGTCGCGCGGCGCCACCAGCACGAGATCGGAGAATCCCATCACCTTCATCGCCCGCGCCGCCGCCCCCACGTTGCCGGGATGGCTGGTGCCGATGAGGACGAAGCGCGTCGGGTCCGGGGTTGCCATGGGGGCCGGGTAAAATGAGCATTATCGGCAGTGCAGCGCACCGCCCCGCTCTTTCCTCCCCGCCGGTCCCTTCTCCCCCTGCCCAGGTCGCACCATGTCGCAAGCGCTCCACCCGATGCTCAACATCGCCGTCAAGGCGGCTCGCAGCGCCGGGGCCATCATCAACCGCGCCTCGCTCGACCTGGACCTGCTGCGCATCAGCTCGAAGGGACCGAACGACTTCGTCAGCGAAGTCGACCAGGCCGCCGAGCAGTCCATCATCGAGACGCTGCTGACCGCCTACCCGGGCCACGGCATCCTGGCGGAGGAATCCGGCCGCACGCACGGCGCGAAGGACAGCGACTACGTCTGGATCATCGATCCGCTGGACGGCACCACCAACTTCCTGCACGGCTTTCCGGTCTACGCGGTGTCGATCGCACTGGCCTTCCGCGGCCAGGTGCAGCAGGCGGTGGTCTACGACCCCACGCGCAACGACCTCTTCTACGCCTCCAAGGGGCGCGGCTCCTTCCTCAACGACAAGCGGCTGCGCGCCTCCAAGCGCACGCGGCTGTCCGACGCGCTGATCGGCACCGGCTTCCCTTTCCGCAAGGGCGACAACTTCAAGCGCTACGTGCAGATGTTCGAGGAGGTGATGCAGAGCTGCGCCGGCCTGCGCCGCCCCGGCGCCGCGGCGCTCGACCTGTGCTACGTGGCCGCCGGCTACTACGACGGCTTCTTCGAGACCGGCCTGAACCCCTGGGACATCGCCGCGGGCTCGCTGATCATCACCGAGGCAGGTGGCCTGATCGGCAACTTCACCGGCGAGGCCGACTACCTGTACCAGCGCGAGGTGGTGGCAGGCAACCCGAAGGTCTACGGCCAGCTGGTGCAGATCCTGGCGCCCTACACCCGGGCGATCAAGGCCGACGAGCCGGGAACGACGCCTGCCGCGGCCGCCGAGCTGCCCGCCGGGCTCACGCCGGAGGCAGCGCTGGCCGCCACGCAGGCCGAACCGCCGAAGAAGCGGGGCGCCGTGCGCATCCGCAAGGCGGACGCAACTCGCGACGACGACGCACCGCTCTGAGCCACCCGGTCCCCGCGCGGAGCCGCCCGTGAGGCCGCCGTCGACGGCCACACGCCCACGACGAAGCACGGCCCGCGCAACGGTGCATCTCGCCGTTGATGCTGCGCAAGCAGGGACTGTGTACCGCAGAGTACGTTGATCGTCCCGCGAAGACGCCGGCCTGGTGCGGACAATCGATGCCGGCGCCGCCGCAGCGCGCCCTCTGCAGCGGCTTGACGCAGGCGCAGAATGGACCAGGGGCGATCCGAGGAACAAGTCATGTATGGATTCACCACGACCCTGAAGGGTCAGACGTTCGATGCCGTGCTGGCGCGAACCATCGACGCCCTGAAGGTCGAAGGCTTTGGCGTCCTCAGCGACATCGACGTGCAGCGCGCCATGAAGGACAAGTTGCAGGTGGAAATGCCCCCCTACCGGATCCTCGGCGCGTGCAACCCGCCCCTGGCGCATCAGGCGCTGCAGGCCGAACCCGACATCGGCCTGCTGCTGCCGTGCAACGTGATCGTTCGGGAGCAGTCTCCCGGCACCGTGGTGGTGGGCTTCCTGGATCCGCAGACCATGGTCGCTCTGGTCGGCCGTGACGAGGTCAAGCCCGTGGCCGACCAGGCGGAAGCGCGGCTGCGCCGCGTCTGCGCCAGCCTGGGTGGCGCATGATGGCCGGCGATGCCGGGGCCGCCCAGGAACAGGCGGGACTCGAGGTCACGCTGGCCACGGCGCTGGAGCTGTGCAGCCTGGGGCTGGCCACCATGATCGACATCCGGCAGACCTTCGAGATCGAGATGAAGGGCGCCATCCCGGACACGGTGCACATCCCGATGTTCGAGGTGAAGCTGATGCTCGGCCACACGCTGACCGAGGACGAGCAGGACATCCTGGACGCCGGGCAGCCGAAGGACATCGACGCGAAGACCTTCTTCACGATGATCAACCAGTTGCACCACGCGCGGGACCATCTGCTCCTGTGCATCTGCAACAGCGGCCGGCGCAGCCTGACGGCCGCCGCGCTGCTGCGTTCCCTGGGTTATCCGAAGGCACTCTCGGTGGCAGGTGGTTTCCAGGCCTGGAAGAAGCTGCAGGCCGCCCCGCCGGCATGATCGAACTCTTCAAGACGTCCACGGTCTGGGTCGTCGACTACCGCTACGAAGGCCGGCCACGACGCTGGTTCAGGGCCTACCCGGCCGGCGCCGAGGCGCGCCTGCTTGCGCAGGCCGAGCTGGTGGACCTCTTCGGTCGGCAGGCGCAGATCGAGGACGTGCGCCCGGCGACCGACGAAGAGGAGCGGCAGTACCTGCGCGGCGAGGAGCCGCGCAACGCCTTGTGTCCGACGGGCCGCGCACCGCGCGCGACCCCGTGATCGCCACCGCGGCCGCCGCCGCCGCAGGCCTGCTGGCGCTTCGCGCCCTGGCCCACCGGGCCATCCTTCATGGCCTGCGCGCGCCCCGCGTGCCGCACCCGGTCGGTGACGTCGAGGCAGCGGCCCGGCCTTCGTCGGTGCGCGAACTTCACATCGCCGGGCCGAACGGGCGTCGGCTGTTCGCCCGCCTCGTGCTGCCGCCACGGCGAGGCGTAACGCCGGTGCCGGCGGTTCTGGCGATGCACGGCTGGGGCGCCAACGCGGGGCTGATGGGGCCGGTCGTGCCGCCGCTGCGGGCCGCGGGCTTCGCCACCCTGCTGCTGGACGCGCGCTGCCATGGACACAGCGACGACGAGGACTTCAGCTCCTTGCCGCGCTTCGCCGAAGACATCGCGGCCGGCCTGGCCTGGTTGCGCCAACAGCCGGAGATCGACCCGGATCGCGTCGCGCTGCTGGGCCACTCGGTGGGTGCCGGCGCGGCCATCCTGCATGCGGCGAAGCAGCAGGATGTGCGCGCGGTCGTCAGCCTGTCGGCCTTCGCCCACCCGCGCGAGGTGATGCGCCGGCTGCTCGCCCGGCACCGCATTCCCTTTGCCCCGATCGGCTGGTACGTGCTGCGGCACGTGCAGCGGGTGATCGGGACCTCGTTCGATGCGATCGCGCCCTTGAACACCCTGCCGCACGTGCGCTGCCCGGTGCTGCTCGTGCACGGCCGGGCCGACGCCACGGTGCCGTTCGACGACGCGCTGCGTCTGCAGGCGGCGTCGCAGGGTGCCGAACTGCTGGCCCTGGAGGGTGACCACGACCTCGCCGACGCGCTCGCGCCACGGGCCGGCATGCTCGTCGACTTCCTCCTGGCGGCCTGCCGGACCGGCCAGGAGCACTGAGCCATGCTGTCGATTCCGCTGGGTCCGTTCTCGCTGCCCTTCGCGCCGGTGCTGCTGCTGGCGTGCATCGGCGTGGCCTCCTGGCTGGCAACGCGGCTGGCCGGTGTCGCGCAGGGCCCGCATGCCGGCAACGCGGTCTTCGGCGCCGCGGTCGCCGGCCTGCTGGCGGCACGGCTCGTTCATCTGGCGCTGCATGCCGGCCTGTACGCGGCCGCGCCGCTGTCCGCCTTCGATGTGCGCGACGGCGGCTGGCATGGCGCCAGTGGCGTGACGGCGGGCGCGCTCTGGCTGGCCTGGTGCGGCTGGCGCCTCGGCGCACTGCGCCGGCCCCTCGCCGGCGGCCTGCTCGCAGGCGTGCTGCTGTGGACGGCAGGAACCTGGCTGACACGCTCCGTCGGCAGCGACGAGCTGCCTGCACTCACCCTGATCGAGCTGGAGGGGGGCGCGGCGGTTACCTTGCCAGGCGCCGCGCGCGGCCGGCCGGTGGTCGTCAACTTGTGGGCCACCTGGTGCGGACCCTGCCGGCGCGAGATGCCCGTGCTGGCCGATGCGCAGGCGCGCCAGCCGGCGATCGGATTCCTCTTCGTCAACCAGGGTGAGTCCGCCGCGGCCGTGTTGTCCTACCTGCGCGCCGAGAAGCTCGCGCTGCGCGAGGTGCTGCTCGACGGCAGCTCCGCGCTCGGCCCCGCGGTGGGCTCGCGCGGGCTGCCCACCACCCTCTTCTACGACGCGCAAGGGCGGCTCGTCGATGCGCACGTGGGCGCGCTCAATGCGGCCGCGCTCGAAGGCCGGCTGCGCCGGCTGCAACCCCAGCGCTGATGCGCCCCGTCATCTCGAGGAAACCATGACAAGCCAGCCTGCCGACGCCCTGCCTCTGATCGACGACGAACTCGACGTGCTGGACGCGCTGGTCCCGCTGGCCGGCCAGGCGATCATCGAGCTCGGCTGCGGCGCAGCGCGACTGGCACGCAGCCTGCTCGAGCGCTATCCCGACAGCCGCGTCACCGGCCTGGAGGTCGACGAACGGCAGCATGCGAAGAACCTCGCCGCACCGCAGGCGGGCCTGCACTTCGTGGCCGGTGGAGCCCAGGCGATCCCGTTCCCGGACGCGAGTTTCGACCTGGCGCTGATGCTGAAGTCCCTGCACCACGTGCCGATGCCGCTGCTGGCACAGGCGCTGCGCGAGGCGGCGCGGGTCCTGCGCCGCAGCGGGCATCTGTACGTGTCGGAGCCGGTGTATGCCGGGCCGCTGAACGAGATCGTGCGCCTGTTCAACGACGAAGGCGTGGTGCGCGCTGCAGCCCAGGCGGCGCTGGACGAGGCGCTGCGAGGCGGCAGCTGGGAGCAGGTCGCCGAACGCCGCTTCGAGACGGCGGTGGCCTTCAGGGACTTCGCCGACTTCGAGCAGCGCATGATGCGACCGACCTATGCCGACCACCGCATCGACGACGCCAAGCTGGCGCAGGTCGGCGCGGCCTTCGCGCCGCACTGCGGCCCCGACGGCGCGCGCTTCACGCGCCCCATGCACGTGCGGCTGCTGCGCCGCCGCTAGGACACGGTGGCTTCGTCGCTGCGCTTGTCGCCGCGGTTGTCGACCCAGGTGACGGCCACCTTGTCGCCCGCCTTCGCGCCCTTGAGGACGAACTGAAGGAAGGGGTTCTTCGCCACCGAAGGACCCCACTGGGCGCTCAGCACCGGCTTGCCGTTGTGCGTGGCGCTGACTTCCTGGATGAACCAGGCCGGCACCAGCTTGCCCGCCGAGTCCTTGCGCTGGCCGGTTTCCATCTCGTGGCTCATCAGCACGCGCACGGTGGTCTTGTCACCGGCGGCCTGGGCGCGGATGCGCATCGGATCTGCCATGTCGTGCTCCCTGTTCCTCAGCCGCCGCAGCCGCCGAGCGTGACCTTGATTTCCTTCTGCGCGAAGAGCACCTTGTTGTCGGCGGTGATCACCACGGCGATCACGTTGGACGACTGGCCCATCTTGACGCGGGTGGAGATGTTGGGCTCCACCGCATCGCTGACCTCGAACAGTGCCGCCAGCATCGACGGGTTCTTCTCGACCAGCAGGAGGATGCGCCTGGCGCCGGCCAGCGTGGTCGAGGCACCCACCGGCACCACGGCGCCGTTCTCGGCGATGTCGGGGCCGGTGATGGTGACGTCCTTGCTCTCGGCAGGGCCCGAGGTGCCCAGCGCCTTCATCAGGTCGCCCATGGTCTTGGCATCGAACGCGGCCTGCGACCAAGCCGCCTGCGCGGCCTGGGGCAACAGCCCCAGCCCGGCCAGTGCGGCTGCGACGCAGGCGCTGCGCGCCAGCATGTCTCGACGGGTCTGCATCGTGGGCCCTCCTCGGCGCGGATGTGTTCAGCGTGGCCGGCATGGTGACCCGGCGGCTGCTGAAACCCCATTACCCAAATGGGCTATCGGGCCTCACCCATCGCGGTAATAGACGGTGGGGAGGGCTTGCCGCGCTAATAGGCCCCGCATTGGAGACACGCATGAACTTCGACAAGGAATTCGACGCCTCGGGCCTCGCCTGCCCGTTGCCCATCGTCAAGACGAAGAAGTCGCTCGCCGACATGGCCCCGGGCCAGGTGCTGCGCGTCGTCGCCACCGACCCGGGCTCGGTGTGCGACATGGCGGCCTTCGCCGAACAGACCGGCAACACGCTGCTCGAATCGGGCTCCGAGGCTGGCAAGTACGTGTTCTTCCTGCGCAAGGCCTGACCCATGGCCACCAAGAAGATGGCGATCATCGCCACCAAGGGCGCGCTGGACATGGCGTACCCGCCGCTGATCCTCGCCTCCACGGCGGCGGCGCTGGGCTGGGAAGTGCAGGTGTTCTTCACCTTCTACGGCCTGCAGCTGCTGCGCAAGGACTTGAGCGGCATCGCCATCAGCCCGCTGGCCAACCCGGCCATGCCGATGCCCGTGCCCATGCCGGTGATCGTCTCGGTGCTGCCGGGCATGCAGGCGATGGCGACCTCGATGATGAAGGCGAAGATGAAGAAGAAGGGAGTGGCCTCGCTGACCGAGCTGCGCGACCTGTGCAAGGAGGCCGAGGTCAAGTTCATCGCCTGCCAGATGACGGTGGACCTGTTCGAGTTCGACAAGAGCGACTTCATCGACGGCATCGAGTACGGCGGCGCGGCGACCTTCATGAAGTTCGCCGGCGAGACCGACGTCTGCCTGTTCATCTGAGGCGCCCCATGAAACGCCTGCTGACGGCGCTGCTCGCGCTGCTCGGGTTGCTGGGCGCGCCTGCGTGCTTCGCGATCGGACCCTACCTCGCCGGCACGGCCCTGCCGGCCGGCGACCTGCCGGCGCTGATGGCGCAGATCGAGCAGAAGCTGCGCGCCGACGGTTTCAACGTCGTCGGCCGCCACCTGCCGCGCGGCCTCCCCCAGCAGGGCAGCGTCGTCGTCACCGATGCGAAGCTGCTCGACGCGGTGCGCGCCGCCGGCGGGCCGGCGATCGTGGCGGCGGCCATCCGCGTCGGCGTGAAGAGCGACGGCACGGTGTCGTACATGAACCCGGACTACTGGGGCCGGGCCTACCTGCGCGGCCAGTTCGACGCGGCGCAGCCGGCCCTGCGCTCGGTGCGCGAGCGCCTGGCCCATGCGCTGGGTGCCGGCGCGGCCTTCGGCGGCGACGTGCCCGAGGCCGAGCTGGCGAACTACCGCTACATGTTCGGCATGGAGCGCATCGACTCGCCGCGCAACGAGCTCAATGCCTTCGGCGGCTTCGACGAGGCGCTGCGCACGGTGCGCGACAACCTCGCCAAGGGCCTGGGCCAGACCTCGGCGGTCTACGACGTGGTGATGCCGCAGGCGCAGCTGGCCGTATTCGGCGTGGCGCTGAACGACCCCGATTCCGGCGAAGGCTGGTGGGCGAGCACCATCGGCGCCGACCACGTGGCGGCGCTGCCCTACGAGATCTTCATCGTCGGCGGCAAGGTCTACGCGCTGTACGGCCGCTACCGCATCGCGCTGTCGTGGCCGGCGCTGGGCATGGGGCAGTTCATGCGCATCGTGCGCGCCCCCGACACCATCCACCACACGATGGGGCGCCTGGCCGGCGCGCCGGCCCCCTGACGACGCCCCCCGAGGAGCACGACGATGGAGCTGGCCACCCAACCCGCCACCGTGGTGATCTGGGGCGGCTTCGCGCTCGCCTTCGTCTTCGGCGCGGTCGCCAACCGCGCCAACTTCTGCACCATGGGCGCGGTGTCCGACGTGGTCAACATGGGCCACTGGGGCCGCATGCGCATGTGGCTGCTGGCCATCGCGGTGGCCATCGTCGGCGCCAACCTGCTCGGCCACGCCGGCCTCGTCGACCTGTCGAAGAGCGTCTACCAGCGCCCGACGCTGAACTGGCTGTCGCTGCTGCTCGGCGGCGCGCTGTTCGGCGTGGGCATGTCGCTGGCCGGCGGCTGCGCCAACAAGAACCTGATCCGCGTCGGCGGCGGCAGCGTGCGTTCGCTGGTGGTGCTGACCTTCCTGGCCGTCTCGGCCTACATGACGCTCAAGGGCCTGTTCGGGCAGTGGCGCGCCAGCTGGCTGGACCCGGTCTCGCTGGATCTCGCCCGCTTCGGGCTGAAGGACCAGAGCCTGGCCTCGATGCTCGCCCAGTCCAGCGGCCTGGCGCCGAAGACCGCCCTGCTCGTGGTGATGGCCGGAGTGGCGTTGCCGCTGCTGCTGTTCGTCTTCCTGGACCGGCGGTTCCGCGCCAACCCGACGCAGTGGCTGGCCGGCCTGACCATCGGCGCCATCGTCACCGGCGGCTGGTACGTGTCGGGGAACCTGGGCTTCGGCGAGAACCCGGACACGCTCGAGATGGTCTACTTCGCCACCAACACGCGCACCCTCGAGTCGCTGAGCTTCGTCGCGCCGCTGGCCTACAGCCTGGAGCTGCTGATGCTGTGGACCGACAAGTCGCTGCACCTGAGCTTCGGCATCGCCACCGCGCTGGGCGTGGTGCTCGGCTCCGCCGCCTGGTCGCTGGCCACGCGCAGCTTCCGCTGGGAGGGCTTCGCCTCGCTGCAGGACCTGCGCGACCAGCTCGTCGGCGCCATGCTGATGGGCTTCGGCGGCGTCACCGCGATGGGCTGCACCGTCGGCCAGGGGCTCAGCGGCGTGTCGACGCTGGCACTCGGCTCCTTCGTCGCGCTGGCCGGCATCGTCGGCGGGGCCGCTGCCACGCTCAAGTACATCACCTGGCGGGCCGAGCGCGAAGCCTGAGCCGCCGACTGGCCGAGGAGCCCACCATGAACAAGCTGAGCGCCGCCCTGCTGGTCGCTTCCGCCGCGCTCGCGCTGCCCGCGCGGGCCGCCGAGGAGGCCTGGGTCGCCGAAGCGCGGGCCGTGGCCGGCTCGGTGCCGCCCAGGCTGCTGTCGGTGCTGACCGAGGAGATCAAGCAGTCGGGCCCCGAAGGCGCCATTGCCGTGTGCCGCGACGAGGCGCCCCGGCTGGCCCGCGCGGCCTCGCAGGAGACCGGCTGGGCGGTGCGCCGCGTGAGCCTGCGCAACCGCAATCCGAAGGCGGTTCCCGACGCCTGGGAGCAGGCCGCGCTGCTCGATTTCGACCGCCGGGCAGCGGCCGGCGAGAAGCCGGCCACGCTGGAACGGGCCGAGCTGGTCCAGGAGGACGGGCGCGCGGTGTACCGCTACATGCGCGCCCTGCCCACGCAGGAGCTCTGCCTGGGCTGCCACGGCACGGACGACCGGCTCAGCCCCGCCGTGAAGGCGCGGCTGGCCGCGCTGTACCCCGACGACAAGGCGGTGGGTTACGGCCTCGGCCAGATCCGCGGCGCGATGACGATCAAGAAGCCGCAGTGAGCGGGGCGCTCAGCCGCGGCAGACCACCTGCGGCGAGGAGAGCAGCGCTTCGATGGACGTTCCGGCCGCATCCGCATGCTGCGCATGCAAGGCCAGCACCTGCTCGGCCAGCCGCGTGAAGTGCAGCGCGCCGTACGCCGCGTGGTGCTGCAGCGACTGTCCGGCGTCGCCCGCGCACCAGGCCCGGTAGGCATCGAGCAGCGAAGGGTACAGCTGGCGCCGCAGGCCATCGAAGCCCGCGAACCAGAAGTGGATCGACGCCGCCGAACCCTCGGCCAGCAGCGTGGGCAGCGTGTGGGTGAAGTCGGCGATGTGGTCGCGCACCGCGCGCACCAGCAGTTCGGTGCGCCGATCCTGAAGCGCCAGGCGCATCGCCGCCCAGCCCGGCTCGAGCCAGCGGCCGGCGCGGTGCTCGCCGATCTCGTGCAGCACCAGCGTGCGGCTCTGCTCGTCGAGCAGCCGCGGCAGCGCGGCGTGGAAGTCCTCCTCCAGGCCATAGGCGCGCGAGACGGCGCGGAACGGCCCCTCGAGCTTCTTCAGGCCCAGCGCCTCGAACTTCTCCCACAGCCAGCGCGCCATCGATTCGCGGCGCAGCACGATGCGGTCGCCCTGCAGCGCTGCGGGCGGCGCGAGCAGGCTGCGCGCGAACTCGCGGCCGCACACCTGCAGCGTGATGCCCTCGTCCAGGGCCTGCAGGCGGTCGAGCTCGGCGATGAAGAAGACCGGCCGCTGCGGCCCGACCAGGCCCGCCCCGTAGACGAGGCCCAGCGGCTGCAGCAGCGCGTTCAGTGCCGCCACGTCGAAAGCATCGAAGCTCTCGTCGCAGGGGCCGGGCAGGCGCACGAAGTCGCGGTCTTCCAGATCGGCCCAATGCGCCTCGCGGCGCGCCAGCCACTGGCCGACCGCCTCGCGTGACAACGCCGCGCCCAGCGGCAGGCCCTTCTCCCAGCGATAGAACTCGCGCATCTGCAGCAGGAAGGTGCACAGGCTCAGGTCGGCCGCGTGGCGAGCGTCGGCGATGTGGCAGTTGGTCTGCACCGCCTCGACGAGGGACTGCAGCTTCATGCGCCGGGGCCGGGGCGCCGCCGCCGCGGCTGCCAGGCGACGATGGCCTCGACCATGACCTGCCAGGGCAGGTCGAGCAGGCTGCCGTGGCGCTCGTGCGCCATGCCGACCAGGCGGTGCACGTCGGCCTGGGGTGCGTCGAGCACGCGCTGCAGCCCGTTCAGGCCGCCGCACTGCAGTTGCAGCGCCTTCGCGTGCATCAGCGGCTGCGGCGGGCGCGGCAGGCGCAAGGCGAAGCCGGCGCGCTCGCGCATCAGCGCCGACAGCGTGGCGCAGTTCGTCAATGCCACCGGCGAGGCGCAGCTCACCGCGTCGGTCTCGCCCGCGCTCTGCCGCGTCGCCAGCTCGCACTTCGCGGCGTGCGCCAGCAGCGCCTTGGTGAAGACGCAGGCCGAGGCACCGTGGCAGCAGCCGGGTGCGAAGGGATCGTCGGTGCCCATCGGCCGGGCCTCAGTCGTCACCGCTCGGCCCGGCCTCGCGGACCTGGCCGAGCAGGTCCTCGGCCTGGAGCTCGTTGTCGGCGAACATGACCTTGACCTTGCCCGGCGTGCCCGGCGGGTCCGCCGCACGCAGCGCCTTCGCCTCGGCGGAGGCTTCGCGGAAGCGATCGAACTGGTTCAGCTTCTTCAGCACGCCCAGCGGCATGACGCGGTAGAGGTAGTAGGGCAAGGGGAAGATCTCCGTTTCACACATAGCGCTTGGAGGCACGCCGCCGACCGGGCAGCGCCTTCTGGATGACCACGCCGCGCAAGGCGGCCAGGTCGGGCAGCGGCGTGGCGGCGTAGGCGGGATTGAGCGGCTGCAGGCGCCAGCCCTGCCCCTCGCGGCGCAGCTGGCGGAAGGTCCACTCCTCGCCCACGAAGGCGAGCACGAAGGAGCCGTCGCGGGTGGCGCCATCGGGCTCGACGACGATGATCTCGCCTTCGTTGAACTCCGGCGCCATGCTGTCGCCCAGCACCATCAGCGCGAACGACTCGCTGCCGCTGTCGCAGCCGCTCATCACTGCACCTCCATGCGGATCTGCCCGGCCGCGACGCCGGCGGCGCGCAGTTCGTCGTGCAGCACGTGCACGAAGGCCTCCGGGCCGGCGAGGTAGAAGTCGCAGGCGATGTCGAACAGGTCGGCGCGCATCGCCTGTGCGAGCTGGCGCGCGCCGGCGGCGACGTCGCTGTGGTACGCGAGGTGGTGCTCGAAGCCGTCCAGCGCCGACGACCAGGCGCGGCACTGGTTGGCCATGAAGTGGCCGTCGGGCCGCGTGGCCAGCCAGAACAGCGACAGCGACGGCGCCTCGTCGCGCGCCAGGGCATGCTCGATCAGGCTCTTCACCGGCGCGAAGCCGAGGTCGCAGGCGGCGAACACCAGCGGCCGCTCGTCGCTGTCCAGCACGAACTCGCCCACGGGCCCCCACAGGTCGATCGAGGCGCCGGGCTGCAGGCCGCCCTCGAACACCTGGCGCGAGAAAGGATCCTCGGCCTCGCGTGCGACCAGGAAGAGCAGGTTGCGGTCGTCGCAGGGGCAGCTCGCCACCGGCAGCGTGAGGTGCGTGTCGTCGCGGCCCGAGTCGCCGCCGCTGAGCCCGAGCGTCACCGACTGGCCGGCGAGGAAGCGCAGCCGGTGCGTGCGCGGCGTCTGCAGGTGCAGCAGCCGCGTGTCGGCGGCCAGCTCGCGCACCTGGCGCACGGTGGTGAGGATCTGCTGCGGCGCGATGTCCTGCGGGCCGCCGGCCTCCAGCGTCTCCAGGGTCAGCTCGCTGCTGGCCGCCGTGTGGGCGCACATCAGCGTGTAGCCTTGCGCCTTCTCGGCCTCGGACAGCGGGTAGTCGGTGTGCTGCACGCGCGCCACCTCGCCGTCGATGACCCGCACCTTGCACATGCCGCAGGTGCCGTTGCCGCAGCCGTAGTTGAGCTTGAGGCCGGCGCGCAGCCCCGCCTGCAGCAGCGTGTCGTGCCCCTCCACGCTGAACTGGTGGCCGCTCGGGCGCACCGTCACCTGGGCACACATCACCTTGAGCATGTCGTCCATCACGTCCAGCCTGTCGACGGGTTCGGTGGCGAGCGCCTGGGCCAGGCCCGACGTCGCCTGGGCGACGAGGCGGCGCAGCCCCTCGTCCTGCGGTGCCGCCTCGGACTGCGCGCGCATCGCGTCGCGCAGCTCCAGCACCAGCGCGTGGTAGCGCTGCAGGTGGCGGCGCAGGTCGGCCAGCTCCTGGCTCTGGCGAAACAGCCGCTGCGCCAGCACCTCCTGGGTGGGCAGGATGCGCTCGCGCACGCGCCGGCCGAAGGCCTCGTCCTTGATCTGCGCGACGCGCTCGAGCAGCCCGCCGTCCTCGAGCCGGGCCTGCGGGTACAGGCGCAGCAAGGCATCGGTGGAGACCAGGCCGTCGGACAGCGGCAGCTCGCCGTTGCGCACGCGCTGCTGCAGCGCGCCGCGGGGCACGCCCACCAGGTGGGCGGCACGCCAGACGGTGACCCATTGCGCCATCAGCGGCTCGCCTCAGTCCGGTCGGGCGACGCGGTCGAGATAACGCGCGCGGTAGAGCAAGCGCGGACGCTGCGGGTCGTCGATGAAGGCGTCGCGGTCGTGCAGCACGTTGTTCGCCACCAGGCCCATGCCGGGCTCCAGGCGCACGCACAGCACCGGCGCCGACGGGCTGGCCAGCAACGACTCGAGGCAGGCCACCGCGGCGCGTGTGGCGTCGTCGTCCTTCCACTCGATGCTGCGCGTGCGTGCCGTGTAGCGCATGTGCAGGTGGCCTGCCGCGTCGACGCTGAACACCGGCCCGGCCTGCGCCGGCCGGGCCACGCCCGCTTCGTCGGTGCGTGCGGGGATGGTCATCGCGTCGCCGGCCATCAGCGCGCGCACATGGGCCGGATCGGCATCGCGCAGCATCAGGTAGGCGAGCTCGTGGTCGAGCAGGTGGTTCGCGCCCCCGCTGGCCGCCGGCCGCACGCAGTGCAGGATCATGCCGCGGATGGCTCGCTGCGCCGGGTGGTAGTAGCCGTCGGTGTGCCACTTGATGGCGCGGTTGGTGTACGGGATGAAGGCCGCCGCCGGCCCGGCCCCCTCGCGCACGGTGATCGGCGAGATGCCGTCCTCGTCGGCCAGCCAGTTGGCGTCCAGCCGCTGCAGGCCGAGCTGGCGGCCGAGTCCGCGCGTCAGCGCCTTGTCTTCACCCGTGGCGGCGCTGCGGTACAGCACCATGTTGTGGCGTGCGCAGCGATCGAGCAGGGTGCTGCGCTCGGCCGGGCTGAGCGCGAGCGGGTCGCGCAGGTTCACCGTGATCGCCTCGGCGCTGCGCGGCAGGTCGGCCAGCTTGGCCTCGCGCCACGCGCACCAGGCACGGTCGTCGTCGAGGTCGAACGGGTGGCCCGCAGCAGCGCTCGTGCGCGTCGTCGTCGGGGCCGGCGTGGCGTTCATCGTCAGTCTCCACTCAGCGAGCCGCGCCGCGCGCTGCGCGGCTCGGTCGAGAACACACCCTGCATCGCGCGCTGCAGCATGCCCACCGCCTCGGGCACCTCGATGGCCATCACCTGGTCGATGACCCAGTGACGGTCTTTCTCCGGCACCATGGCCTCGAGCCGGCTGCCGAGGTAGCGCACGAAGCCGAAGTCGGGGCCTTCGGGCTCGATCCAGCCGAACTCGGCGTAGTGGCCGGACAGCGCGTTGAACTGGTCGATGAAACGCTCGCGGTAGTCGTCGCCCTCGACCGGGCCGAGCAGGTCGGCCTCGTTCTCGCGCAGGATCTCGGCCACGCGCAGCACCAGCGCGGTGGTGAACGGCGTTCGCGCATCGGCACCCAGCTGCGCGTAGGCCAGGCGGTCGATGCCGCAGAGCAGGAACACCAGCACCTCGCGCACGAAGCCGAAGTAAGCGGGCCCGGCGTCGATGTCGAAGCCGGCTTCGCGCATGCGCTTGAGCATGTTGATCGCCACGCGCCAGGCGATGAAGGCCATCGCGCTGGCGGTCTGCTCCGGGCTCTTGGGCTGCTCGGCCTTGAACCAGTGGGCCTTGATGCGCAGGTTGGTGGCCATGATGTGGGCTCAGTACCCGCCCTTGCCCAGCGGCTGCGGCAGGCCGGCCACCTTGGCGCCCTGCTTGGCCGGGCCGGTGGGGAACAGGTCGTACAGCGCCTTGCTGTCGCAGCCGGGCAGCACCGCGCCCAGGCCCTTGAGCATGTTGCGGAAGTTGGGCGTGTGGCCGTGCTCGCGGTACTCGTCGCGCAGGTAGTTGACGACCTTCCAGTGGTCGTCGGTCAGCGTGATGTTCTCGGCGGCGGCGATCACGCGCACCACCTCGTCGCTGTAGTCGGGCTCGAGCAGGTAGCCCTCGCCATCGGTCTCGAGTTCGTTGCCGTTCACGGTGTAGCTCATCGTTCGCAATCTCCTCGTTCAGGTCACTCAATCGCCCACGGCGGCCGCCGACTTGTGCGGCACGAACACGCCGCAGCCCAGCAGCCGGTGCGCGCCCAGGC
>CAZVLY010000071.1:0-15297 GCA_964628175.1 uncultured Piscinibacter sp. | reverse complement strand
TGGGGCCACCTCGACGCCGCCTCGCGGGTGGCGCGCAGCGTCATCGAGCAGGTGCTTCGGCAGCCGCCGGCGGGCGCCGCCTGGCTGCTCAACGTGAACATTCCCAATCGCGCCGATGCGGAGCGCCTGCCGCGGGTGATCACGCGCCTGGGCCGCCGCCACGCGAGCGAACCGGTGATCCAGCAGTCCAGCCCGCGCGGCGAGACGATCTACTGGATCGGCCCGGCCGGCGACGCCCGCGAAGGCGGCGAGGGCACCGACTTCCACGCCGTGGCGAACGACGCGGTCTCGGTCACGCCGCTGCAGGTAGACCTGACCGACCATGCAGCGCTGCCAGCCTGGCGCGCCTGGACGGCCGGGTCGACGCCATGAGCGGTGCGGGCTCGCGCAGCTCGCGGTTTCCTCTGCGCCTCGATCAGGTCGCGCAAGCCCCGGCAGCCTCCCGATCGCCGCTGTTGCGCCCGCAGGCACCGCTGCATCAGGCCCATGCGGACGCGTCGCGCGTGGCCACGCCCTCGGGCCTGGGGCTGGACTCCTCCGACGTGCGCCGGCGCATGGTGCAGCGCCTGCATGCCGCCGGCCTGCAGCACGAGGCCGTGCTGGCCGCACTCGACAGCGTGCCACGGCACCTGTTCGTCGATGCCGCGCTGGCCACGCAGGCCTACGAGGACACCAGCCTGCCGATCGGCCATGGGCAGACGATCTCCAAACCCTCGGTGGTCGGGCGCATGCTCGAGCTGCTGATGGGCGGCGCGGCGGCACGCAGTCGCGGCTCGCTCGGCCGGGCACTCGAGATCGGCACCGGCTGCGGCTACCAGGCTGCGCTGCTGGCGCGGCTGGCGCGGCAGGTGATCTCGGTCGAGCGCCTTCGCCCGCTGCACGAGAAGGCCCTCGCGCTGCTCGCGCCGCTGAACCTGACCCAGCTTCGTCTGGTGTATGGTGACGGCATGCGCGGCCATCCGCCGAACGCGCCGTACGACAGCATCATCGCAGCCGCCGGTGGTGAAGCGCTGCCGCAGGCCTGGCTGGAGCAACTGGCCGTCGGCGGGCGACTCGTCGCGCCGCTCGTGGAACCTCGCTCGCACAGGCAGGTCCTTGTCGTGGTGGATCGCCATGAACACGGGTACGAGCACAGTGTTCACGAAGCAGTGAAGTTCGTGCCCCTAAAATCCGGTCTCGGTAGCTGACGAATGAATGAGCAGATGGTGAGTCTTTTCTCGACGCAAGGCATCAGGGGCATCGGCGCGGCGCTGACCGCGGCGCTCGTGCTCGGCGCCTGCGCGTCAGGCAAGAACCACGCACCGGTGGAAGACCGTGCGATCGGTGCACGCACTGCACCGACGATCGCGTCGGCCCAGCCGTCGCCGGGCTCCGTGCCCGCACAACCCGCGGCCGATGCGACCAAGCCGCTGCCCGGGGCAGAGAACGCCGGCAAGCCGGGCTACTACACCGTGAAGCCCGGTGACACGATGATCCGCGTCGGGCTGGAGAGCGGCCAGAACTGGAAAGACCTGGTCAAGTGGAACAACCTCGACAACCCGAACGTGATCGAGGTCGGCCAGGTGCTGCGTGTGGTTCCGCCGGGCTCGGATGCCGGCGTGTCGACGCGGCCGATCACCAGCGCGAAGGCCGAGACGCGGCCGCTGGATGCCAAGCCCGCGCCGATGCCCGCCAGTGGAGCGCCGTCGACCGCTTCGCCCAGCACCACGCTGCCGGCGGCCGCGACCACGGCCGCTGCCGCCGGCCGTGAAGGCGACGACGACATCAACTGGATCTGGCCCGCCTCCGGCCCGATCACCAGCGTGTTCGAGGAAGGCAAGAGCAAGGGCCTGGGCATTGCTGGAAAGCTCGGCGACCCGGTGCTGGCCGCGGCCGAGGGCCGCGTCGTCTACGCCGGCTCGGGCCTGCGCGGCTACGGCAACCTGGTCATCCTCAAGCACAACGCCACCTACCTGACGGCCTACGCGCACAACCAGACGCTGCTGGTCAAGGAAGACCAATCGGTGCGGCGTGGCCAGAAGATCGCCGAGATGGGGTCCACCGACTCCGATCGGGTGCTGCTGCACTTCGAGATCCGCCGGCAAGGCAAGCCGGTCGACCCGGCAAGACTGCTGCCGCCGCGCTGACGGCGCCAAGCGAAAGGCCTCGACCATGCCCAGAAAGCGCACATCGCTCGACGGGACATCGGTCAGCCCGCCGCCGCTGCCCCACAACGGCCACGCGAACTCCTCGGCCGACGGCTTCGAGACCGAGCCGCCCGATGGCGATGGCGCCGACGGCGCCGACGGTCCGCCACTGATCGAGCCGCGCATCGCCGAGCTCGCGGCGGGCGAGGGCGAAGTCGGCAACACGCTGCAGACCTACCTTCGCGAAATCCGCCGCGCGCCCCTGCTCACGCCGCAGCAGGAGTTCGAGACCGCCACGCGGGCGCGACAGGGCGACTTCGAGGCGCGCCAGGCAATGATCGAGCACAACCTGCGCCTGGTCGTCAGCATCGCCAAGAACTACCTCGGCCGCGGCCTGCCGATGCCCGACCTGATCGAGGAAGGCAACCTCGGCCTGATGCACGCGATCGGCAAGTTCGAGCCGGAGCGGGGCTTCCGCTTCTCGACCTACGCCTCGTGGTGGATCCGCCAGAGCATCGAGCGCGCGATCATGCACCAGGCCCGTCTCGTGCGGTTGCCGGTGCACGTGGTGCGCGAACTCAACCAGGTGCTCAAGGCGAGGCGTGCCCTGGAGGCGCGCATGCCCGACGGCACCGAGAGCGAACGGCAGGTGCGCGTGGAGGACGTCGCGGCCGCGGTCGGCCGGCCGGTGCAGGAGGTCGCCGACCTGCTGCGCTTCGCCGAACAGCCCGCCTCGCTGGATGCGCCGCTGGACCGCCACCCGACGGACGGCAGCTCCGAGTCGCTGCTCGACAGCGTGGCCGACGACGGTGCGAGCGACCCGATGAGCCTGACGCTCTCGAACGAAGTCGATCGGCTGCTGGCGCACGGGCTGGACGAGCTGAACGATCGCGAGCGCGAAGTGCTCGCCGGCCGCTACGGCTTGCGGGATCGCGAGCCGGAGACGCTCGAGGTGCTGGCCGAGCGACTCGGCCTGACGCGCGAGCGCATCCGGCAGATCCAGCAGGAGGCGCTGCTCAAGCTCAAGCGCCGCATGCTGCGCAACGGCATCGACCGCGACTCGGTCTTTTGAGCCCCGGGCTGCGGCGTGCCGCAGCCACCTCCCGAGGCTGTTCGCCGGCCGCTTGGGAGCGGCCCGGCATTGGCCGGCACCCGCTTCGACTCACATGGACTCGTCGAGCATCTGCCGGTAGTCGTCGCGCGTGGCGATGCGCGGGTTGGTCTTGTGGCAGTGGTCGGCCATCGCGCCGTCGATGATGCGCTCGAAGAGTTCGGGGCCGACGCCCATCGCGCGCAGGCCCGACGGCAGGCCCAGGCGGGCGTTCATCTCCTGCACGGCCTCGGCGATCTCGGTGCCGCGGCCGTCGCAGCCGGCCAGGCCCATCGCATGCGCCAGGCGCGCCAGGCGCCGATCGCGCACCATCGATTCCGCCGGCGCATTGAAGCGGATCACCGCGGGCAGGAACACGGCGTTCAGCGTGCCGTGGTGCAGCCGCGGATTCACGCCGCCCAGACTGTGGCTCAGGCTGTGCACGCAGCCCAGGCCCTTCTGGAAGGCCATCGCGCCCTGCATGCTCGCGCTCATCATCTGCCAGCGCGCTTCGCGGTCGCCGCCGTTGCGCGTGGCGCGTTCGATGTTCGCCCAGCCGCGCTCCAGGCCGTCCAGGCCGATGCCGTCGGCCGGCGGGTTCACCGCGGGCGCCATGAAGGTCTCCAGGCAATGCGCGATGGCGTCCATGCCGGTGGCCGCGGTCAGCTGCGGCGGCAGGCCGAGGGTGAGTTCGGGGTCGCAGATCGCCGCCTTGGGCACGAGGTGCCAGCTGTGGAAGCCGAGCTTGCGGCCGTCGTCGACGATGACGATGGCGCCGCGCGCCACCTCGCTGCCGGTGCCCGCGGTGGTGGGCACGGCGATCAGCGGCGCGACGCGCTCGCTGATCTTCGGGCTGCCGCCTTCGATGGTGGCGTAGGTCTTCAGCGCGCCGTCGTGCGTCGCGGCGATCGCCACGCCCTTGGCGAGGTCGATGCTGGAGCCGCCGCCCACGGCGATCAGCCCGTCGCACTGCCCGTCGCGGTAGGCCTGCACCGCGGCACGCACCGCGGCCTCGGTCGGATTGGAAGGCGTCTGGTCGAACACCGCATGGGGCAGGTCGCCGAGCGCGGCGAGCGCCTTGTCGAGCACGCCGGCGGCACGCACGCCCGCGTCGGTGACGACCAGCGGCCGGCGCATGCCGATGCGTTCGCACTCCTGCGGCAGCAGCTTCACGGCGCCGAAGTCGAGCTGGATCTGGGTGATGTAGTTGATGAAGGCCATGGCGCGGCAGTGTAGGCATCGGCGGCGGCGGCGCAAGCGGGACAGCCCGATGTGGCAGACTGCGCCGCGTCCATGAGCACCCATCTACTGACTCCGCGCATGGCTGGCGTGCTGGACCGCATCCGCCGCGCCAACCGCCCGGCCTTCCACACCATGACGCCCGAACAGGCCCGTGCCGCCTACCTGGCCGGCGCCGAGGTGCTGGACCTGCCGCGTGCGCGACTCGATGCGGTGGAAGACCTGCAGGTGCCCGGCGCCGGCGGCGCCCTCCTGTCCGCGCGGCGCTATCGGCCCGTGGCCTCGCCGCGCGGCACGCTGCTGTACCTGCATGGCGGCGGATTCACCATCGGCGGGCTGGACACGCACGACAGCCTGTGCCGCCAGCTCGCGCTGCTCAGCGGTGCGCAGGTGCTGGCGCTGGACTACCGGCTCGCACCCGAGCATCGCTTCCCGACCGCCGTCGACGACACCTGGGCCGCGCTGCGCTGGCTGCACGAGAAGGGCGGCCCGCTGGGATTCGACAGCGAGCGCCTTGCGCTGGGCGGCGACAGCGCCGGCGGCACCCTGGCCGCGGTGTGTGCGGTGCTGGCCCGCGACCACGGCCTTCCGCTGCGGCCGCCAGTGCTGATCACCCCGAGCACCGCCGCGCACGCCGATACCGCGTCGCACAAGCTGTTCGCCAACGGTTTCCTGCTCGACGCCGTGACGATCGAGTGGTTCTTCGAGCAGTACATCGACCGCTCGCAGCGCAGCGACTGGCGTTTCGCGCCGCTGAATGCCGATTCGCTCGACGGCGTGGCGCCGGCCTGCGTGCTGCTGGCCGAGTGCGACCCCCTGTGCGACGAGGGCCTGGCCTACGCCGACCGCTTGCGCCTGGCCGGCGTCGACGTCACGCTGGAGTTGTACCGCGGCATGACGCATGATTTCATCAAGATGGGCCGCGTGCTCGATGAAGCCCGTCATGCACAGGCCGCGGCCGGCGCCGCACTGAGGAGGGCCTTCGAGCCATGAAACGAACCGAGTTCCGCTTCTTCGACCGCCTGCGCGTGCGCTGGGCCGAGATCGACGCACAGAAGATCGTCTTCAATGCGCATTACCTGATGTACTTCGACACCGCCGTCGCCGGCTACTGGCGGGCGATGGCCTTGCCATACGCGCAGACCATGGAATCGCTCGGCGGCGACCTCTACGTGCGCAAGGCCACCGTCGAGTACCACGGCTCGGCCCGCTACGACGACCAGCTCGAGATCGGCATGCGCTGCGGCCGCATCGGCACGTCGTCGCTGCGCTTCGATGGCGCGGTGTTCCGCGGCGACGAACTGCTCATCAACGGCGAGCTGGTCTATGTGTTCGCCGACCCGCACACGCAGACCTCGAAGCCGGTGCCGCAGAGCCTGCGCGATGTGCTGCAAGGCTTCGAGGCCGGGCAGGGCATGGTGGAGGTGCGCGTGGGCAGCTGGGACGAACTCGGCCGCGAAGCCGGCGCGATCCGCACCGCCGTCTTCGTCGAGGAGCAGCGCATCCCGGCCGAGATGGAGTGGGACGTCGCCGATGCCACCAGCGTCCACGCCGTCGCCTACAACCGCTTCGGCCTTCCGCTGGCCACCGGCCGGCTGCTGCAGCATGTGCCGGGGGTGGCGAAGATCGGCCGCATGGCGGTCAGCCAGAGCCTGCGTGGCAGCGGCGTGGGCCGCCATGTGCTGGAAGCGCTGATGAAGGCAGCCCGTGCGCGGGGCGATCGCGAGGTGCTGCTGCATGCGCAGACGAGCGCGGCGCCGTTCTATTCGCGGGCCGGTTTCGCGCCGCGTGGGCCCGAGTTCGAGGAAGCCGGCATCCCGCACATCGAGATGGTGCGGGCGCTCTAGCCGATCCGGTTCAGCCCGTGGCGTTGGCCGCGCGGCGGCGCTTCGGCTCGGGGCGCAGCAGGCTGCGCACGCGGGTGCGCCGTGCCGCAGCGGTGATCGAGACGCCCTCGATCTCGGACTCCGACACCAGGCCGCCCTGCACCGCCGGCACCGCGTCGCCCGCGTTGTAGCGCGGCGGCCAGTGGTTCAGCGTGGCACGGCGCAGCAGCGCCACGCCGCCATGCGCCGCGAAACTGCGCTCCAGCACATGCGTCACGTTATGGCGGTTCACGCGCTCGGTGATGATGAGCGTCGAGCAGCGCGTGCCGTAACTCTGATCGGGCGAGCGGATGAAGGCCGGTGCCAGCATTCGCTCGCGCTCGATGCCGACCCCGGTCTCTGGCAATTCGTCGTCGGCGGGCAGATGCCGATCGGACAGCGCGTCGAACAGCCGGTTGGCGAGTTCGTCGACCGTGCCCGACTGCGTGATCGCTTCGCGGGTGCGCGACTTCAGCGACGTCACCTTGGGCCAGGGCGTGTCCAGCCCGGCATTGGAGATGCCGTAGATGCCGCGCTCCAGCCGCAGCGGGTGGCTGCCGGTGTTGCTGGCCCAGTAGCATTCGCCGAGAGAGAAGTCCGCGGCGATGAGATTGAAGCCGTTGTAGCCGGCCAGCGCGGTGCGCATCCAGAAGCGGTCGACACGCTCGCGGGCCGCCAGCCACTCCGGCACGATGCGGCCGCGCGACGGCGCCGCCGGGTCGTGCCGCGACGGATCACGCACGTTGGTCAGCATCGCGAGGCGGCCTTCGGCGGTCAGCCCCAGCCAGGTTCCGCCGGCATCGAGATCGCGGCCACCGAGGATCTGCGTTGCACCGGGCTCCGGCGCCCACCAGGCCAGGCGAGCTGCCGGCCGCGTGAAGAACTCGTCGCGGTTGGCTGCGATGACCAGCGGGAAGCGCCGGTTCTCGTCGAGAGCCAGCGTCAGCAGGCACATGGGGTGAAGACCTCGCTGTGGCGCTCGCCGTCGATCAGGCCGCGAAGGCACGCGGCAGACGATTCGATCTGCTGCTGCAGTCCGGCGTCGACGCTGTGATCGGGATTCATCGTGGCGAAGGCGTAGGTTTCCATCCAGGTCAGCAGCCCATCCTTGGCCTGCGGGCGGCGCAGCAATCGCGCCACCAGCGCCGGGTGTTCCGACATCAACTGCGCCTGGAATCCGCGTACCTGCGCAGCCACCTCGGCTTCGCATTCGACGCGCGATCGATAGTAGATGAACAGCTCGCGCACGGGCGGTCCGGTGGTCGCCAGCGCTGGTCGGTCGTGACCTTTTGCCGTGCCGTCTGCCGCAGCCATCCTCTCAGGCCGGCGCGGCGCTTTCCAGCGGCACCAGGTAGGGAAGATCGCGCCGTGTCAGCACGGGCCCGTCGGCCGCGCCCAGGTGCAGGCTGCCCTGGTCCAGCACGGCGAGCTTGACTTCGGCCAGGATGCGCGAGCCCCCGGACGGAGAGGTCGCTGCGTTGGCCACCAGTCCGGCCGGCTGCCCGGGGTCGGTGCTGTGGAACAGCTCCTGGCCCGCCTGCGCAGCCGCCGGCACGTCGAACAGGAACATGCGACGCTTCAGCGTGCCGCGGTACTGGCTGCGCGCCACCACCTCCTGGCCGGGGTAGCAGCCCTTCTTGAAGTCCACGCCGCCGATCAGTTCGAGATTCACCATCTGCGGGACGAACTGATCGACCGTGGCCGACTCGATGAGAGGCAGGCCGCTGCTCACCTCGAGCCAGCGCCAGGTGTCCGCGTCCAGGAGTGGTATGCCCGCGGGCTCATTGCCCGCCAGCATGGCGCGCGGCACGCCCAGCGCATCGGGCAGGCGGATCGCCGTGCCGGCGCTGCCGCGCCGGCATTCCCATGGCTGCGCATCGCCCAGCAAGGCCAGTGCGGCCGGACCCGCGAGGCCGTGCAGCGGCAGCGCCGCCGTGGCGTCGTCCAGCTTGCACTGCGCGCGCATCACGAACATCGACAGGCGCTTGAGGGTCGGCGCCAGCAAGCTGGCCGCGCAGGCCAGCAGGATCTCGTCGGCTGCGCCCTGCCACACCACGAAGCTGGCCTGCAGCCGCCCCTTGGCGGAGCAGAAGCCCGCCGGCACGGCGCGACCCGGGCCGAGGTTCAGCATGTCGCTGGTGAGCTGGCCGTGAAGGAAGCGGGCGGCGTCCGCGCCGCGGGCGCGGATCACGCCCCAGTGCGCCAGCTGCACGACACCATTGGTAGCGAGGGTGGGTTCCATGCCCCGATTATCATCAGCCGCCATGAATTGCTTCGCACTGGGGTTTCAAGGCAGCGGGCAGGGCGGTGAGCAGCGATGAAGTGGATCGCCCGCCTCGTCGCCGTGCTGGTCATCGCCGCGCTCGGCGCAGCCGGCGCCGCGGCGTGGTGGCTGCAGCAGCCGCTGACGCTGTCCGGCGAGACCGCCGAGCTGTCGATCGAGCAGGGCGAGTTGCCTCGCGACATCGCCCAAGGCTGGGTGAATGCCGGCGTGAAGGCGCCGCGCTGGGCCCTGTACGAGTGGTTCCGCTGGTCGGGCAAGGCCAAGCGCATCCGCGCCGGCAGCTACGAGATCGGCCCGGGCACCACGCCCGTGGCCCTGCTCGAGAAGATGGTGCGCGGCGACGAGACGCTGGCCACCGTGCGGCTGATCGAGGGCTGGACCTTCCGGCAGTTCCGCGCCGAACTGGCCAAGGCCGACGCGCTGAAGCCGACCACCGCCGCGATGAGCGATGCGCAGATCATGGAGGCGCTAGGCCAGCCGGGTGTGGCACCGGAAGGGCGCTTCTATCCCGACACCTACGCCTACAGCAAGGGCAGTGCCGACCTGGCGGTGCTCAAACGTGCCATGCGCGCCATGCGACAGCGTGTCGACGAAGCCTGGGCGGCGCGCGTGCCCGACCTGCCGCTGCGCACGCCGGACGAAGTGCTGACGCTGGCGTCGATCGTCGAGAAGGAAACCGGCGCGGCGGCCGAGCGCTCGCGCATCGCGGCCGTGTTCGTGAACCGCCTGCGCGTCGGCATGCCGCTGCAGACCGACCCGACGGTGATCTACGGCCTGGGCGAGGCGTTCGACGGCAACCTGCGCAAGCGCGACCTGCAGACCGACACGCCCTACAACACCTACACGCGTGCGGGCCTGCCGCCCACGCCGATCGCCATGCCGGGTGCCGCATCGCTGCGCGCGACGGTCAAGCCCGAGGCCTCGAAGGCGCTCTACTTCGTGGCGCGTGGTGACGGCAGCAGCGAGTTCAGCGAGACGCTCGCCGAGCATAATCGCGCGGTCAACAAGTACCAGCGCGGCCGATAGGCCCCCAGCACCACGCGTGAGCGGCCGATTCATCACCTTCGAAGGCATCGACGGCGCAGGCAAGTCCACGCACATCGTGGCGCTGGCACAGCGGCTGCGCGAGCGTGGCGTCGAGGTCGTCTGCACGCGCGAGCCCGGCGGGACCGATCTGGCGGAGAAGCTGCGCGAGCTGGTCTTGCATGCGCCGATGGACGCGCTCACCGAAGCGCTGCTCGTCTTCGCCGCGCGACGCGACCATGTTCAGCAACTCGTCGCGCCGGCACTGGCACGCGGCGCCACGGTGGTCTGCGACCGCTTCACCGACGCGACCTTTGCCTACCAGGGCGCAGGCCGCGGCTTCGATGCCCGGGTCCTTGCCGAACTGGAGCGATGGGTGCACGGTGATCTGCAGCCGCAGCTCACCTTCTGGCTGGACCTGCCGGCGGCCGAAGCGGCGCGCCGCCGCGCCGCAGCCCGCGCGGCCGACCGTTTCGAAAGCGAAGACGTCGCCTTCTTCGATCGGGTGCGCGCGGGTTATGCGGCCCGCATGGCGGCCGACCCGGGCCGCGTCGTGCGCGTCGACTCCTCGCTCGCGCGCGATGCCGTGTGGGCGCAGATCGACGCGGAACTCGCGGGGCGCGGATGGTAGGCCCCGACGGCGAACTGCCACTGCCCTGGCTGGGCGAGTGGCTGGGCACGGCGCTGCGCACGCAGCGCGGCCATGCCGTGCTGATCCACGGGCCGCAAGGCATCGGCCAATGGCATCTTTCGCTGACGCTGGCGCAGGCCTGGCTGTGCGATGCCGCAGCCGGCGTGCGCCGCCCCTGCGGCGTCTGCGCCTCGTGCCGGCTGGTGCAGGCGCGCTCGCACCCGGACCTGCTCGTGCTTCTGCCCGAGGCCCTGCAAGGGCCGCTGGGCTGGACGGTCGGCGACGCCGAAGCCGATGCGCCGGAGGCCGGCAGCAAGACCCGCCAGCCGAGCAAGGAGATCAAGGTCGAGGCCGTGCGCGCAGCGGTCGCCTTTGCGCAGACGACACCGGCCCGAGACGCCGGCAAGGTCGTCGTGCTGCACCCGGCCGAGCGCATGAACGGCATCTCGGCCAACGCCTTGCTCAAGACGCTCGAGGAGCCCGCCGGCTCGGCACGCTTCATCCTCAGCAGCTCGGCGCCGCAGTCGCTGCTGCCGACCATCCGCAGCCGCTGCCAGGCGCTCGGCCTGGCGCTGCCGGACCCGGCACAGGCGACGTCCTGGCTGGCCGGGCAGGGCGTGGCCGCACCGGACATCGTGCTCGCCGCTGCCGGCGGCCAGCCGCTCGATGCGCTGGACTGGGTGCGCGAGGGCCTGGACGCCAAGCTGTGGGTCCGCCTGCCGACGATCGTCGCGCAAGGCGATGCCGCGCCGCTGGCGGGATGGCCGATCGTTCGTGTGGTCGACGCCTTGCAGAAGCTTTGCCACGATGTGCTCAGTGTGAGCGTCGGCGCCGCGCCGCGCTTCTTCCCGGCGGCTGCGGTGACCGCGCGTCCGGGTACCGCGCCGATCAGCCAGTGGTCGCGCGAGCTGCTTCGCGCCGCACGCCAGGCGGAGCACCCGCTGAACGCGGGGCTGATGATCGAGTCACTTGTCTCACGCGGCCGGCTGGCCTTGATGTCCGGGCCGGGCCGCTAGTCCGGTTCGGGCTGCCTTTCGGTACACTCGCCCGCATGAGCGAAGCCCCTGGACGAAGCATGCTGCCCGGCACGCCAGCGACATCGGCCGGCGCGCGGCCGAGCGTCATCCAGCTGGTGTTCCGCGAGAAAGGTGCGCTGTACGCGGCCTACATGCCGGTGTTCTCCGACGGTGGCCTGTTCGTGCCGACCACGCGCGAATACCGCCTCGGCGAAGACATCTACTTGCTGCTCTCGCTGCCCGACGATCCGCAGCGCTACCCGGTCGCCGGCAAGGTCGGCTGGATCACGCCGGCCAATGCGTCCGGTGGCCGCACGCAGGGTGTCGGCGTGCGTTTCCCCACCGACGAGAAGACCAGGCTGCTCAAGCTGAAGATCGAAGAGATCCTCGGCACCTCCATCTCCTCGGCCAAGCCGACGCAGACCATCTGAGGCCTGCGCCCGCCCACGGCCGGTCGACCCGGCCGCCCATGCCATGTTCGTCGACTCACATTGCCATCTGAGCTTTCCGGAGCTCGCCGAGCGCATCACCGACATCCGTGCCGACATGGCCGCGGCCTCGGTGGATCGCGCGCTGTGCATCTGCACCACGCTGGAGGAGTTCGAGGCCGTGCAAGGTCTGGCGGCGCGCTTCGACAACTTCTGGTGCAGTGCCGGTGTGCATCCCGACAATGAAGGCGTGAAGGAGCCCGGCGTCGAAGACCTGGTGGCGCTGGCAGGGCGGTCCCGCGTGGTGGCGATCGGCGAGACGGGGCTCGACTACTACCGGCTCAACGGCCGCAGCATCGACGACATGGAGTGGCAGCGCGAACGCTTCCGCGTCCACATTCGCGCCGCCCGTGCCACCGGGCTGCCGCTGATCGTGCACACCCGCAGCGCCTCGGCCGACACGGTGCGCTTGCTGCGGGAAGAGGGCGCCGAGGCGATCGGCGGCGTGTTCCATTGCTTCACCGAGACGATGCAGGTGGCCCGCCAAGCACTCGATCTGGGCTTTCACATCTCCTTCTCGGGCATCCTGACCTTCAAGACGGCACTTGAACTGCAGGAGGTGGCGCGCTACGTCCCCCTGGATCGCTGCCTCATCGAGACGGACAGTCCGTACCTGGCGCCCGTGCCGTTTCGCGGCAAGACAAACACCCCGGCGCTGGTGCCTTACGTCGCGCGGAAGCTGGCCGAACTCAAGGCCATGGACCTCGAGACGGTGGCAGACGCGACCAGCCGCAACTTCGAAAACCTTTTCAAAACCTCATTAAGGACTTGAATAATACGAGGCAAGCTATTGACCAAATTGGGATTCGAAACCTGCCACATCCAGGCCAATGAATGAGACTCAGCTTTAAGTTCCTGATCTATCTATTTGTGGCTGTTGGATTTTCATCGGCACAGGCCGGGGTCTACGACGAACTGTTCCAGGCCGTGATCCGCGACGACGTCGCCCAGCTTCGAAGGCTGCTGCAGCAGGGCGTGGACCCCAACACCCGCGATCCCAAGGGATACCCGGCGCTGTCCCTAGCGCTCAGGCGCGAGTCGCCCGGGGCCTTCGCGGTGCTGCTGGCCCATCCGCAGACCGACGTGAATGCGCTCAATGCGTCCGGCGAGTCGGCACTGATGCTGGCCGCCATCACCGGCGACATGGAGTCCAGCCAGCGGCTTCTGGCCCGTGGCGCCCGGCTGGACGGGCCGGGTTGGACGCCGCTGCATTACGCAGCCGGCGGCCCGAACACCCGACTGGTGGAACTGCTGCTGTCCCGAGGCGCCGCGCTGGAGGCCGAAGCGCCCAACGGCACGACCCCGTTGATGCTGGCAGCCCAGAACGGGCCGGAGTCCACCGTCGATCTGCTGCTGCGCCGGGGCGCCGACCCGAAGCGCCGCAACCAGCGGGAGCTGCAGGCTGTCGACTTTGCGCGCCTGGGCGGTCGCGACTGGCTCGCCGATCGTCTCGAGCCGCTGTCGAAGTGACTTCGCGGGAAAGCTTCACGGCCTGAGGGCCTTGTCGGATTTCTTCCTACACGGCGAATGGTGGCGCGATGACTTCCGGCGCCTGGGGCCGCGCCTAGAGTCGGCTTCACCCCAGTGCCCTTGTCGGAGGTTCTCGATGCACTCAGTCCAGCCTGTCGCCAATCCGTTCGCGCTCCTGCTCAATCCCGAGGCTGTCGTCGCGGAGATGGAGCGGTCGGAGCGCCTGAACCGACTTTCCAGCCGCATCTGCCGTCCGTTGGATCGGCCGCATCCGGCGGGCTCGGGCGAGAGCCAGGCAGACGATTCGAACCTGGTGATGCTGGATTCGGATGACTCGCAGCGCATCGGCTAACCTGTGCTGTATGCGCTACGATGTATATTATGTTAACTAACCTGCTGAAGAGGAAAGCCGGCATGGCGCTGGCGAGCTTCGCCCTCGTCAGCGGCGTGCTCGTCAGCCCATCGGTGCAGGCAGTCGAGCTCTTCGGCGGCGTCGGCACCACCGGCTTCGAGGTCGGTCTGGGCAGCCGCATCGGCTCGAACGCCGGCCTGCGCATGGATGCGGAATTTCTCGACTACGGCCGCAAGTTCGATCGCAACGGCGCCAGCTACGACACCCAGCTGAAGTTCTCCACCCTGGGCGTCTACGGCGACTACTTCCTCGGTGACAACTTTCGACTCACCGCCGGCGCCCTGATCGGGCAACGCAAGGCATCCGGCAACGGCGTCGCCACCAACGGCACGATCACCATCAACGGCACGACCTACCCGGCCGCCGGCGAAAGCGTCGACGCGCAAGCCAAGTTCCCGTCATTCGCCCCCTACCTGGGCATAGGCTTCGGCCACGCACAGAGCAGCAAGGGCCTGAGCTTCTATTTCGATGCGGGAGTCGCGATCGGCAAGCCCGATGCGAAGATCACCGCGTCGCCCGGCCTGGTGGCCGCGGCGGGACAGTCGAACATCGATGCCGAGCAGCGCAACCTGCAGGAAAGCGTCGACAAGCTGAAGTTCTTTCCCGCAGTGAAGTTCGGACTCGGCTACAACTTCTGAGCCGATGCCGGCGCCAATGAAAACGGGCCCCGAGGGGCCCGTTTCACTTGCGGTCTGGCGGAGTCGGAGGGATTCGAACCCTCGATGCAGGTTTTGCCCACATACTCCCTTAGCAGGGGAGCACCTTCGGCCACTCGGTCACGACTCCGGCGAAGGCTCGCATTCTAGCCGCGATCGCGGCGCTCTCAGGCAGGCGCCTGCTCGAGATCGAAGGCCTTGTGCAATGCGCGCACGGCGAGTTCCATGTACTTCTCGTCGATCACGACACTGGTCTTGATTTCGCTGGTGGTGATCATCTGGATGTTGATGCCCTCGTCGCTCAGCGCCTTGAACATGCGGCTGGCCACGCCCACGTGCGAGCGCATGCCGATGCCGACGATGCTGACCTTGCAGATCTTGGTGTCGCCCGACACCTCGGCGGCGCCGGTCTTGGGCACCACGGTCGACTTCAACAGGTCCATGGTGCGCGCGTAGTCGTTGCGGTGCACGGTGAACGAGAAGTCCGTCGTGCCGTCGGGCGAGACGTCCTGGATGATCACGTCGATGTCGATGTTGTCATCGGCCACCGGGCCGAGGATCTGGTAGGCAATCCCGGGCTTGTCCGGCACGCCCAGCAGGCTGATCTTGGCTTCGTCGCGGTTGAATGCGATGCCCGACACGACGGCTTGTTCCATTTTGGCGTCTTCCTCGAAAGTGATCAGCGTGCCCGAGCGGGCTTCTTCGTCGATGGCGATGTCCCAGGGCGTGAAGCTCGACAGCACGCGCATCGGCACGCGATACTTGCCGGCGAACTCCACCGAGCGGATCTGCAGCACCTTGGAGCCCAGGCTGGCCATCTCCAGCATCTCCTCGAAGCTGATGCTGTGCAGGCGGCGCGCTTCCGGAACGATGCGCGGGTCGGTGGTGTAGACGCCGTCCACGTCGGTGTAGATCAGGCATTCGGCGGCCTTCATGGCCGCGGCCACGGCCACGGCCGAGGTGTCGCTGCCGCCACGGCCCAGCGTGGTGATGTTGC
>CAZVLY010000070.1:0-15309 GCA_964628175.1 uncultured Piscinibacter sp. | reverse complement strand
CCCAGGTCCAGCAGGGCCTGGCGCGTGTCGTTGTAGGCCTTGCCGCTGGCGATGATGCCGAAGCGGTCGTTCGGGCCCTCGACGACGTTGTGGTTGAGCTTGTTGGCGCGCACGTAGGCCAGCGCCGCGTACCACTTGTGGTCGAACAGGCGCGCTTCCTGGTCGAGCGCGCCGTCGGGCCAGCGGATGTGCAGGCCACCAGGCGGCATCGTGAAGTCCTCGGGCAGCACGATCTTCACGCGGTCCGGGTCCACGCTCACCGAGGCGGACGACTCCACCACCTCCTGGATCGTCTTCATGCCCGCCCACACGCCGGAATAGCGGCTCATGGCGAAGGCATGCAGGCCCATGTCGAGGATGTCCTGCACGCTCGACGGGAAGAACACCGGCAGCCCGCAGGCCTTGAAGATGTGGTCGCTCTGGTGCGCGGCGGTGCTGCTCTTGGCCACGTGGTCGTCGCCGGCGATGGCGATCACGCCGCCGTGCTTCGCGGTGCCGGCCATGTTGGCGTGCTTGAAGACGTCGGAGCAGCGGTCCACGCCCGGGCCCTTGCCGTACCAGATGCCGAACACGCCGTCGTACTTCTTGCTCTGCGGGTAGAGATCGAGCTGCTGCGTGCCCCACACCGCGGTGGCGCCGAGTTCCTCGTTCACGCCCGGCTGGAAGACGATGTGGTGGGCGTCCAGGTGTTTCTTCGCCGCCCACAACGACTGGTCGTAGGTGCCCAGCGGGCTGCCGCGGTAGCCGCTGATGAAGCCGCCGGTGTTCAGGCCCGCGGCCAGGTCGCGCTGGCGCTGCAGCATCGGCAGTCGCACCAGCGCCTGCACGCCGCTCATGAAGGCGCGGCCGTGGTCGAGGCTGTACTTGTCGTCGAGCGATGCGCTTTCGAGCGCCTTGCGGATCGACTCGGGCAGGGGTGCGTTCATGGCAGGCGCTCCGTGATTGGGCGAGCACGAGTGTAGAGATTCGAGGCCAGGAAGTGCTTTCTTTCGTTGCCGGATCAGGGCTACTCGGAGAAAGCTTCTTGCTCAAATCTGGCCATTCATATCAGAATCACGCCCGATATGGCCACTTCAGGGAAAACCCCAGAGCCTTCTTCGGACGCTCCGGAAGCGCATGGCGCGAGCCTCGACCGCTACGACATCGCGATCCTGCGCGCCCTGCAGCAAGACGCACGCCTGTCCAACGCCGAGCTGGCCGCGCGCATCGGGCTGTCGGCGGCGCCGACCTGGCGGCGCGTGCGCTGGCTGGAGGAGCAGGGCTTCATCACCGGCTACCGCGCCGAAATCGACCGCCGCAAGATCGGCCTGGGCGTGCTCGCCTTCGTGCGCATCGACGCCGACCGCAACACGGCGGCGGCCACGCGCGAGCTGGAGGAGGCGATCCGCCGCATCCCGGAGGTCATCTCCTGCCACTACATCTCGGGCTCGGGCACCTTCGAGCTGCAGGTGATGGCCACCGACCTCGACGCCTTCTCGCGCTTCGCGCTCGACGTGCTGCTCAACCTGCCGCACGTGAAGGACCTGCACACCAGCTTCTCGCTGGGCGAGGTGAAGTCGGGCGGCGCCCTGCCGCTGGGTCACCTGCGCGGCGCCGCCGAGGCCGGCACGCCGGGAACGCGATGAACGCCAGGCTGACGCCGCTGGCCGACCGCTGGCTGGGCACCGACCCGAAGCAGCGCGTGCGCCTGGCGCGCTGCGGCCTGGCCTGCGCGCTGATGGTCTACAGCATCGCCGGCATGGGCTACTTCGTCTGGGCCGGCATGGCGCCGGGCTGGCCGGTGGCGGGGCTGGCGCTGGTGTCGGTGGCCGGCATGTTCGGCTTCTTCGCGGTGATCCGCAGCGGCGCCAACCTGCGCTTCGCGGACCCCTCGCTGACGATGCCGCAGATGCTCTTCGCGCTGGTCGTCGGCGCGGCGGCCTACACCCTGGCCGGGCGCGGCCGCGGCGCGGTGTTCCCGATCATGATGGTGGTGCTGATGTTCGGCCTGTACTCGCTCACGCCGCGCCAGGTGCGCTGGATGAGCCTGGCGGCGCTGGGCCTGTTCGGCGGTGCGATGGCGCTGATGGCGATGGTCTCGCCGCGCGTCTACCGCCCCGAGGTGGAGTTCGCGCACTTCCTCGTCATCGCCATCATGCTGCCGGCGGTGTCGATGCTGGCCGGCCAGCTCAGCCGCCTGCGCGACCGCCTGCGCCGGCAGAAGGCCGAACTGCAGGAGGCGCTGGCGCGCATCCAGGACCTCGCACTGCGCGACGAACTCACCGGCCTGGCGAACCGCCGCCACATGCAGGGCCTGATCGACCTGGAGCGCGAGCGCTGCGTGCGCACCGGCGGCAGCTTCTGCCTGGCGGTGATCGACATCGATCGCTTCAAGCGCATCAACGACACCCACGGTCACCCGGCGGGCGACGCGGTGCTGCGCGACTTCGCGCGCGAGGCGCTGTCCTCCCTGCGCGGCGGCGACGTGCTGGCGCGCTGGGGCGGCGAGGAGTTCCTGCTGATGCTGCCCGACACCCGCCTGACGCTGGCGCGCCTGGGCGTGGAGCGTCTGCGCACGCGGGCGGCGGCGCTGCAGGTGGAGCATGCCGGCGTATCACTGAGCTTCACGCTGTCGGCCGGCGTCGTCGAGCACCTGGCCGGCGAATCGGTGGTCGAGTCGATCGCGCGCGCCGACCGGGCGCTCTACCAGGCCAAGCAGCAGGGGCGCAACAAGGTGGTCTCGGGCTGAGCATTCCTGCCTCAACGCGGGCGTGGCGCCGCCGATAAACCATTGGATGAGCCTTCCCTTTCCGCCCCGCTTGACGGCGCTCGTGCTCGGGCCGCCGGGCCACCGGCGCGTGCGCGTGTCGCAGGTGCTGCTCGCGCTGGTCGTCTACCTCGTGTTCGCCGCCGTGCAGCAGGCCGAGGTCGAGCTCGGCCTGATCGAGCCGGGCGCGTCGAACCTGCTGACGCTGTTCAACCTGTCGGGCAGCTTCGGTTTCTACCTGCTGGTGCGCTCGGGCCTCAGCGAGGCGCTGCGCGACCCCGCGATGACGGTGCCGCAGATGGTCTGGGGCGTGCTGTCGACGGTCGGCTCCTATGCGATCACCGGCCCGGCCCGGGGCGCCGTGATGTCGATCCTGGTCCTGGTCCTGGTGTTCGGCATGTTCGCCTTGCGCCCGGTGCATGCGCGGGGCCTGGCGCTGTTTGCCTTCGCCATGCTGAGCATCGTGATGGTCTGGAAGAGCCGCAGCGACCCCACGCGCTACCCGCCGGCGATCGAGGCGATCCACTTCGTCTTCGGCGTCATCGTGCTGCTCGGCGTGTCGGCGCTTTCCGTGCGCATGGGCGCCATGCGCGCGCGCCTGAAGGCGCAGAAGGCCGAGCTCGAGCAGGCGCTCGCGCAGATCCGCCTGCTGGCAACGCAGGACGAACTCACCGGCCTGTTCAACCGCCGCCACATGAGCACGCTGCTGACGCAGGAGCATCTGCGCACGCAGCGCAGCGGCGCGCCGCTGTGCATCGTGCTGATGGACCTGGACCACTTCAAGCGCATCAACGACGGCCACGGCCACCACGCCGGCGACGCCGTGCTCAAGGGTTTCGCCGAGGCCGGCCGCCAGGCGCTGCGCGGGACCGACGTGCTGGCCCGCTGGGGCGGCGAGGAGTTCCTGCTGATGCTGCCCGGCGCCGATGCCGGGCAGGCCGCCAGCGTGGTCGAGCGCATCCGCGCGCAGCTCGCCGCGGTCTCGTTCGACGAGGTCGCCCCGGGGCTGGGCGTGACCTTCTCCGCCGGCCTGGCCCTGTTCGAGCCCGGGCAGACGCTGGATCAGGCCGTGGAGCGCGCCGACCAGGCGATGTACCGCGCCAAGACAGGCGGGCGCAACCGCACCGAGTTCGCCTGAGCGGCCCTCACCTCGGCCAGAGTACCCAGATGCGCAGCGGCTGCTTCATGCGGCCGGCCTGCGCCTCGGCGTCTTCGCCCCAGCCCCAGAAGTAGTCGGCCCGCACCGCGCCGGTGATGGCGCTGCCGGTGTCCTGCGCCATCACCAGGCGGCGCAGCGGCGTGCTCGACAGCGGCTCGGTGGTGTCCAGCCACACCGGCGTGCCGTAGGGCACCGACTGCGGGTCGACGGCGATCGAGCGGCCCGGCGTCAGCGGCACCGCCTGCGCGCCCCGGGGCCCGACCGCCGGATCCGGCAGCGGCTCCTCGCGGAAGAACACGTAGCGCGGATTGCTCCACAGCAGCTCGTTCAGCCGCCTCGGGTTGGCGCGTGCCCAGGCCTTGATGGCCGGCCATGAAGCCTGCTCGGGCTTGAGCTCACCCTGCTCGATGAGCCAGCGGCCGACCGACTTGTAGGGCTGGTCGTTGTGGCCCGCGTAGGCCACGCGCACCTGGCGCCGCGCGCCGTTGGCCTCGGACAGCATCAGCCGCCCCGAGCCCTGCACCTGCAGCAGCAGCGCATCGAGCGGGTCGGCCACGTAGGCGAGTTCACGGCCGCGCAGCGCCGCCTGCGCGGCGGGCAGGGTGTCGATCTGCTGGCGCGTCCACCACGGCTTGCGCGTGGCCAGGTCGTCGGGCAGGCCGTGCAGCGGCACGCGGAAGGCGCTGCGAGCCTGTCGCTGCGCCTCCACCAGCGGCTCGAAGTAGCCGGTCGCCAGGCCCTCGGTGGCACCCTCGGGCGACTCGACGCGGTAGGGCCGCAGCCGCTGCTGCAGCCAGGTGCGCGCATCGGCGTCGCTGGCCGGCGCGTAGCCGCGCGCGGCCACGCAGATCGCCTCCCAGCCCGGCGCGGGCTTGTCGCAGCCGCGCTGCAGCGCCGGCCACAGCTCGCGCGTCGCGTCGCCTTGCCAGCCGGGCAGGTCGGCCCAGTTCGCCGGCACCCAGCGCGAACGGGCGCGCACGAGGGTCGCTCCTGCAGCCGGTGCAGGTGCCGGCGTGGCTTGCGGCGGCGGCGCGCGGCCGGCCTCGTCCGGCGGTGCGGCGTCAGGGACAAACAGGCCGCAGCCGGCGAGCGCTCCTAGAATCGCCGCGGCAACGAGCCCTCGGCTACGGGACATCTTCATGGCATTGATTCTGCTGGAGGCGCTGGGTGCGCTGGTGATCCTGTTGCTCATCGTGTGGTGGACGATGTTCTCCGGCCGCAAAGGCGGCGAGCGGCGCGACGACGACTCACGCTGAGTCCTTCGGCGGCAGCACGAAGGACACCGGCGCGTGCCGCAGCCGCGCGCGGATGGCGCGGTAGATGCGGCTGCGGTCGGCCAGGCGGATGCCGCGCGAGCGCAGCGCCACCTTGAAGGCGAGCACGAAGCTCACCGTGAGGTTGAGCACGCCGGTCACCGCGATGCCGGCCGCGCACCACCAGAACGCGCTCTCGCGCAGCACCCCGGTGCCCAGGGCTCCGAGCGCCGCGGCCAGCTGGCCGGTGGACAGCGTGACGTGGCGCACCGCCAGCGGCAAGGCGAAGAAGCTGGCGACCGCGGGCACCAGGCCGAGCATCAGGCCCAGCGAGATGTTGGCGGCCAGGCCGGACACGTTGGCGCGCCACCAGGCGCCCCAGCGCCGTGCGCGCGAGGCGCCGAGCAGCGCGATGGAGCGCGGGTTCCAGGCGATCGCGCTGTCCAGGCGGTGCCAGACGAACCAGTTCTCCGCCCAGCCGGCGATCAGCGAGCTGGCGAACAGCAGCACGCCCGTGAAGGCCGCGTACAGCGCCGTGGGGCCGAGCAGGGTCAGCGAATGCAGCACGTGCTCGGAGGGTGCCCGGCCCACCAGCGGCGCGCCGAACGCCGCCTGCCAGGCGAGCTGCACCGCCAGCACCACCGGGCCGGCGACCATCAGGTTGCCGAAGATGCCCGCCGCCTGCGAGCGGATCAGGTGCGCGACCTCGTCGACGAAGGCCTCGACCCGGGCGTCGTCGGCCAGGTCGCCGAGCTTGTCGGCCATCGCCGGCGCGGTCATCGCCGGCTGCTTGGTCGCCACCGTCCAGTGCAGCAGGTGGATGAGCACGAAGCTGCCCGCGTAGTTGACGCCGGCCAGCAGCCCGGCCCAGAAGGCGGCCAGGCCGAGCGCGCCGACGAGGAACTTGACGAAGGTGGTGCCGACGATCACCGCGCCGCCGCCGGCGGCCGCGCGCAGCATGGCGCGGTATTCGGCGCGGTCACGGGTGATGTAGTGCTCTCCGGTGGCAGCGCTGCGCTCGGCCACCTTGCGCGCCAGCAGCGAGTAGTGCCGCGCGAACAGGCTGCGGATGCCGCGCCGCTCCTCGGCCTGCCGGGCCAGGCCGGCGATCAGGTGCAGCAGCTCGCGCGCCGGCTGCGGCGCGAGCAGGGTGTTGAGCACCGCCTCGATGCGGTCGCAGCGCGCGCGCAGCTGGTCGACCTCGAACACCAGGTTCACCGACACGCCGTACTGCTCCAAGTGCGCATGCACGCTGTCGGCGCAGCGCCGGCAGGCATCGAGCAGTGCGCGCAGGTACTGGGATTCCTGCAGCAGCAGCGTGGTGTCGAGGTCCTCGGCGCGTGCGCACAGCCGCTCGGCGGCGCTGGCCAGCTGGCGGAACGGATCGTCGGCCAGCAGCTCCGGGCTCATTCGCTGGCGCAGCCCGCCCGAGTGGCCCGAGGCCCGCACCGCCGCGGCGAGGTAGACGATGCCGTCGGCCAGCGGCCGGCGCCAGCCCTCGCCCTGCTCCTTCGAGGGGCCGAGCAAGGGGCCGAGCGCCTCGACCAGCCGCGCGAGCGTGTCGTCGTCGATGGCGTCGAGCCACTGCGCGTCGCGGTCGCGCGGGAAGAGCAGGGCGAACAGCTCGCCGAGGTCCAGCGTCTCCGGCGTGATCGGCAGCAGGCGCAGCTGCAGCCGCTGGCCGAGCTCGCCGAAGAAGTTCATGCGCGGCGAGAAGCCGAAGTCGGCGAACAGCGCCACCGTGTCCACCTCGCGCCAGATGCGCGCCAGCTGCGCACCCACCGCGGCGCGCTGCGGCTCGTTGCGCTGCAGCACGTTGAGCAGGTGCTTCAGGCGCAGCACCGGCGTGGGCGTGCTGCGTTCGGCCTCGCCCTCCAGCGGCGCGCGGCGCAGCCACTCCATCAGCCGCACCAGCCAGAGGTGGCGCTCGGCCAGCGGCGCCTTCGGGTCGGCCGCGTTGAGCAGGGCCGTCAGGTCCCAGCTCGAACCGCGGCGCGCCATCGGCAGGCTCAATGCAGCGCCGACGCCGTGGTCAGCCCGAACTCGGGCACCGGCGCGTCGAAGGATTGCGCCTCCTCGGTCATGCAGAAGAAGCTGCCGCGCATCGTGCCGTGCGGCGTGGCGATGCGCGTCCAGCTGGTGTACTCGAAACTCTCGCCCGGCTTGAGCAGGGGCTGGTGGCCGACCACGGCCAGGCCGCGCACCTCGTCGACGTGGCCGTCGGCGTCGGTGATGACCCAGTGGCGCGCGATGAGCTGCGCGGTCACGTCGCCGGTGTTGCGGATGGTGACGGTGTATGCGAACGCATGCTCGCCGTGGCCCGGGTCGGACTGCTCGGGGAGGGGGCGCACGACGACGCTGCTGGTGAACTCGGGTTTGGCCATGCGGACCATTCTAGGAGGCCACCTAGAATCCCCAGGGATCCGAAGGCCCGACGCCGCGCGCCATGAGCAACTACCGCATCGCCCCCAGCATCCTGTCCGCCGATTTCGCCCGCCTGGGCGAGGAGGTGCGCGACGTGCTCGCCGCCGGCGCCGACTGGATCCACTTCGACGTGATGGACAACCATTACGTGCCCAACCTGACCTTCGGGCCGATGGTCTGCGAGGCGCTGCGCAAGCATGCGGTGACGCCGGCCGGGCAGCGCGCGCCGATCGACGTGCACCTGATGGTGCAGCCGGTCGATGCGCTGGCCACCGCCTTCGCCAAGGCCGGCGCCGACCTGGTCAGCTTCCACCCCGAGGCGAGCGCGCACGTGGACCGCACGCTGCAATTGATCAAGGCCGAAGGCTGCCAGGCCGGCCTGGTCTTCAACCCGGCCACGCCGCTGGACGTGCTCGACTGGGTGATCGACAAGGTCGACCTGGTGCTGATCATGAGCGTCAACCCGGGCTTCGGCGGGCAGAGTTTCATCCCGGCGGCATTGAAGAAGATCGCCCTTGCGCGCAAGATCATCGACGCCAGCGGCCGCGACATCCGCCTCGAGGTCGACGGCGGCATCAAGATCGACAACATCCGCGCCGTCGCCGACGCGGGCGCCGACACCTTCGTGGCCGGCAGTGCGATCTTCGGCCAGCGCGACTACAAGGTGGTGATCGACGCGATGCGCGCGCGGCTGGCCGGCTGATCGGCCGGTGCCGCGGCGCAACTGCGCTGCACGAGGAGGACGACGATGGACTCCGCCCGAAAGCCCGCAGCACCGCAGAGCGTGCTGTGCATCGAGGACCACCCGGTCAACATGCAGCTCGTCGAGGCCATGCTCGCCGGGTTGCCCGGTGTGCGGCTGCTGAAGGCCTTCAGCGGACGCGAGGGCGTGCGCCTGGCGAAAGCCCAGCTGCCCGACCTGGTGCTGCTGGACATGCGCCTGCCCGACATCGGCGGCCTGGAGGTGGTGCGCGAGCTCAGCGAGCTCGTCTCGCAGGGCCAGTTGTGCATCGTGCTGCTGACCGGCGAAGCCTTCTCGATGGACGTGGTCAAGGCGATGAGCCTGGGCGCCCACGCCTACTGGCCCAAGCCGCTGACCGCCGAGCGCGTGCGCGACGGGGTGACGCGGGTGCTGGCCGACGTCGCCGCGCGGCGTGCCCGCCGCGACGGCGGCGGCGCTGCGGCGACCTAGGGCTGCGCCAGGGTCTCAGGCCGATGCCGCGGCCCGTGTCGCGACGCTGACCAGCTTCTTCTTCTGTTCGGCGCGCTGGCCCCTGTGCAGCACGGGCTTGCTCTCGGCGGCGCTGCCGCGCGACTTGTAGACACCGCAGCCGACGATGAGGTCCTCGCTCACCGGTTCGACGTACGAGGTCTTCAGATCGACCGCGCCGGTCTGCGGGTTGGCGAAGTCGTAGTCGACCCAGCCGCCGCCGCGCGCGGCCTGTTCGAAGGCATCGCGCACCAGCTTGTCGCCGTCGACGCCGGGGTTGTCGCGCACCGCCGTGCCCACCCGCTCCGGCTTGCCGGCGAAGGCGCGGTAGACGCCCTGGCGATCGAAGGCGAAGACGTACATGTCGCGGTCGGCCAGGCCGCTGGCCGGGTCGGTGATGGCGGCCAACGCCCCCTGCCCTTGCGCGGCGTAGAGCTCGACGCCCTTGCGCACCAGCGCGAGCGCCTCGTCGGCGCTGCCCTGGCGCAGCCGGAAGGAGGCCACCGCCTGGGCCAGCTTGGCCGCGCGTTCGCTGAGCTGCGCGGAGCTGTGCAGGGCCGTCTCGACCATCTGCGCGTTCTGCTGGGTCAGTTCGTCGATGTGCTGCACGGCCTGCGCGATCTGCGTCAGGCCGCTGCTCTGCTCGGTGGTGCTGGTGTGGATGGTCTGCACGCTGCGCGCCACTTCGCGGATGCCCGCGACGATCTCCTCGAAGGTTCCGCCCGCCCCCGAGATCTGCACCACGCCGGCCTCCACGTGGCCGGACGAGGCACCGATGAGCGACTTGATCTCGCGCGCCGAGGACGAACTGCGCTGCGCCAGCGAGCGCACCTCGGAAGCGACCACCGCGAAACCGCGGCCCTGCTCGCCGGCGCGGGCGGCTTCCACCGCCGCATTGAGCGCAAGGATGTTGGTCTGGAAGGCGATGCCCTCGATCACGCCGACGATGTCGTTGACGCGCTTGGAGCTGGCCTGGATGTCGTGCATCGAGGCCACCGCCGACTGGATCGACTGACCGCCCTGCTCGGCGACCTCGCTCATGCGCGCCGCCATCTGCGCCGCCGCCTCGCTGCCTTGCGCGCTCTTGCGCACGGCGGCGCTGATCTCCTGCACGCTGGCCGAGGTCTGCTCCAGGCTGGAGGCCTGCGACTCGGTGCGCTCGGACAGCGCCTTGGTGTCTTCGGCCAGGCGCGTGCCGGCCTGCGCCACGATGGAGGAGTTGCTGCGGATGTCCGACACCATCTCCGAGATGCGGCCGGTCATCGCGTCGAGCGACTGGCCGACCACCGACAGCTCGTCGGTGCCGCGCAGCCGGATGCGGGTGGCGAAGTCGCCGGCCGCCAGCTGCGCCACCGAGCCCTGCAGCACGCGCACCGCGCCGAACGAGGTGCGGAAGAACACCAGCGTCAGGTAGGCCACGCCGAACACCGCGGCGATGCCGGCCGCCAGGGCCATCAGCCAGATGCGCTGCAGGCGCTGCGCGCGCTCGTCGAGCAGCGCCTGCAGCCGCTTCGAGCTGGCTCGCCCGACGCCGACCACGGCCTCGATGGCCTGCGTGCCGGCCTCGAAGTAGCTGGCGGCATCGCCCTCGGCACTGCGCGCGCTGATCATGGTGCGGGTGCGTTCGGCGAAGGATTTCGACAGCGCCAGCGCCTGCGCGAAGCCGGGCGGGGCTGCCTCGCCGCTGCGGCCCAGCGCCTGCACCATCTGCTGCGCGGTGGCGCTGGTGTGCTCGAGCAGCCGCGTCTGCGCGATCAGCTCGCCGGCTTCGGCCGGGCTGATCTCGCCGCGGCGCAGCAGCGCCGCGCCGCGCCCGCGCAACTGGCCGAGCGCTTCCGACCAGGGCACCAGCGGCTCGACCGCCAGGTGCATCAGGTGAAAGGGGATGGCCTCGGGTTCGAGCAGCAGGCCGCTGGCTTCGGCGCCCTGCGCGAGCAGCTCGCGCAAGGCGGCCACCTGCTCGGAGTGCAGGCGGAAGCTCGCCGCGGCATCGCGCGGCACTTCGCCGTCGGCCAGCTGCGTGAGCACGCGGTGGATCGGCTGCCACGGCGCGAGCAAGCCGCTGCCGGGCTGCAGCAGCAGGCGGGAGTTGAGCGACTGGCTCGCCGCCTTGAGTGCCGTGCGGGTGTCGGCGAGCGCGACCTCGGCGGCGGCGTCGCCAGCCAGCGAGCGGTTGACCAGCCCGCGGTGCTTCTGCGTCTGCACGACCACGTCGAGCGTCAGCCCGATCAGTGCGACGCCGTCGACCTCGGCGCGCGTCGATTCGAGGTCGCCGCGCGCGGACCACAGCGACTGCGCCGTCAGCCACGACAGCGGCAGCAGCAGCACCAGGGCCATCAGCGTCATCTTGGCGGGGAACTGCAGCGCGCGCATCAGCTTCATGCCGGGCTTCATGAACAGGGCGACGACGGGATGCGTGAAGAGGCTCATGGGTGATCCGGATGACGAGACGTGACGGAGCGGCAGCGCCCGGTTGGGCGCCTCACCCTCGTATCGGTCGGCGCGGTGGCGACTTGAGCCGGGTCAGCGGAGATCGATCGCGCCGACCGGGCAGACGGCCACGCAATCGCCGCAGCCGGTGCAGGCCGCGGTGTCCACGTGCAGCTGCGCGATGCCGCCGCGGGCTGGCACGAAGCGCAGTGCGCGCGCATCACAGGCGTCGCCGCAGACGCGGCATTCCACGCCGCGCCGGTTCAGGCAGCGTTCGTCGATCCGAACGCGCCAGACGAAGGCGACGGGGCTCGCCGCCGGGTCGATCGCGCCGGTCGGGCAGGCCTTCGCGCAGTCGCCGCACAGGCTGCATCCGGCGGCTGCGAAGCCGATCTTCGGAAAGCCGCCGTCACCGGCGCTCAGCACGCTGCGTGGGCAGGCGCGCACGCAATCGCCGCAACGCGTGCAGCGCTCGGTGAACGCGGTGTCAGGCCGCAGCGACCACGGCGGGCGCGGCACGGCCGGTGCGTCCGCAGCGGTCGCGGCACGCAGGTCACCTCGAAGAAATGAGCGTCGGCGCGAATCGACCATGAGGCCCTGCTGGGTTGATGCTTGTCAATCTGGGCGAGCTGCTGCACCGGCACAGTGCAGCCCGAATCAGAACTGGAGACAACACGTGAGCATTCTCGGTGCAGTCGTGCGGCTTCGGCCGGAACATCTGGCCGCCGTGGTGCCGCGCCTGTCGGCCCTGCCCGGCGCGGACCTGGCATTGAACCCCGGCGACGGCCGGCTGGTGCTGGTGCTCGAGGATGCCGAGGTCGACGGCGTGGTGCACGGCGCCGCGGCCACGCTGGCCGCCATCGCCTTGTGGCCCGAGGTGCTGAACACCTCGCTGGTCTACGAATACTCCGGCCCCGACGCACCGCCCAGCGGCGGCGGGGCGGTGGAGGACTACCGCGCCTGGCGCGGCAGCCTGAAGGACTGGGCCGGCCAGGCCGGCGACACCCCGACCCCGGGTTCTTGAACTGCTTCAACGACAGCGACCTGCGTCTCGCGCAGCATGTGAAGCGAGCCAGAAGACGACCAGGCGCGAATCAGCGCCGCATGGAGAACCGAAGATGCAAGCCAATCGCCGTGACTTCCTGAAGACCCAGGCCCTGGCCGCCAGCGCCGCTGCGGCCGGCATCCCGATCGTGGCCGTCGGCGCGCCCGCGCCGGCCCCCGCCGTCGACACCGCGGTGCGCTGGGACAAGGCGCCCTGCCGCTTCTGCGGCACCGGCTGCGCCGTGATGGTCGGCGTGCAGGAGGGCCGTGTCGTGGCGACCCAGGGCGACCCCGATGCGCCGGTCAACCGCGGCCTGAACTGCATCAAGGGCTACTTCCTGTCCAAGATCATGTACGGCAAGGACCGCCTGACGACGCCGCTGATGCGCAAGAAGGACGGCAAGTACGACAAGAACGGCGAATTCGTTCCGGTGGGCTGGGACGAGGCCTTCGACCTGATGGCCGCGAAGTGGAAGGAAGCCCTGAAGAGCGACGGCCCGGCCGGCGTGGGCATGTTCGGCTCCGGCCAGTGGACCATCTTCGAGGGCTACGCCGCCACCAAGCTGTGGAAGGCGGGCTTCCGCTCCAACAACCTCGACCCGAACGCGCGCCACTGCATGGCCAGCGCGGTGGCCGGCTTCATGCGCACCTTCGGCATCGACGAGCCGATGGGCTGCTACGACGACATCGAGCAGGCCGACGCCTTCGTGCTGTGGGGCTCCAACATGGCCGAGATGCACCCGGTGCTGTGGAGCCGCATCACCGACCGGCGCCTGTCGAACCCGAACACCAAGGTCGTCGTGCTGTCGACCTTCGAGCACCGCAGCTTCGACCTGGCGGACATGGGGATGATCTTCACGCCGCAGACCGACCTGGCGATCCTCAACTACATCGCCCACTACATCATCTCGAACAAGAAGGTCGACCTCGAGTTCGTCAAGAAGAACGTCAACTTCAAGAAGGGCGCCGACGACATCGGCTACGGCCTGCGCCCGGCCCACGCGCTGGAGAAGGACGCCAAGAGCAACGGCTACGCCGGCGCCGATGGCAAGCCCAAGGGCAACCCGAACGACTCGACGCCGAGCACCTTCGAGGAGTACGCCAGGTTCGTGTCGGAATACACCGCCGAGAAGGTCAGCAAGCTGTCCGGCGTGCCGGTCAAGCAGCTCGAGGACCTGGCCAAGCTCTACGCCGACCCGAAGGTCAAGGTGATGTCGCTGTGGACGATGGGCTTCAACCAGCACACGCGCGGCACCTGGGCCAACAACATGGTCTACAACATCCACCTGCTGACCGGCAAGATCAGCCAGCCGGGCAACAGCCCGTTTTCGCTGACCGGCCAGCCCAGCGCCTGCGGCACCGCGCGCGAAGTCGGCACCTTCGCGCACCGCCTGCCCGCCGACATGGTGGTGACCAACCCCGAACACCGCAAGCACACCGAGGAGATCTGGCAGCTGCCCGAGGGCACGCTGAACGACAAGATCGGCCTGCACGCCGTGGCGCAGAGCCGCGCGCTGAAGGACGGCAAGCTCAAGTGCTACTGGACCAGCACGACCAACAACATGCAGGCCGGGCCGAACATCAACGGCGAGATCCTGCCCGGCTGGCGCAACCCGGCGACCTTCGTCGTCGTCAGCGATGCCTACCCGACCGTCAGCGCGATGGCCGCCGACCTGATCCTGCCCTCGGCGATGTGGGTCGAGAAGGAAGGCGCCTTCGGCAACGCCGAGCGCCGCACGCAGTTCTGGCGCCAGCAAGTGGCCGCGCCCGGCCAGGCGAGGAGCGACCTGTGGCAGTACATCGAGTTCAGCAAGCGCTTCAAGGTGGAAGAGGTCTGGCCCGCCGACCTGATCGCGAAGAAGCCCGAGTACAAGGGCAAGACGCTGTTCGACGTGCTCTACAAGAACGGCAAGGTCGACAAGTACCCGCTGGCCGACCTGACCAAGGTGAACGCCAAGTACATCAAGGACTACACGAACGACGAGAGCAAGGCGCTGGGCTTCTACCTGCACAAGGGCCTGTTCGAGGAGTACGCCGAGTTCGGGCGCGGCCACGGCCACGACCTGGCGCCCTTCGATGTCTACCACGAGGTGCGCGGCCTGCGCTGGCCAGTGGTCGACGGCAAGGAGACGCTGTGGCGCTTCCGCGAGGGCTACGACCCGTACGTGAAGAAGGGCGAGGGCCTGCGCTTCTACGGCTTCAAGGACGGCAAGGCGAACATCTTCTCGCTGCCCTACCAGCCGGCCGCCGAAAGCCCCGACAAGGAGTTCGACCTGTGGCTGTGCACCGGCCGCGTGCTCGAGCACTGGCACACCGGCACGATGACGCGCCGCGTCGGCGAACTGCACCGCGCGGTGCCCGAGGCGGTGGTCTTCATGCACCCCGACGACGCGAAGGACCGCGGCATCCAGCGCGGCATGCAGATCAAGGTGGCCTCGCGCCGCGGGGAGATCACCGCGCACGTCGAGACCAAGGGCCGCAACAAGGTGCCGCGCGGCCTGATCTTCGTGCCCTTCTTCGACGAGGGCCGGCTGGTCAACAAGCTGACGCTGGACGCGACCTGCCCGATCTCGAAGGAGACCGACTTCAAGAAGTGCGCCGTCAAGGTCGTGCGCGCCTGAGGCCGTCCTTCGCATCATGGACTTGTCCCGCCGTACGGTGCTGCAGGGCGCCGCCAGTGCCACCACCGCCGGCCTGATCGCCGGCGGCGCGGCGCTGCTCGGCCGGCCCGCGCTGGCGCGGCCGGCGCAGGCGCTGCGGCCGCCAGGGGCGATCGCCGAGGAGCGTTTCCTCGGCGCCTGCATCCGCTGCGGGCTGTGCGTGCGCGACTGTCCGCCGAAGAACCTGAAGCTGTCGACCTGGGGCGAGGGCATCGCGCGTGACGTGGCGATCGGCACGCCCTACTTCGAGGCGCGGCAGATTCCGTGCGAGATGTGCGACCACATCCCCTGCGTCAAGGCCTGCCCCACGGGCGCGCTGGACCATGCGCTGACGGACATCGGCAAGGCCCGGATGGGCACGGCCGTGCTGATCGATCAGGAGA
>CAZVLY010000069.1:8554-15543 GCA_964628175.1 uncultured Piscinibacter sp. | reverse complement strand
GTCCTTCACGCGGCCGGTGATGCGCAGGTAGCCGTCGGCCTCGAGCTGGCCCTTGTCGCCGGTGTGCAGCCAGCCGTCGGGCGTGAACGACTCGCGCGTCAGCTCGGGCTCCTTGTAGTAGCCCAGCATCAGGCCCGGGCTCTTCATCTGGATCTCGCCGTTGGCCGGGTCGATGCGGCTTTGCACGCCCTCGTAGGGCAGGCCCACCGTGCCGGGGCGCTGCACGCCGGGCACGGTGGCGTGCGAGACGCCGCAGTTCTCGGTCATGCCGTAGACCTCGATGATCGGCAGGCCGAGCTTCGCGTACCAGTCGAGCAGCTCAGGCGGCATCGGGGCGGCGCCGCCGGCGGCGAACTTGCACTGGTCCAGGCCGAGCGCGGAGAGGATCTTCTTGCGCACGATGCCGCGCAGGATGGGGATCTTCAGCAGCCGCTGCAGCTTCTCGGCGGGCATCTTGGAATGCACGCCCTGCTGGAACTTGACCCACAGCCGGGGCACCGAGAACAGCACCGTCGGCCGCGCGCGCTGCAGGTCGGCGGTGAAGGTGTCCAGGCTCTCGGCGAAGTACACGCTCATGCCGGTGGCCAGCAGCGCATGCTCGACCAGCGTGCGCTCGGCCACGTGGGCCAGCGGCAGGTAGCTCAGCATGCGTGCGTTCATGTCGATCGGCACGCGCTTGAGGCCGGCGCGGATCGACCAGGCGAAGGTCGCGAAGCTGTGCATCACGCCCTTGGGCATGCCGGTGGTCCCCGAGGTGTACATGATGGTCGACAGCTCGGCGCCATCGCGCACCGGCTCGCCGGCCAGCGGCGCGGTGCGCTTGACGATGTCGTCCCAGCTCGGGTAATCGTTGGGCGGCGACAGCGGGTAGCTGATGCACGGCAGGCCGGCGGGCACGCCGGGCTTCATCGCGTCCCAGCCGTCGAGCTTGCCGACGAACACCAGCTTCGCCTCGCTGTGGGTGAGGATCTGCCGGATCGTCTCGGCCGCCAGCGTCGGGTACAGCGGCACCGACACGTAGCCGGCCATCCAGATCGCCCAGTCGCTCATCAGCCAGTGGGCGCAGTTCTTCGACAGGATGGCGATGCGGCTGCCGGCCGGGAAGCCGAAGGACTGCAGGTGCGCGGCCATGCGGCGCGTTTCGTCGACCACCTCGCGCCAGTTCATCTCGCGCACCACGCCGGCACCCATGGGCTGGGTGAACACCTTGCGGTCGGGGGCGGTTCGTTCCCAGTGGTACAGGCGTTGGAGGGCGAGGTCCTGCGGGGCGACGGTGTCGGTCATGAGCGTTACTCCAGTTCGGCCGCCACGCTAGTGGAAGCGTGCCGCGGCGCCTACCGGGTTGACCCGTGCGTGGAGTGATGACTCCACACCATCGCCAGAAAAAACGCCCGGCCGGGGCCGGGCGAACGCTCTCTTCACGATCCGGCGGGTGGGATCGCACCCGCCGCACGGGGTCGGGAGGCTGGCCGCTGGAATCGGGTCATCGCGATCCCCCAACCGCAGCAGAACCTCTTCGGGCGGCAGCCTCCCGAACTCGTCACCACCAGGTTTCGGCCTGGATGCCGATGGAGGTGCCCGACTTCTTGTCGCCGAACACCTCCTGCGTGCGGCCGCTGAGCGTCTGCCGCGCGGCCTCGTTCCAGATGGCATGCGTCAGGAACAGGCGCACCGTCGGGCGCGAGCCCGCGTCCTTGCCCGCCGAGGCGGCCGCCGCCACGGTGAACTTGGTCATGTTGCGGGTGTCGCCGGCGTCGGGCTTGACCTGGTCGTGGCCGGCCTCGAAGAGCAGGCGGAACGGGCCGCCGAGGTGCGTGTCGGTGCGCGCGCCGAGCGCCAGCCACTTGTTGCCGCCGTCGTTGGGCGCGGTGTTGACGCGGTACTCGGCCACCACGTCGAGCGCGGTGGCCGGCGTCAGCGAGGCGCCGTACTGGGCGATCACGCGGGTGTTCTTCACGTCGCCGGTCTTGTCGTGCTTGAAGCCGAGCAGCCAGTTGCCGCCGAGGGCGCCGTTGACCGTCTGGTACAGACCCAGTGCGATGCCCTTGGGCTGGTCGGCCGGCTCGACCAGGGTGACCTGGTTCTTGCTCTTGAGCTGCGCCGAGGGCGTGACGTACACCGAGAGTTCGCCGTTGGACAGCGTCTTGATGCCGGTGGCACGGATCGGCAGCGCGAAGCGGTTGTTGGTGGCCTCGTTGTTCGGGTCCATCATGAACGCGACGCTGACCTTGGCCGCGCCGAAGTCCATCTCCTCGATGCCGGCGCCGTTGCCGTCGTTGTTCTCGAGGAACTGGTCGTTGATGCCCGTCTGCAGCCGGTTGTAGAAGCGCCGGCCGGCCCAGACCTTGCCGTTGGCCAGGCCCGAGATCTTGTCGCCGTAGGCGTAGATCTGGCCGAAGCGCGTGGTCAGCGTGTCGGGCTCGTTGGTGCCCTGCGGTCCCCAGCCGTGGTAGACGCTGGGCATCACGTGCACGTACCAGTCGGAGCCCTCGTACGACGCCAGCTTGGCGACGAAGTTGGGCTCGATGACGTAGTCGCACTCGTTGCCCAGGCGCCATTTGGTGTCGGCGCCGGCCAGGCCGAAACAGACCTGCGTGCCGCCACGCACGTTGATGCCGGTGCCGGCACGGACGTAGCCGGAATAACTCAGTTCGACGGCCTGCGCGGCGCCGGCCAGGCCGGCCAGCGCCATCGCGGCGATCAGGGTGCTCTTCTTCATGGGGTCTCCTCGTCTCCTGGGGTGGTTGAAATGCCGGGTCGCGGCGGGGGAATGCGTTCCCGGCCCACTCGCTGCGAAATCGTTTTCACGAGCGATGTCGGTCGGCTGACGCGGGGGAACTCGCTGGCCCATGTCGGTGGGGTCCGTGGGCTCAGTGGGGTGGGAAGGCGCGTCCGCTGCCGTCGAACAGCAGCGTGTGCGCGGCCATCGGCACGAGGCCGATGTCCTGGCCGGCGGCCAGGCCAGGGTGGTCGGCGGCCAGGCGCAGCGACACGCTCTCGCGCGAGCCGCGCAGGCTGGCGTGCACGATCAGGGCGTCGCCGAGGTGTTCGAGCACCTCGATGCGCGCGGCCAGGCCCTCGTCGGCGCGCGCCACGCCGAGATGCTCCGGCCGCACGCCGAGCACCAGCCCGTCAGGACCGGCCGGTCGCCCGCCGGCGGGCAACGGCAGCTCGATCAGGCCGGCGCCGGCGGCCTCGAACTTCATCCGGCCGGCACCGGCGGCAAGCGCCTGGCCGCGAATGAAGTTCATGCGCGGCGAGCCGAGGAAGCCGGCGACGAACTGGTTGACCGGCCGCGTGTACAGGTCCATCGGCGCGCCGACCTGCTCGACCCGCCCGGCGTTGAACACCGCGATGCGGTCGCCCAGGGTCATCGCCTCCACCTGGTCGTGCGTGACGTAGACCATCGTGGCGCCGAGTTCCTTGTGCAGCCGCGACAGCTCGATGCGCATCTGCACGCGCAGCGCCGCGTCGAGGTTGGACAGCGGCTCGTCGAACAGGAACACCTTGGGCTTGCGCACGATGGCGCGGCCGATCGCCACGCGCTGACGCTGGCCGCCGGAGAGTTCGCGCGGCTTGCGCGCCAGCAGCGGGCCGATCTGCAGGATCTCGGCGGCGCGGTCCACCGCGGCATCGACCGCGGCCTTCGACTGGCCGGCCATCTTCAGCGCGAAGCCCATGTTCTGCGCCACCGTCATGTGCGGGTACAGCGCGTAGCTCTGGAACACCATGGCGATGCCGCGCTGCGCCGGCGGCACCGCATTGATGCATTCGCCGCCGATGGCGACTTCGCCGTGCTCGATGTCCTCCAGCCCGGCGATCATGCGCAGCAGCGTGGACTTGCCGCAGCCCGAGGGGCCGACGAACACGGCGAACTCGCCGTCGGCGATGTCCAGGTCGATGCCGCGCAGCACCTCGACCGCGCCGAAGGACTTGCGGATGCCGCGCAGGCTGAGTGCTGACATGTCAGCCTCCGTGCGCGGCACGCTGGCGCGCCACGAACTCGCGGTACCAGTGCGCGCTGTCCTTGAGCGTTCGCTGCTGCGTCGCGTAGTCCACGTGGATCAGGCCGAAACGCTTGTCGTAGCCGGAGTCCCACTCGTAGTTGTCGAGCAGGCTCCAGTAGAAGAAGCCGCGCACGTCGACGCCGGCCGCGATGGCCTGCGACAGCGCCTCGAGGTGGCCCTTCAGGTAGGCGATGCGCTGCGCGTCGTGCACCTGGCCGTCGACCAGCGCATCGGCGTTGGCCATGCCGTTCTCGGTGATGTAGATCGGCGGCAGCCGGTACTCGCGGTGGATGCCGGTGAGCAGGTCGGCCAGGCCCTGCGGGTAGACCTCCCAGCCCATGTCGGTGACGCCGTCCAGGCGCGGCGCGGGCCGCGGCGGCTCCTCGCTGGAGACCCAGATGCGCGTGTAGTAGTTGATGCCGAGGAAGTCGAGCGGCTGGGCGATCGCATCGAAATCGTTTTCACGAACCTGCGGATAAAGATGCACCCCGCTGGCCGTCGGATAGCGCTTCAGGAAGAGCGGGTCCATGAACCAGCGCACGAACAGCGCGTACTCGCGCTCGGCCAGCGCCAGGTCGGTGGCGCGGTCGGTGGCCGGCACGGCCGGCGACTGGTTCAGCACGATGCCCAGCGGCGCCTTCACGCCGGCGGCGCGCATCGCCTGCAGCGCCAGCCCGTGCGACAGCAGCAGGTGGTGCGCGACCTGCACCGCCGCCTGCGGGTCCTTCAGCCCCGGGGCGAACTTGCCGCTGTGGTGGCCCAGGTGCGCCGTGCACCAGGGCTCGTTGTGGGTCGAGATCGCCGCGACGCGGTCCCCGAGCCGCACGCCCATCGTCACCGCGTAGTCGGTGAAGCGCAGCGCGGTGTCGCGGTTGAGCCAGCCGCCTTCGTCCTGCAGGGCCTGCGGCAGGTCCCAGTGGTAGAGCGTCGCGTGCGGCGTGATGCCGCGTTCGAGCAGCGCGTCGACGAGTCGGTCGTAGAAGGCCAGTCCCTTGGCATTCCACGCGCCCTTGCCCTGCGGCTGCACGCGCGGCCAGGCGATCGAGAAGCGGTAGGCGTTCAGGCCCAGGCCGGCGATCAGGTCGAAGTCCTGCGGGTAGCGGTGGTAGTGGTCGCAGGCCACGTCGCCATGGTCGCCATTGACCGTCTTGCCCGGCGCGTGGGCGAAGGTGTCCCAGATCGAGGGGCCGCGGCCGTCCTCGGCGGCGGCGCCTTCGATCTGGTAGGCGCTGGTGGCCACGCCCCAGTGGAAGTCGGGCGGGAATGTCGGGTCGGTCACGGTTTCGGTTCCTTGTCGGCGACGCGCCTCAGGCCTTGACGGCCCCGGCGGTCAGGCCTTCGATGAGCCGGCGCGAGGCCAGCATGAACAGCACGAGCAGCGGCAGCACGGCGATCGCCGAGCCGGCGGAGATGGCCCCCCAGGGGATCTGGCCGGTGCCCTGCAGCGAGCGCAGCGCCAGCGGCACGGTGTACATCTCCATGTCGCGGATGACGATCAGCGGCCCGATGAAGTTGTTCCACGAGCCGATGAAGGTGATCAGGCCGAGCGTGCCCATGGCCGGGCCGATCAGCGGCAGCACGACGCGCCAGTAGATGGCGAACTCGCCGCAGCCGTCGATGCGCGCGGCGTCGATCAGCTCGCGCGGGATGGCCGACTCGATGTACTGGCGCATCATGAAGATGCCCAGCGCACCCACGGCGCCGGGCACGTACAGCGCCCGCGGCTGGTTCATCCATTCGAGCCAGCTCATCGTCAGCGCGGTCGGGATCATGCCGACGAAGCTGGGCAGCAACATGGTCGCCATGACCATGCCGAACAGGCCCTCGCGCCACTTGAAGTCGTACATCGCGAAGGCGAAACCGGCCAGCGAACAGAAGAACAGGTTGAGTACGGTGGACATCAGCGCCACGTAGACGCTCCAGCCGACGTTCTTCCAGAAGTGCGGCAGGCTGCGCAGCAGCTGATCGAGGTTGTCGAGGAAGGCACCGCCGAACCACAGCGGCGGCGGCATCGACAGGATCTCGCGGTTCGTGTGGGTGGCGAACACGAACATGAAGTAGAACGGGCCGAGCATCAGCACCGCGCCGATGGCGACGATGACGTACGCGATCAGGCGCTGCGGGGTGAGGGCGGTGGATCGCATCGTGCAGCCCTCAGTCGCGCTTGCCGAGCAGGCGGTTGTTCGCCCAGGTGGCCGCGCCGATCAGCAGGAACAGCAGCCAGGCGATCGCCGAGGCGGTGCCGAAGTCGCCGTCGACGAAGGCGGTGCCGTACATGTGCATCGCCGCCGTCTTGCCCGCCTGGCCGATGCCGCCGGTGCCGCCGGTGAGGATGAACGGCTCCTCGAACAGCTGCAGGTTGCCGATGATGGTCAGCGTGACGGCGAAGAAGATCATCGGCCGCAGCAGCGGCAGCGTGATGTGGCGGAACTGCTGCCAGGGCTTCGCGCCATCGATGGTGGCGGCCTCGTAGAGGTCGCGCGGAATCGTCTGCATCGCCGACAGGTAGAGCACCGCGTTCCAGCCCACGTAGCGCCACCAGACCACGAAGGCGATCATCCATTTCGTGTAGCCGGGCTGGCTCCAGTCGATGTTCGTCGCCGGGAACAGCCAGCCGAGCACCGGCACCTGGTTCATCGAGGTCAGCATCACGTTGACCATGCCGAAGTCGCGCGAGAACAGCGTCGAGAAGACCAGCGAGATCGCCACCGTCGAGGTGATGAAGGGCAGGAAATACACGCCCACCACCGCGTTGCGCCAGCGGCCGAACGCGTTGTGGAAGAAGAAGGCCAGCGGCAGCGCCACCAGGTGCTGCGGCAGCCCGCTGACGAGCGCGAGCCAGATCGTGTTGAAGATCGAGTGGCGGAACCAGTCGTCGTCCTGCAGCACGTAGAGGTAGTTCTCGAAGGCGACGAAGCGCATCGCCGCCAGGCCGGCGGCCGGGTCCCAGCGGTGGAACGAGAGGTAGATCGAGAACAGCAG
>CAZVLY010000069.1:0-8454 GCA_964628175.1 uncultured Piscinibacter sp. | reverse complement strand
ACCTTCCAGAGCTGGCGCGCCTTCTGTCCGCCGAGGTACTCGATGGGCTGGTCGATGAAAGCGTCGTTCTGCGCCTCGATCAGCGAGGGGAAGGCGTCGAAGCCGCGGAAGGCCTCGATCTGCATTTCCTTCGTCGTGGTCAGGAACTTGATGAAGTCCCAGGCCGCTGCCTTGTTCTGCGCCTTCTTCGGAACGCCGTAGAACGAGCCGCCCCAGGAACCGAAGGCGCCGCCGGGCAGCTGCGCCGAGCGCCACTTGCCCTTGGACTCCGGCGCCAGCCAGTTGTTGAGGTGGCCGGCCAGCCAGGCACCCATCATCTGCGAGGCGATCTTGTCGCGCTTGAAGCCTTCGCTCCACTCGTTGGACCAGGCGCCGATCTTGCCGTCGATGCCGGCCTCGCGTGCCGACTTGGCCAGCTCGAAGGCCTTGCGGAAGCGCGCGTTGTCGATCGTCGGCTTGCCCGACTTGTCGAAGTAGATGCCCTCGCCGTCCTTCAGGTCGGAGCGGATGTAGATGTCCTTGATGTCGACGGCACTGGCCAGCAGCCAGGCGCCGGTGGCGGCCTTGAGTTTCTTGCCGGACTCGACGTACGACTCCCAGCTCTTCGTCAGGTCGGCTTCGCTGACGCCGGCCTTGTCGAGCAGGTCCTTGCGGTAGAACAGCGCGCCGGGGCCGATGTCCACCGGCATGCCCACCATCACGCCCTGGCCGCTCATGGCCAGCGGGTAGGTGAAGCGGGCCACCTTGTCGCGGTACTGCAGCGCGTTGTAGGGCGCCTTGGCCAGGTCTTCCATGCCGCCGCTCTCGGCGAACTTGCCGATGAAGCCCATGTCCACCGCCATCACGTCGGGCAGGTTGGCGCCGGTGGCCAGCGCGGTGGTCATCGCGGTGTGGTGGTCGGCGTAGGCCAGGCTGGTCAGCTTGATCTCGACGTCCGGATGCAGCTTCTTGTACAGCGGGATCGCCAGCTTGATGCCGCGGTCGAGGTCGGGGAAGGACGCGACGCTGATCGTCACGTTCTGCGCCATCGCGGCGGCCGACAGGCCCAGCGTCAGGGCGCCCAGGACGGGTTTCAGAAATGCTTTCATCCGTTGTCTCCATGCCCTCGCGGGCGACATTGTGATGCCAGCGTTCTGGCATCGTTTTCATGTTTGTCTGTCTTCGTGCCCAGGCGAATCGATCTGGCGCCGGGTTGCGTCTGAAATTGTTTTCAGACTGGGGCGCATTGCAGCAGCGTCTGAAAACGTTGTCAACGGGACTCGGGGAAAGTCCCGATGCCTTCACCGAGGCGGCAGCAGGGCCTCGAGCAGGGGCCGGCGCCACTGCAGTGACAGCGGTTCCAGAACGCCGAAGCTCGAGGCCAGTTCCCAGTAAGCCCACGCAAAACCCCGCGCCTCGGCGTGTTCGCGCACCGCGCGTGTCCAGGCGATGCGGGTCGACTCGTCAGCCCGCGAGTAGGCGCCGAATTCGCCCAGCAGCACCGGCCGTCGCTCGCGCGCAGCCCATCGCGCCACGCGGTCGAAGTCGTCGCGAAGCTTCGCGGTTTGTGCGGCAGTGCCGCTCCAGGTGGTGCCGACCCAGGCGCCGGCGCCGCTGACCCACTCGGCGCCCTGGTGCGTCACGGCCATCGGCTCGTAGTAGTGGAAGGTGGCGATCAGGTTGCGGTCGTCGGCTGGCAGCATCAGGCTGTCCAGTGCCGGGCCGCTGTTCCAGTCGCCGCCGCCGACGATCAGCGTGCGTTGCGGGTTGCTGGCCCGGATGACCGGCAGCAGCGCCGCCAGCGCCTCGTTCCAGCGCCCGCGCGTGAGCTCGCGGTTCGGTTCGTTGAGCAGCTCGAACATCACTGTCGCCGGCGCGTCGCGGTAGTGTTCGGCCACCTGCCGCCAGATGGTGAGGAAGCGCTCACGCTCGACACCGGGCTCGAGCATCATGGCGGCGTAATGGTGCATGTCGAGCACGATGGCCAGCTTGTGCTCGTGCGCCAGGCGCACCACGCCGTCGACGCGCTCGAAGAACGCCGGGTCGATGCGGTAGGGCGGCTGAATGCCGGCGCGGGCATCCCAGCGCACCGGCAGGCGGATCGCGGTGAAGCCGGCCTGGGCCGTGAGGGCGATGAAATCGTCGCGCAGCATCGGGCCGGCCAGGCCCTCGCGGGCGTGATCGAGCATGTTGCCGAAGTTGATGCTGCGTGTCAGGCGCTGCTGGCAGCCCTGCGCGCGCTGTGCCGCCGGCTGCTCGAAGCTGCAGGCGTCGGTGCCGCCTGCCGCGGTCGCACATGCCAGCGCCCCGACGAGGGCCCCGATCCATCGGCTGAAGAAGTTCGTGCGGCGCATGGCGGTTCCCTTCGGGTCGGTCGGCTGTCGGCAGAGTGGCTCTGAAAACGTTATCATGACCGACTCGCCGTGCACAATCGGTGCAAGTCTTCCTGTTCCCTCTCCCGTGGCCACGTTTTCCGGCATCGACGCACCTCCTTCTTCCGTGACCGTTCTCGACGTGGCGCGCGAAGCCGGGGTGTCCCCGAGCACGGTGTCGCGCATCCTCAACGGCACGGCGCGGGTCACCTCGGACAAGCGCAGCGCGGTGGAAGAGGCGATCCGCAAGCTCGACTTCCGCCCCAACCTCTTCGCGCGCAGCCTGAAGACGGGCACGACGATGACCATCGGCATCCTGACGCAGGATGTCGAAAGCCCGTTCTACGGCCGCGCGATGAAAGGCATCGAGGCCGGCCTGGCGGGCACCGGCTACGCGCCGATCATGGTCAGCGGCCACTGGAATGCAGCCGAGGAAGCCGAGCGCGTGCGTCTGCTGATGGCGCGGCGCATCGACGGCTTGGTGATCCTGACCGGCCACCTCGACGACCGCCAGATCGCCGAGTTCGCGCGCCACCAGCCGATCGTCGTGACCGGCCGGCAGCTCGCTGCGCCGCAGGTGCGTGCCTTCACGCTCGACCAGGAAGCCGGCGGCCACCTGGCCACACGCCACCTGCTCAACCTGGGGCACCGGCGCATCGCCCACATCGCCGGGCCATCCGACCACACCGATGCCACCGATCGCCGCGCCGGCTACGAGCGGGCGCTGCGCGAGGCCGGCATCGCGCCGGCGCCCGAGCTGGTGGTGCAGGGCGACTTCATGGAAAGCGGCGGCCTGCTGGCGATGAACCGGCTGCTCGACAGCGGGCAGACCTTCACCGCGGTATTCGCGGCCAACGACCAGACGGCGTTCGGCGCGCGCATGGCGCTGTACCGGCGCGGCGTGCGCGTGCCCGACGACGTGTCCATCCTGGGTGTCGACGACCTGCCCGCCACCGCCTACGCCACGCCGCCGATGACCACCGTGCGCCAGCCGATCTACGAGATCGGCCTGGCCGCGGCGCACGCGCTGCTGACGATGCTCGGCCACCCGATGCCTGCAGTGGCGGTGCCGCCGCTGGAGCTGGTGGTGCGCGAGACGACGCGCCGCCTCTAGCGCAAGCAGGCGACCGGCGCGCTTAGGCGCGCTCGCGCTCCACCGCGTTTTCGATCTGTTGCTGCACCTTGCGGGCGCCGCGCAGCACGAGCGCCGGGTCGAGGTCGGCCTGTGGCGCCACCTTCTCGGCGACGAGATCGAGCGTTTCGGGATCGGTCATCAGCGCGTGGGCCAGCGCCGACAATGCGCAGATGGCGCGGCGCGGCAGCTGCATCGGCAGCTGCAGCGTCGCGTTGACCATCACGTGATAGCGCACGCTGGACACCGCCGCGGGCGCCAGGCCCCAGCTCTCGCACAGCGCGGCGCCGAGCGCGTCGTGGCTGACGCCGAATTCGTCGTGCTCGAGCAGCAGCAGGTCCTCGTCGCTCTCGGCCGCGCGCAGCAGCGGCTTGTAGCGCTCGGGGGCGTGGCGGAACAGCACCGCCTTGCCGCACTCCTCGAACAGGCCGGCCGAGTGCGCCGCCCAGGGGTCGACATTGAGCGCCTGGCCGATGCGGCCCATCAGCAGGCCGCGCACGCTGGCGCGTTCCCACACCGCATCCAGCTCGGGCGAGGGAGGGAACACCGCCTTCAGGCCCATCTCGAAGGTGACCGAGGCCACCTCGCGCGTGCCCAGGTAGGTGATCGCCTGCTGCACGCTCTGCACGCGGCCGGCCAGGCCGTACAGGGAGGAATTGACGGCCTTCAGCACCGCCGAGGCGAGCGCCATGTCCGAGTTGATGAGCCCGCTGATCGACTGCAGGTTGACGTCTTCGTCGGCCAGCAGCAGGGACAGCTTGACCAGCGACTCGGGCTGGGCGGGCACATCGATGTTCAGGGAACGCAGTTTCGGATCGACTGGCATGAGGCTCTTTCGGGGGACGGACTCCTGCAGGGATGCTAGGAGTGCGGCCGGCCGCCGAAACGCCGAAATGGCCGGCGTTTGGCCTACAACTCAGCGCAGGAAGGCGTCCCAGCCGGTCTTGGCGATCAGGGCCGTCACGACGACGAGGAAAGCGCTGCGCACGAAGCCGGCGCCGTGGCGCAGTGCGAGCCGGGTGCCGATCAGGCTGCCCGTCACGTTAGCAAGCGCCAACACTGCAGCCACATGCCACCAGACATGACCCTTGGAAGCCAGCAAGACCAGCGCTGCGGCATTGGTGGCGGTGTTCAGCAGCTTGGCGCTGGCCGACGCGTTGAGGAAGTCGAAGCCCAGCAGGCGCACGAACAGGAAGACGAAGAAGCTGCCCGCGCCGGGGCCGAAGAAGCCGTCGTAGAAACCGACCGCGGCGCCGATGGCACAGGCCGTGGCCGTCTGCGCCGCGCCATGCAGGCGCGGCGCGTGGTGGCGGCCGAGGTCCTTGCGCGCCAGCGTGTAGGCCAGCACGGCCACCAGCACCAGCGGCAAGGCCTTGCGCAAGCCCTCGGGGCTGGCCAGCGTGAGGGCCCAGGCGCCGGCGAAGCTGCCCGCCAGGGCGGCGCCGGCCGCCGGCAGCAGCGACTTCCACGGCAGCTGCACGCGGCGCGCGAACTGCAGCGTGGCCCAGCCCGTGCCCCAGATGCCCGAACCCTTGTTGGTGCCCAGCAGCGTGGCCGGTGCCGCGCCCGGGTACATGCCGAACAGGGCCGGCACCAGGATCAGGCCGCCGCCGCCGACGATGGCGTCCACACAGCCGGCGAACAGCGAGGCCAGCGCCACGATGGCGAGTTCGGTCATGGGGGTCGGGAAGGATGCGGCGCGGCGCAACGCCGGGCCCCAGTGAAAAGGGCGCCGGGTGTTGGCCCGGCGCCCTTCGCATTTTGCATCGGCTGCTCATGCAGCCTGTCGAGTGGCGCGACCTGCGTGTGGCGCGGTGCGCTCTTGCGTCTCCTCAGTCCCCCGCCCGGGCCGGCTCCAAGGGAGGTGCCGGTCGCGCAGTGGGCGAACTGTAGGCGGGCGGTCCGAGGTGGTGCAGCCGGGCTTACCCTGCCCCGTCGACGGGCGCCACGGCGAGCTGCCGCGGCAGCGTCAGGAGCACTTGCGTGCCCTGCCCGAGCGTGCTTCGCACCTGCGCGCTGCCGCCGTGCAGCTCCGCAATGCGCTTGACGATCGCCAGCCCCAAGCCCTTGCCGCCCTCGCCGGTTGCCGGGGCCACGCTCTGCCGGCTCTGATAGAAGCGGTCGAACAGGTGCGGCAGGTCGGCCGGGGCGATGCCGGGGCCGGTGTCGGCCACGCCCACGTGCAGCGTGGTCGGGTCGGCGCGCGCGCTCAGCGTGATGGCGGCGCCGGCCGGGCAGAACTTCAGCGCGTTGTCGACCAGGTTGGCGACCGCGCGCTCGAACAGCTCGATGTCCAGCGCGGCGAAGGGCGCTTCGGCCTGTTCGGCATGCGCCACGGCGATCCGCACGCCCTGGCGCGCCGCGCGGTCGGCGAAGCGCAGCGCGATGTCGTCGAGCAGCTCGCCGGCATCGACCGGCTCGCGGCGCAGCGCGAAGCTGGGTTCGTCCAGCCGCGCCAGGTCGCCCAGGGATTGCACCAGCCGCGCCGCGTTGCGGGTGTTGCGCAGCGCCACCTCGACGAGGCGGCGCTCCTCGGCGCGGCCATCGTCGCCGCCGCTCCCGTCCGCAGCGCGCCAGCGCGCCTCCAGCGTCTCGAGGCAGGCCACCGTGGCGGTCAGCGGCGAGCGCAGGTCGTGCGAGAGGTTGCTCACGCCCTCGCGGCGGAAGTGGTCGAGCCGGCGCAGCGCCGCCCACTGCCGCTGCAGCGTGTCGAGCATCATCGAGAAGGCCTGCGTGAGCCGGCCGAACTCGTCGCGGCCGGCCGGCGGCAGCAGCGTCTGCGGCGTCGCCAGATGGCCCTCGTCGAGGCCCCTCGCCGACAGCGTGGACACGGCCTGGGTGAGCCGCTGCAGCGGGCGCGTCACCGCCGCGATGATCAGCGCGGCGAACAGCGTGGTCAGTGCCACGATGCCGCAGATCAGCACCAGCCCGGGCAGGGCCAGGCTGTTGCGCGCCACGTCCCAGCGTGATGCCGGCAACGCCGCCTTGTGGCAGACGAGATAGAGGTAGCCGGCCGCCACCGCGTCGTTGCGGATGGTGGCGCGCTGCACCGGGCGCGCCGCGATCACCGCGTTGTCGTCCATGCGCTCGGGGTCGTCGCCCATCACGTAGCGGTTGGCGCTGCGTCCGGCCGCCACCTCGGCCGCGGCGCGCACCGGCTCGATCGCCACCTTGAAGCCCGGTGGCAGCTGCGCCTGCCCGCTGCTGGCCAGCACCGTGCCCTGCGCATCGAGCAGGTAGAGCTGCGTGTCGGGCTCGTAGAGCACCAGGCCGCGCAGCCAGCTGCGAAACTCCTCCGGCTGGCGCTGCTGCTGGTCGAGCAGGTCGTCGTAGCTGGCGGTGACACGCGCCAGGAAGGCGTTGGCGCGCTGGAAGGTGGTCTCGTGCTCGAAGCGCTCGAAGGCATAGAGCACCGCCGCGATGACACCCAGCGCAGTGAGCAGCCCCGTGGCCACCACCGTGAGCGCCAGCTTCAGCCGGACCGTCATGCCGCAGCGTGCCTCACACCGGCGACTCGCGCATCTTGTAGCCCGCCCCGCGCACGGTGAGGATGAGCTCGGGGCGCATCGGGTCGGATTCGAGCTTGGTGCGCAGGCGGTTGATGTGCGTCGTCACGGTGTGCTCGTAGCCGTCGTGGCTGTAGCCCCAGACGGCGTCGAGCAGCTGCGCGCGCGAGAACACCAGGCCGGGGTGCGAGGCGAAGTGCAGCAGCAGGTCGAATTCCAACGCGGTGAAGTCGATCGCCGCGCCGCGGTAGCGCACCTGGCGCTTGGCGGGCTGGATTTCCAGCTCGCCATTGCGGATCAGGCTGGCCGCCGCGGGTGCCTGTGCCTGCGCCGCACGCAGCAACGCGGCGCGGCGCAGCAGCGCCTTCACGCGAGCCAGCAGCTCGGCCAGCGAGAAGGGCTTGGTGAGGTAGTCGTCGGCGCCCAGTTCCAGGCCGAGCACGCGGTCGAGCTCGGTGGACTTGGCGGTGAGCATCAGGATCGGCGCCGCGCTGCCGCGCGCGCGCAGCGCCTTGCACACTTCGAGACCATCGAGTCCCGGCATCATCAGGTCGAGCACCAGCAGTTCGCGCGGCTGGGCGATCTGCTGCGCCAGCGCCGAGCTGCCGTCCGCCACCGCCGTCACCTGGTAGCCGGCGTTGCGCAGGTTCATCACCAGCAGGTCGCGGATGTCGGCCTGGTCTTCCGCGACCAGGATCGAGGCGACGGCGGGGACGGGCACGCTGGCGGTCATGCCGCGATTGTCGGCTGCGCGAGCCACTCCTTACAGCGATGTGATCTTCCCGTGAGATTCGGTGAGGGTGGCGCGAGCTGCGCTGGCCACAGTCACGCCATCGACAGCCCGACGGAACCGCCCCATGAGCTCCACCGCCCTCGCCTCCACTGCCGCCACGCCCTGCCTCGCCGTGGACTGGGCCGAGATGGTCTCGCACCGCGAGGCGCTGGTGCGTTTCGCCCAGCGCCGCCTGCTCGACCCGGCGCTGGCCGAGGATCTGGTGCACGACGTCTTCGAGGCGGTGATCACCGGCCGCGCGGCCTTCGCCGGCCGCTCGGCGCTGCGCTCGTGGCTGACCGCCATCCTCAAGCACAAGATCGTCGACCTGGTGCGCCAGCGCGCCGGGCTGCACAGCCTCGACCAGCGCATGGACGACGACGGCGAGGAAGGCGGCGCCTGCGACATCGCGTGCCCGCAGCCGCGCCCCGACGAGGTGGCCGAGCAGCGCGAGCGCCTGGCGCAGACGCTGGCGCGCATCGAGGCCCTGCCCGCCGGCCTGCGCGACGCGATGCAGCAGCGCGTGCTGCAGGACCGCGACACCGCGCAGGTCTGCGCCTCGCTGGCGATCAGCGAGGAGAACCTGTTCGTGCGCCTGCACCGGGCGCGCAAGCAGCTGCTCGCCTGATCGGCGGCATTGCGCGCCGCTTCAGGGCGCGCTGAAGCGCGTGATGCCGCTGCGCGTGAGCACGT
>CAZVLY010000068.1:5741-15740 GCA_964628175.1 uncultured Piscinibacter sp. | reverse complement strand
CTGCATTCCGACATCCTGAGCGACCTGGCGGCCGCGCTGGCCGGCAGCCTGGGCATCGCGCCCACCGGCAATATCGATCCCGAACGCCGCTATCCGTCGATGTTCGAGCCGATCCACGGCTCGGCCTTCGACATCATGGGCAAGGGCCTGGCCAATCCGGTGGGCACCTTCTGGTCGGTCGTGATGATGCTGGAGCACCTGGGCGAGGCCGACGCGGCGAAGCGGGTCATGGACGCCATCGAGCAGGTCACCGCCAACCCGAAGCTGCACACCGGCGACCTCGGCGGCCAGGCCATCACGGCGCAGGTCACGCAGGCGGTGTGCGAGCTGCTCGGCGCCGGCGCGCAGCGCCAGGCCGCCTGAGCCGTTCGGCCACCACACCCCCGGAGACACGCATGAACCCCACCCACAAGACCATTCGCCGCCGCCTGACCCAGGCCCTCGCACTCGCCCTGGCCACGGCCGGCGGCGGCGCCCTGGCCCAGGCCTGGCCGGCCAAGCCGATCAGCCTGATCGTGCCCTTCCCGGCCGGCGGCACCACCGACGTGCTGGCCCGCGCGCTGGCGGAGAAACTCACCGTCAGCCTCGGCCAGACCGTGATCGTCGAGAGCAAGCCCGGCGCCGGCGCCACGCTCGGCGCGGACTACGTGGCCAAGTCCAGGCCGGACGGCTACACGCTGCTGGTCGGCGCGGTGCACCACACCATCGCCTCCAGCGTCTACAAGAAGCTGCCCTACGACTTCCAGAAGGACCTGGCGCCGGTCACGACGATCGCGCTGGTGCCCAACGTGCTGGTCGTCAACGCGAGCACGCCGGCGAAGAGCGTGGCCGAACTCGTCGCGATGCTCAAGGCGAAGCCGGGCACCTACAGCTACGGCTCCAACGGCAACGGCACGGCGCAGCACCTGATCGGCACGCAGTTCGAGAACATGACCGGCACCGACTTCAGCCACATCCCCTACAAGGGCAGCGGCCCGCTGGCGACCGACCTGCTCGGCGGCCAGATCACGATGTCCTTCGACACGGTCACGCCGGTGCTGCAGCACATCAAGGCCGGCAAGCTGCGCGCGCTGGCCGTCACCACGGCCAAGCGTTCTTCGGGCCTGCCCGAGGTGCCGACGCTGGACGAGGCCGGCCTCAAGGGCTTCGCCATCGGCACCTGGTTCGGCGTGCTCGCGCCGGCGGCCACGCCCAAGGACATCCTGGCCCGGCTCAACGCCGAGATGGTGAAGGTGATCCAGTCGCCGGAGTTCCGCAAGCGCATGGACGAGATCGGCGCCGAACCGATCGGCGACAGCGCCGAGCACATGGCGCAGCAGATCAGGCGCGAGACCGAGAAGTTCGCCAAGCTCGTCAAGGACGCCAAGGTGACGATCGAGTGAGTGTGGCGTCTCACGCGCTGACCAGGCGCTTCATCCAGTCGAGCAACACGGTGGGCAGGAGTTCGGGCCGGTTCAGGAGCGCGTAGTGCTGCGCCCCGAAGATCGCGGGAAGGTAGCCGCCGGCCTGGCGGTCCACCGTGAGGCAGAAGGGCGAGATGCCTTGCAGCCCGGCCTCGACGACGGCCTGCCGCGTGTCCTCGATGCCGTAGCGTCCGTCGTACAGGTCGACGTCGTTCGGCTTGCCGTCCGACAGCAGCAGCAGCAGGCGATGCGAGGCGGCTTGCCGCATCAGCGCGGCGCTGGCATGGCGTACGGCGGCGCCTGCCCGCGTGTAGCGATCGGGCTCGAGCCCGGCGATGCGCAGGGCGATGTCTTCACCATAGGGTTCGTCGAAGCGCTTGAGCACCTCGACGGCGACGCCCCCCGGGCCGTGACCGGAGAAGGCCTGTACCGCATAGGGTTCGCCCAGGCCGGCCAGCGCGATGCACACCAGCAGCAGGGCCTCGCGCTCGACGTCGATGACGCGGCGATGTGCCGAGATCCAGCCATCGGTGGAGCCGCTCACATCGATCAGCAGCAGGATCGCCATGTCGCGCCGGCTGCGCACTTGCGACTGGTACAGCGCCGGGTTCATCGGCAGGCCGGCACGAAAGTCGGCCTGCGCATCGACGCAGGCCTCCAGGTCGAGTTCGTCGCCGTCGAGCTGCCGGCGCCGCACCGCGCGCCGCGCGCGCAGCAGCTCGAAGCGGCGGCGCAACTGCTCGAGCATCGACCGGTGCGCGTCCAGCGTCTGCTGCACCCAGGCGCCCGGCCCGGCCGGCGCCAGCCGCTCGTGGACGGTCGCGCCGGGCATCCGGTACGCGGCCACCCGGTGGTCCCATTCGGGATAACTCAGCCCAGGCCCCTCGGGCGGTGAACCCGCGCCGGATCGCGCCGCGGGATCGGGCGGATCGTCCGAGACGAACACCTCCTTCGCTTGCCCCGGCGTCGACACCAGCCGCGCCTGCTCCAGATCGGCCAGGGACTCGGCGTACTCGTCGGCGGCACCGTCCTCGTCGCGATCGGTCGGCCGCTGCATGCCGAACGGATCCTCGGCATGTTCGTGCGGCTGCGAGGCCTGGATCATCCAGGCACCCGGGCGCGCATCGTCTTCGTCCTCGCCAGCAGGGCGGACCTCGGGCCGGCGACTCAGCCGTGCGCTGCGCACCGCGTGTGCGGACGGGTGAGCCGCCGACGTGTCGGTATCGGTGGCGCGCACCGCCCCCCGCCCTTCGGGCGCCTGCAGGTGGCCCGTCCACGCGTCCCTGAACAAGGGCCGCGCCCCCGGCGCAGCGCGGGCGTCGTCACCGGCGCCGAACTCCGCCGCCATGCGGCCAGCCCGCTCGAACGAGGCCTGCGGCGATGGCAACGCTGCCGCGTCCATCGCTGCCAGGCCGAGCGGCCGCTGCAGCAGCTCGCGCACGTGGCGCTCCAGCGGCTGGCGGGCCGGCGCGAAGCGGCCGAGCTCGGGCCGCTCGCGCAGGGCCGCCTGCCGGAATGCATTCAGCGGCCCGACGAGGCCCGGCAGGCGGCGAACGAGTTCCTCGTCGGCCACCTGGGCTTCGAGCAGCAGGTAGAGGTCGCGCTGCAGCGGCGCTCCCAGCCGGTCGGCGTACGCCGCGCTGCCGCGGCTGGCCCGCATGGCCTGCGCGAGCGCGATCATCCGCAAGCGCTCCAGGCCGAGCGCGGCGTCGCCGAGGCCGGCGTCGGCGGGCAGCCACAGGCTCTCGCCGTCGGTGCACGGCACGGCGATCGTGGGGCGCGGGTGATCGCCGCGCTGGAAGGTGCGCGAGAGCAGCGTGGGCGGTGCCGGCGCCTGCGCGACGCGGATGCGGTAGCCGGTGCCGAACACGGTGCGGATCAACGCGTCCAGGCGCGGCGCGACGTCGATGAGTCGAACGGTGGCCGCCGCGGCCGGCTTCGGATGGTGCCGTCGCCACAGCGCATGGGCGAAGCTGCTCGCGTGGCGCGCCACGTCGACGATGACGTCTTCGGCTTCAGCCATCCTGTGCCGAGCGCGCCGGCCCGCCGCTAGACGAAGCTGGCGTCGACGAGATCGTGCATCGCGCCGACCAGCGAGGCCTCGTCGGACAGCGGCGACACGATGGCGCTGTAGCAGGCCGACCGCACGCCGACGCCGCTGGCGATCAGGCTCGCCGCCGCGACCAGCAGGCGCGTGCTCGGCACCTCGGCCAGGCCGCGGTCGCGCAGCGCGCGCAGGCGATGGCCCAGCGTGGCCAGGGCGTGGGCGGTGGCGCGGTCGACGCCGCCTTCGCGCTCGACGATCGCCGCCTCGCGCTCGATCGGCGGGAAGTCGAAATCCAGCGCCACGAAACGCTGCCGCGTGCTCGGCTTCAGGTCCTTCAGCATGCGCTGGTAGCCCGGGTTGTAGGAGATCACGAGCTGGAAGCCGTCCGCCGCCGGCACCGCCTCGCCGGTCTTGTCGATCGGCAGGAAGCGGCGGTGATCGGTCAGCGAGTGCAGCACCACCACCGTGTCCTGCCGCGCCTCGACCACCTCGTCGAGGTAGCAGATGGCGCCTTCGCGGACCGCCCGCGTCAGCGGCCCGTCCTGCCAGGCCGTGCCGTCGTGGCGGATCAGGAAGCGGCCGACCAGGTCGTTGGCCGTCAGGTCGTCGTGGCAGGAGATCGTGATCAGGCTGCGGCCCAAGCGCCAGGCCATGTGCTCGACGAAGCGCGTCTTGCCGCAGCCCGTCGGCCCCTTCAGCATCACCGCCAGCCGCCGCGCATGGCAGTGCTCGAACAGCCCGACCTCCCCGCCCGTGGCGAGGTAGAAGGGCTCCGGCCCCTCGCGGCCCGCGGTCACCACCGCACTACGCCGCCGCCGCGGCACCCCGCGCCACGAGCGGCGTCGCGTCGCTCTCGATCTCGAAGCGCGGCGCATGGCGGAAGAAGTCGAAGATGAACAGGCCCACTCCCACCGTGAACAGCGAGGCCGTGGCCAGCAGCATCAGGAAGTGGACCTGGATCTTCAGCTGCGCATCCAGGTAGCCCATGCCGAGGATGCGCTCGAGGTAGACCTGCCCGATGCCCGCCGTTGCGAAGGACAGCGTCATACCGAACATGCCGCTGAGCTGCAGCCAGAACGACCAGTAGCCGATGCTGCTGCCGCGCTCCGAATGGCCCGGTGCCATCGAGGGCAGCGCGAAGGTGATCATCGCCAGCACGATCATCGCGTAGGCGCCGTAGAAGGCCGCGTGGCCGTGCATCGCGGTGATCAGCGTGCCGTGGGTCCACTTGTTCACGTCGGGAAAGGTGTGCGCCAGGCCCAGCAGGCCGGCGCCGAACAGCGTGAACACCGCGCTGCCGATGGTCCAGTGCAGCGCCAGCGTGTTCGGGTGCGCGAGGCCCGAGCGGCGCATCGCCGAGTACGCATAGACGGCCATGCCGACCAGCGCCACCGGCTCCAGCGCACTGAACAGCCCGCCGATGGGCAACCAGTACGAGGGCACGCCGACCCAGTAGTAGTGGTGCGCGGTGCCCAGGATGCCGGCGATGAAGACCAGGCCGACGATGACGTAGAGCCACTTCTCCATCACCTCGCGGTCGGCGCCCGACAGGCGGATCAGCAGGTAGGCCAGGAAGCCGCCCTGGATCATCTCCCACACGCCCTCGACCCACAGGTGGATCGTCCACCAGCGGTAGAAGATGGCCACGGTGTAGTTCTCGAACTCCAGCAGCGCCGGCAGGTAGAGCACGGCGGCCAGGCCCAGGCCGAGCACCAGCACGCCTTCGGTGGTCGTGAAGCGCTTGGACTTCCAGATCGTCATGCCGACGTTGTAGAGGAACATCAGCATGCAGATCACGATCACGATCTTGTGCGGCAGCGGCTGCTCGAGCAGCTTGTTGCCGGTGCCGAAGCGGAAGACGTAGCCCACCACCGCGGTGACGCCCATCAGCGACCACAGCCCGAGCTGCACATAGGCGAGCTTCACGCTGTAGAGCTCGGTGCGCGATTCGTCGGGGACCATCCAGTAGGTCGCCCCCATGAATCCGGTCAGCACCCAGACGATCAGCAGGTTGGTGTGGATGACCTTGGTGACGTCGAACGGCAGGATGTAGAGCAGCGGGTCCGGCCCGAGGTACTTGGCCGCGGACAGCAGCCCGAAGACCAGCTGCAGACCGAACAGCACCATCGCGACCGCGAAGTACCAGTAGGCGACCGATTGAGACCTGTAGCGCATCACGACTGTCCTTCCATGGGGTCGGCCTCCGCCTACTTGAAGGTCGCCAGGTAGGCGACCAGCTGCGTGACCTGATCCGGCGTCAGGTCCTTGCCGAAGGTGGCCGGCATGAACGAGACGCCCCCGCTCGAGTACATGGCGCCGGCGACGATGTGCGCGCTGGGCTGGGTGATGGCCTCGCGCAGGTAACCGTCGACGTCCTTGGCCTGGCCGGTGTAGCTGCCCGACGCGAGGGCCTGCCGGGCCCGCGTCGCCACCCCTGCCAGGCTCGGCCCGGCCATGTCGGCGCCGACGGCGAGCGAGTGGCACGCATTGCAGGCCGGCGAGGCCGTCCGGAAGACGATCTCGCCGAGCGCGATCGGATCCTTATCGCCGGCCGCGGTGGCCTGCGCCGTGGGCGCCACGGCCTCGGCGCCGAGGGTCGCGCCCGTCACCCGCAAGGGACGCGGCGGCCAGTTGTTGTTGTCGACCTTGCTGACCCAGTCCAGGAAGGCCACGAGATCGGCGATCTCCGCCTCGCTCATGTCCTGCTTGGGCATCAGCCGGCGATGGCGCTGCTCGTCGTAGAACTTCGACGGGTCGCGCAGGTAGGCCTGCAGGTAGGGCGCGCCGCGTTGCTGGGCGATCTTGGTCAGGTCGGGCGCGTAGTAGGCCCCTTCGCCGAACAGCGTGTGGCAGTTGATGCAGTTGTTCTTGTGCCAGACGTCCTTGCCATGCAACACCGCCGGCGTGATGTTCTGGGCGTTGGTGAGCTTGGGGAACTGCCGGTGGCTGTCGATCGTCAGGCCCACGAAGGCCAGCGCCGCGAGCAGGGTCGAACCGATCGCGAAGAGCCGCGCTTGCCGCTTGTTCAAGGGGTCGTCCTTCGCTCGTCAGACACCGATGCCGGTCCAGTAGCTCAGGCCGATGTAGCTCGCGTACACGATGCCCGAAAGCATCAGGGCCAGGACCACGTGGCTGAACAACTTCAGGGCTGCATGCATGGATGCCCCTTCGATGTGGAGTGAAGCCGCGGCGGGTTCGCGCGGCTTGGGCCAGCGGCTCTCGATCCATCGCAGCGAGCGCCCGCGTCAGCGACAGGGGCTGTCGGCTGGCGTACTCATGGGGCAGGTCACAAGGAGACGGAGAACGCAACAACTTGACCTGGCTCAAGCATGGACCCGCTCGCAGTGAATGTCCACACCAGGGTCATCGGCACGGCGCGCCTTGTGCGCGCGCCGACCGGCTGCGCTCGCCGTTCGAAGTGCAGGCCAGGGCCTCGGCGACAGGACGCGCCGAGGCACGGGCTCACTCGGCCGAGTAGGGCGTGCCGTAGAACTTGTGCACGCCGCCCGCCCAGGTCCGGTCCGACATCACGGGCCAACGATCCTTGTCGAAGCCCGGTGCGTCCTTGAGGGCATCCTTCGGGACGTTGAGCGTGAAGCGCTTGTTGGTGGTGTCCAGTGTCAGGGCAGCCCACGGCACCGCGAAGAGCTTGTCGCCCATGCCGAGCAGGCCACCGAAGGACAGCACCGCGTAGGCGACCTTGCCGGAGGCCATGTCGATCATGAACTCCTTGATGTCGCCCAGGTCTTCGCCGTCCGTGTTGTAGACGTCGTTGCCCAGCAGGGTGTCGGCACCCATCAGCTCGGGGCCCGGGCCTGAATCGCCGCTGGCATACATGCCGAAGTTGTCGCGCGTGACGTAGTTGGTGTCCATGTTCATTCCTTGAAGTGAGTCGTGGTGGCCGCGGGCGTCGGAGCTCCGCGTGCACCAGATCGACCTTAGGTACCGACCCGCGCGCCGTCTGTGCGCAAACACACCCTGTCCTGACGCTGGTCCCGGGGCCGGGCAAGGCGGGCACGACCCGCGTGTCGCTGCGCCCGGGCACCGAGACGCTGCACTGACAGCTCAGGCCCGCGCGGAAGATTGCGGGGCCAGCTCGCTGCGTCGGCCGATCAGGTCGATCGCCGCGCTGGCGAGCGTGCGCAGCTGGTCCAGCTGGTCCGCCGACAGCTGCCTGGGGCGGATGTCGTAGGCGCACAGCGTGCCGACGGTCTCGCTGCGCACGGTCAGCCGCGCTGCGGCATAGAAGCGGATGAAAGGCCGGCCCGACACCCGGGGATTCAGCTGGAATCGAGGGTCGAGCAAGGTGTCCTCGACGACGATCAGGTCGTCGGCCGAGCTGAAGAAGGCCTCGCAGAATGAAGTGACCGATGGCGACTGCGTCTGCTGGATGCCGACACACGACTTGAACCAGTCGCGTTCGGCATCGAGCAGGTTCACCATCGTGATCGGCACCGCCAGGGTGGTGGCGAGCAGGCGCGTGATGTCGTCATAGGCCCGCTCCGCACCCGAATCGAGGATCAGGGCGCGGCGCAGCTCCGCGAGCCGGGATGAGTCGAGCCGCATGCTGCGCGACGCCGCGAATCAGGCGGCCGGGCGTGCGCGTCGGCCGCGAGGTTCGGCAGCGTCTGCGATGCCGCTGGTCGCGTCCTGCATCTGCCGGGTCAGTGCCGCCTGCCCCTGGCTCAGCATCACCATGCCGCCCTGGCCGAGTTCGGCGAGGAACTCGGTGTAGTTCTTCAGCATGCCCTGCATCGTGTGCGCGAAGGCCGAAGACTGCATCAGCCTGATCGTCGATTCGCTGGCCTGCTGGAACATCTGGCTGGTGTTCGCGTGGAGCTGCGCCGTGACTTCAGGGGAAGTCGAGAAGCGGGTGAGCAGGGCCATGTTGGCCTGCGCCAGTCGGGTGAAGGCCTGGGCCGGGGCTTGCATGAGGTTGTCTTGCATGATGACTCCTGGAAAAGGGAAGCAATCTAGGGCCTGGGACGCGGGTCCTGCATGTCGAAAGACACAGTCGAGCCGTCAAGCCCGTGCTGCACCCTCACGCGGAGCCTGCCCGCGGCAGCGCCATGAAGAAGCGCAGCATTTCCGCCGAGGCGTCCGGTCCGGTGCTGTCGGTGTACGAGCCGCTCGCGTGCCCCCCCGACCAGGCATGACCCGCGCCGTGCACGGTCCAGCTCTCGATCCGCACCTGCCCATCGGCATCGGCGTGAACCGCCCGGGTGAAGCGCCGCCCGCCTGAAGCGACGCCGGATTGGGTGCTGGCGCGCAGTGCGGCATCGCCGGCCTCGTCGCCATGGGCCTGCAGTGCCTGCTGCACGATCTGCTCGGCGTTCGTCTGCTGCACGGTGTGGTCCCGGTCGCCATGGAACACGATGACAGGCACGGCCCGCATGGCCTTCTTGCGCGGGCCGGCGGCGGCAGCCGCGGTCTTCAGGCCCGGCATGCCGCTGCGCCCGCCTTTCATGGCGGCCAGGGCCGACGGGACGTCGTGGGCGCTGCCGTACGGCAAGCCGGAGTGGACGCCGACACCGGCAAACAACTCCGGGTAGGTCTCGCCCAGCACCACGGCCATCGCCGCACCGGCCGACAGCCCGGCGACGAAGATGCGGCGGGGGTCGGCACCTTGCCTTCGCGCGACCTCGAGCACGATGCCGGCGATCAGCGATGGCTCGCCGGCGCCGCGCGACTGGTCCTGCGGCTTGAACCAGTTCCAGCACTTCGACGTGTTCGCGTGGGCGGCCTGCTCGGGGTACAGCACGAGAAAGCCGTGCTCGTCCGCGAGCCGGTTCATCCGCGTGCCCGCCGCGAAGTCGTCTGCGGACTGGGTGCAGCCATGCAGCATCACGACCATCGCGCAAGGCGCTTGCGGCATCGATGCCGGGACGTAGAGCTTGTAGGCCCGGGTGCCGGCCTCGTTGCTGAATTCGTGCGCGTCGAATCGGCCGGTCCGGGACCGCGCCTCGCCGGCCGGCGCAGGCTGATCCGGGCGGATGCCGGCCGCATCGCCGTCGGGGACGACGCGCGCTTCGACGTCGATGACGGATGCGTTCTCGGAACCCGGGCCGGACTCGGCGACACGCCCCGCAGACAGAGCGCGCCGGATCGTCTCGGTCACCTCGTGCATCGGCCCCGAGGTGGTGTCGAGTCCGGCAGACGCAAGCGCCTTCTGGATCGTCGCGTGGATCGCGTCGGCGTCGTACGTTGCGGTGCTCGCGTTGAAGGGGTACTTCATGGGGTCCTAGAGGAATCAGGGCATGAAATTGGAGCATGCGCGGGCCCCGTCGCAGCCCGGACCGGCACAAGACCCCTTTGCCGGGATCACGCGCAACGATGCCGGCGATGCGTCGCTCATCGCCCGTGCGGCGACATGCTGTTTCATTCGCGGCCCGCGAGGGGTGTCAGGCCGGCCGGCGCGGTAGCCGTACCGCGACGCGTGCGAAGGCGCACAGACTCGTCGAGCAACTGGCCCTACGGTGCCCCTCTGGCGAATGGCACGAGCCATCGGTCGTTCCGGCGCCCGCTCCTCGTCCCACCCACCAGGCCGCC
>CAZVLY010000068.1:0-5641 GCA_964628175.1 uncultured Piscinibacter sp. | reverse complement strand
CCACCAAGACCACCACGACGCGCAAGGCCGCGCCCGCACCCAAGGACGCCGTCGCGCTGCTCAAGGCCGACCACGAGGCGGTGAGCCAGCTGTTCACCGAGTACGAGTCGACCCGCTCGACCGCCAACAAGAAGGCGCTGGTCACGCAGATCTGCACGGCACTCGGCGTGCATGCGCAGATCGAGGAAGAGATCTTCTACCCGGCCGTGAAGGCGGCGCTGAAGGACAAGCTGCTGGTGCCCGAAGCCACCGTCGAACACGGCGGCGTGAAGGACCTGATCGCGCAGCTCGAAGGCATCGAGCCCGACGGCGAGATGTACGACGCCAAGGTCAAGGTGCTGTCGGAGTACGTGAAGCACCACGTCAAGGAAGAGCAGAACGAGATGTTCCCGAAGGTGAAGGCCTCCTCGCTCGACCTGGTCGAGCTGGGTGAACGCATGGCCGTCCGCAAGGACGAGCTGCTGGCCCACGCCATCTGAACCGCATCGGAGCCATCATGAACGAAACCCTCCATCCGACCACCGCCTCCGATGTGCCCTGGCCCACCAGCGATCACCGCGTCCGGGTGCCGGACACGTCGATGCTTCCCGGCAGCGAGAACACACCCGCACCGGCAGTCAACCTGCTGAACCAGGCGGTACAGGGGGCCCACGAAGGCCTCGATCGCCTGGCAGACAGCGCCACGCCGGTCGCCCGGCAACTGGGCGAGCGCCTCTCGGCCGCCGAAGAAGCGTTGCAGGCGAGGACGATCCAGTTGCGCGACGCCCGCGACGAATGGGTCGAGGGCGCGCGCAGCACGGTGCGCAGCAACCCCCTGGTGGCGGTCGCCGCCGCGGCCGCGCTGGGCGCCGTGATCGCTCGCCTGACCCGCTGACGCTCGGGTACGCGGCGCACACCATGACCCCGGACGTACATGAGCTCCAGCACGGCCGCGGGCTGCGGTGATGCGCAGGATGCGCTGGCCGCGATGGCTGATGGTCGCTGGTGCCGCCGCCGGCGCGGCGCTGATCGGTGCCGTGCTGGCGTCGAACTTCATCGGCGGCGAAAAGAAGATCGAGCGCCACGTCGAGCGCCTGTACGCGCTCGACGATGCGCGCTTCATGAACGAGCTGGGCGTCCTCCTCGGGCCGCCGTTCCTGGCCGGCACGCGCGTGCAGGCCCTGCTCAATGGGGACCAGATCTTCCCGCCGATGCTCGCGGCCATCCGCAGCGCCAAGGTCTCGATCAACTTCGAGACCTACATCTACTGGTCGGGCGACATCGGCCGTGCGTTCGCCGACGCGCTGGCCGAGCGCGCGCGCCAGGGCGTGAAGATTCACGTGCTGCTCGATTGGGTGGGCAGTGCGAAGATGGACGAGAGCCTGCTCTCGACCCTGTCGGCGGCGGGCGTCAAGGTGCGCCAGTTCCATCCGCCGCATTGGTCCCACCTCGGGCGGCTGAACAACCGCACCCATCGCAAGCTGCTCATCGTCGACGGCCGGCTCGCGTTCACCGGCGGTGTCGGCGTGGCGCCACCGTGGACCGGCAACGCGCAGGACCCGGCCCATTGGCGCGATACGCACTTCGAGGTCGCGGGCCCCGTGGTGGCGCAGATGCAGTCGGTGTTCCTCGACAACTGGATCAAGGTGACCGGCGACGTGCTGCACGGCCCGGACTACTTCCCCACGCTGGAGCCCGCAGGTGCGGGGCAGGCGCAGATGTTCAGCAGTTCACCGAGCGGCGGCAGCGAAAGCATGCAGCTCATGTACCTGCTGGCCGTCACCGCCGCATCGCGGTCGATCGACCTGTCGGCGTCCTACTTCGTGCCGGACGCGCTGACGCTGCAGGCGCTGGTGGCAGCGATGCGGCGGGGCGTGAGGCTGCGCATCGTCGTGCCCGGCCGGCACATCGACAGCGAGACCGTGCGCAAGGCATCGCGTGCCACCTGGGGGCCGCTGCTCGCTGCCGGAGCCGTGATCGCGGAGTACGAGCCCACCATGTACCACTGCAAGGTGATGATCGTCGACGGCCTGCTCGTCTCGGTCGGTTCGACGAACTTCGACAACCGCTCCTTCCGGCTCAACGACGAAGCGACGCTGAATGTCGTCGACAAGGACTTCGCGCGCGTGCAGACCGCCACCTTCGACGCCGACCTCGCGAAATCGCATCGTGTGTCGCATCAGGAGTGGCTGGCCCGGCCCCTGCGCGAGCGATTCGGCGAAGCGCTGGCGTCGGTGCTGGGAACGCAGCTGTGAACGCTGTCGATCGCATCGGCGCATCGGCCGGAATGCCGGGGGAAGTTCGGTGCCGCACAGACGCACCCTGCGACCGCGGCGAGCATGCCCTCTCGCCTGCCGGGCGTTTCGCCCGGACCCCCTTCACTTTCTCGGAACCCCACCCATGAACTTCATCATCTGGCTCGTCGTCGGCGGTCTGATCGGCTGGCTCGCCAGCATGCTCATGAAGACCAATGACCAGCAGGGCATGGTCCTGAACATCGTCGTCGGCGTCGTCGGCGCCTTGCTTGCCGGTTGGCTGATCTCGCCGCTGGTCGGCATCGGCACCATCAACCAGGACAACTTCAGCCTCGGCGGCCTGGTTGTCTCGTTCGCCGGCGCGGCCCTCCTGCTGGCCCTCGTGAACCTGTTCCGGCGCGGCAGCGCGCGCTGAGGAGCGTGTGGCCCGATTCCGCGACACGCCCTTCGAGGAGATGACCATGTCCGCCCTTGCGCACGCTGCAGTCCAGCGCCCTTCCCTGGTCTGGCTGGGCGCGGAGCCGTTTCGCGCCGCGATGGAGCTGGCTCGGCACAAGTTGGCGAAGGCCGATGCGGCCAAGCCCGGCGACGGCCACGCCGTCGTGATCTTTCCGGGCCTGGGTGCCGACGGCAGCTCGGTGGCCACGCTGCGCGAACACTGCCGCTCGCTCGGCTACCAGGCATTCGACTGGGGACAGGGCTTCAACACCGGGCCGCAGGGCGATCTCGACACCTGGCTGGAAGACCTTCGCGGCCGGGTGAGCGACATGCTCGCGGGCGATGATCGGCCTGCCACCCTCATCGGCTGGAGCCTGGGCGGCCTGTATGCGCGCGAGATCGGCAAGCTGATGGCGCCGCGCCTGCGGCAGGTGATCACCATCGGAACGCCCTTCAATTCGCAGGCCGACCACACCCACGCCGGCTGGCTCTTCCGCCTGCTCAGCGGCAGTTCGAGCGCCATCGATCCGGCACTGAGCCGCCGGCTGCGCACGCCCCCGCCCCTGCGCACGACCTCGATCTACAGCCGCACCGACGGCGTCGTGGCCTGGCAGACCTGCCAGCACGACAAGCCCTCGAGACTGGTCCAGGACATCGAGGTCGAGGGCAGCCACCTCGGCCTGGGCTGGAACCGCCAGGTCCTCGACGCGGTGACCGATCGTCTCGGGCAGGCGCCCGGCTCCTGGAGGAAGTATGTCAATGCACGCTGAACCCGTCACCCGTCCGCGAGGTCTCGGCCCCGCCTCTCCCGCTTGGCCTGGAGCCGGCCTCCTCGTGCTGACGCTGCTGCTGGGCGCTTGCGACAAGGCGCCATCCAACCCGCCGTCGCCCATGACCGCGCCGGCCCAGGCCGACAGCGCGCCGGCCACGGACGGCGGCCGCGACCCGTCGGTGCCCGATGCGAGTTCCGTCCTGACGCCGGCCCCGGCGCCGAAGGCCGATGCCGCCGCAGGGCGCACGAACCGCACGATGACCCCGGCCCAGGAATCCGGCGCGATGCCCCTGCCCGGACAGAACAACGACCACTCCGCACCGCAGGCGCCTGCCCGGCGCGCGAGCGGGTCCTGAGCGCAGCGCCCGGACCCTCCCCCATTTCCCACCAGGAACACCGATGAAGGCATCCACCCAATCCAACGCCAGCCTCGCCCATGTGGCCCGGCTGATCGACGACATCCCCATCGCCATGCTCGCCACCGTCGAAGCCGACGGGGCACTGGCCAGCCGTCCCATGGCGGCGCTGGAGATGGACGACAGCGGCGCCATCTGGTTCTTCACCGACGCGCATTCCGCGAAGGTCGAGCAGCTTCGCGCCGCGAACCTCAGCTTCACCGACCCGGCCCACGGCACCTACGTGTCGCTGTCGGGCCGCGGCGAGATCGACACCGACCGGGCACGCATCGAGCGCCTGTGGACGCCGTTCGCCAAGCCCTGGTTCCCGGAGGGCCCGGACTCGCCGAACCTCGCGCTGCTGAAGTTCATCCCGGACACCGCCGACTACTGGGACGCGCCGAACAGCAGGATGGTGCGCGCCTTCGGCGTGATCGCCTCCATCGTGGCGGGCAAGCCCGTCGCGATGGGAGAACAGGGCACCCTCCCCGGCCTGTCGCCTGCGGATGCCAAGACCGGAGCCCCGCAATGAAGAAGACCCCCAAGCCGGTCGTACCGGTCCAGACCGTCGAGGGACAACAGGCCCAGGCCGAGGCTCAGGCGCTGGCCGCCGCGATGCCCTTCAATGCAGGCAAGGCGCTCGAATTCGGGCGCGACAACGCCGTCTCGCCGCCGCGAGGCGCGACGCCTGCCGTCGACGCCCCCGCGGCCTCGGCGAGCACGCTCAGCGAGGACCAGGCCTCGGACAAGTCCGCGGCGCTCGACCGCGTGCGCTCGAACGCGCCGGGGCAGGTGCTGACCACCAACCAGGGCGTGGCCATCGGCGACAACCAGAACTCGCTGAAGGCCGGGCTGCGCGGCCCGACGCTGCTCGAAGACTTCATCCTGCGCGAGAAGATCACCCACTTCGATCACGAGCGCATCCCCGAGCGCATCGTGCATGCGCGCGGCTCCGCAGCCCACGGGTTCTTCGAGGCGTACGCGCCGCTGACCGAGTTCACGCGCGCCGCGCCCTTCCAGGCCGCCGGCAAGATCACGCCGGTGTTCACGCGCTTCTCGACCGTGGCCGGAGAACGCGGCTCCACCGACACCGCGCGCGACATCCGCGGCTTCGCCGTCAAGTTCTACACCGACGAGGGCAACTGGGACCTGGTGGGCAACAACATCCCGGTCTTCTTCATCCAGGACGCGATGAAGTTCCCCGACCTCGTGCATGCCGTCAAGCCCGAGCCGCACCACGGCATGCCGCAGGCCGCGTCGGCGCACGACACCTTCTGGGACTTCGCCTCGCTGATGCCCGAGACCACGCACACGCTGATGTGGGTGATGTCGGACCGCGGCATCCCGCGCAGCCTGCGCATGATGCAGGGCTTCGGCGTGCACACCTACCGGCTGGTCAATGCGCAGGGCGAATCGCACTTCGTCAAGTTCCACTGGAAGCCCCGGCTCGGCACCCATTCGCTGGTGTGGGACGAGGCGGTGAAGATCTCCGGCGCCGACTCGGACTTCCACCGCCGCGATCTCTGGGAAGCCATCGAGTCCGGCGAGTACCCGGAGTGGGAACTCGGCCTGCAGATCTTCACCGAGGCGCAGGCCGAGGGCTTCAGCTTCGACGTGCTCGACGCCACCAAGCTGATCCCCGAAGAACTGGTGCCGGTGACGCCGGTGGGCCGCATGGTGCTCAACCGCAACCCGGACAACTTCTTCGCCGAGACGGAACAGGTGGCCTTCTGCACCGCGCACGTGGTGCCGGGCATCGACTTCAGCAACGACCCGCTGCTGCAAGGGCGATTGTTCTCGTA
>CAZVLY010000067.1:0-16031 GCA_964628175.1 uncultured Piscinibacter sp. | reverse complement strand
TCGCCCTTGCGCAGGATGTGGGCCTTGGCCATGCTCGTGCTCCTCGGGGTCGTTGCGGGTTCAGCGCTTGCGGGCGGCCGCCTTGCGCGGCGCCGTCTTGCGGGGGGCAGCCTTCTTGGCCGCGGCCTTGCGGGCCGGCGGGGCCGCGCGGCGCTTCGGCTGGGCGTCGGGCGGCGCGGCCGCGGGCGCCCAGTCGGCCGGGTTGGCCGGTCGGTCGCCGCGCGGTCCCCGGCGCGGCTGGATGCGCTGCACCAGCTGCAGCAGGCGGTCGGCCGTTCGGCGCAGGCTGTCGTCGCGATGCTGCACGAGCGACAGCGCATCGCAGAAGCGCGACATGATCTCCAGCTGCTTGACGACGGCATAGAGCTGCGCCGGCTTGACCGCGACGCTCGAGAACGCCGCCTCGTAGGCCGCGGCGAGCTCGTCGAAGGCGGCTGTGCCGAGCTCGTCGGTGCGTCCGAGGCTGCCATCGAGCAGGCGCTGCGTGAGCAGGGCGTCGCTGGGCATCATCTCGTCCCACGGATCGTCGGTGCGCTCGGCCCGCTCGTGCGCGAGCTGGCGGCACTGCTGCACCAGCACCAGCGCGGCGTCCTTGGCTGCAGGCGTGGCCCAGTCGGTGAGCGCATCCAGCGTCAGCCGGTTCAGCGCCATGTAGAGGTTGAAGTTGGCGCTGCCCGGGAAGCCTTCGGACGCACGGTAGGCCTCGGTGCTCTGCTTGAGGGCCTCGATCATCTTGCGACCGACCGTGTCGAAAGCCTGCGCGTCCAGCCCGCCCTTGAGCAGCTGCCGCGCATGCAGGCTGGCCTTGCGCTTCCAGGCACTGCCACGCATGGCGTCGCGCTTGCTGCTGCGCGGCAGCGCCGCCGCGCCCGCCGCGGCCCCGGACAGGGCGCCGTCCTGCAGCGCGGCCAGTTCGTCCAGCGCCGCGAGCCGGCGCAGCGACAGATCGAAGGAGCGCTCGCCCTCGGCCACCTGCTGTGCGAGGTCGTCCTCGAGACCGTACTCCGCACGCCAGTCGCCCAGCTGCGCCTCGATGAAGGCCATGTCCTCGACGACGCGCATCGGCACGTCGGCGCCGCCTGCCTCGGCCTGCATCGCCTGGCTGAACGCCGCATAGGCGCGCTCCAGGTGGCCCAGTGCCAGGAAGTAGTCGCCCAGCGCCGTCAGCAGTTCGGGGCGGCGCCGCCAGCCCAGCGGGCAGCGCTCGGCGACCAGGCGGTCGGCCTGCTCGACACGGGCCTCCACCTGCTTCCACGACAGCTCCTCGCCGCGGCGCAGCAGGTCGGCGTTGCGCCTTGCGAGCTCGTCGCACACCTCGTCGATCGCCACGAACATCGGCGGCTTCTCGGTGCGCTCGGCCTGCTCGGCACGCGCGTCGGCCATCCAGCCCGGATCGCCGTAGGCCTGGAAGGCGCCCCAGGTGATGTCCTGCCCCTTGCCGGCGTCCCAGGCGGCTTCGCGCGCCTCGAACACCGCCAGGCCGAAGGGCTTCTGGCCGTGCAGCAGCTCGCGGTAGAAGACCTCGCCGAAGCTGCGCGCGATGTCGTCGTTGACCGCCCAGCCGGCGACCACGACGCAGCGCACGCCGATCTCGATCAGCTCGCGGGCGATGCTCGCCGCCAGCTTGTTGCCGGTGCGGCCGAGGTCGACCTGCGCCAGGTGGCAGCAGTTCAGGAACACCAGGTCCGGCACCACCTCCATCGAGCCGATCTCGGCGGCGGTGATGAGCAGCCCGTCGGAGAGCACCACGCCGCTGCGCCGGCTGCCGTCCACATGGCGCTGGTTGAACACGCCGTGCGCCGAGATGTGCAGCATGCGCCAGGGCTGCTGGTACAGCGCGGCCAGCACGCCGGTGGCGTCGGCCGCGTCGCCGGCCAGTTCCTTGACGTCGAACTCGAGGTGGCGCAGCGTCGCGGCGATGGCCTTCGCCTCGGACTCAGCGCCGGGCAGGTCGGGCGGCACCGAACAGGGCCGGCCCTTCGCGTCGAGGAACCAGGCGTCGAAGCCCTGCACCGACGGGTTGCCGATGACCAGGGCCGTGCGCTTCGGGCTCTGCCGCACGTTGCGGCGGAAGGTGGCGGTCGCGAACTGGCGCACCACGGCCGAGCGCAGGGCCAGCGGCACGCCGACCTTGTCGACCCCGCCTTCGACGCCGGACACCGGGTCGTCGGCGAGCATCAGTTCCCAGGGCAGGTTGGCGGTGTACTCGTCGACCACCAGCACGACGCGGTCGAGCTGGCGCGCCGCATCCTTGAAGTCGTGCGGCACCATCAGCTGGAACAGCATGCGGCCGAACTCCGGCCGCCACAGCGCGCTGTGGATCTGCTGGCGCACCAGCGTCTCGATCAGCCCGGGCTGGCGCTGCAGCGACACCGACTCGGCGCGCGCCCGCTGCCCGACGTAGAGGAAGCGCAGCTTCTCGCCGACGGCGGTGCGCGCCGCGCCGTCGTCGGGCCGCGCCGGCGAGGCGGTGTCCGCCGGCGCATCACGCTCGGCCTCGGTGATCATCAGCCGCGGCCAGTAGCTCTGCCGCATGTCGGCATACAGCCGCGGGCGCACGCTCGAGTTCTGGTCGATCTCCTCGCGGTAGCTCAGCAGCGTGCCCTGCTGGGCCGCCAGCGGCGCGAGCCGGCGACAGGCCTCGCGCAACGCGTAGCCGGCGCTGATGGCAATGTCGAGGTAGAGCTCGACGATGTCGAGCCGGCCGACGCGGATGCTGCTGCGCGTGACCGCGGCGAACTTGGCGTTGCCCTCCAGCACGCCGCGCACCAGCGACTCGACCGAAGCCGCCACCGTCAGGTTGACGGCCGAGTTGTAGCCGATCAGCAAGGCGGCCAGCGGCACCTCCCGCTGCGCCTCGCCGAGCACGTCGGAGACCTGCAGCAGGTAGCGCAGCACGCCGGTGCGCACCGCGTCCACCAGCATCGCGGGGCTCAGCGAGCCGTCGTACTTGCCCAGCCCGGTGACGATGGCGCCGGCCAGCGGCCGCCCGTCCACGCAGCGGTTGCCCGAGCCGCCGAGCACCACCGCCGCGGTGCCCAGCGGGCCGGCGTAGACCCCCAGGTGGTAACGCTCGCTGAGGTCGCCGCCGAGCAGGTCGCGGTCGATCAGCAGCTGCGGACCGGCGATCGTGTCCTGCTCGTACTGGCCGACCATGATGGGCTGCTGCACCGAGCGCAGGTCCATCGCCTTGACGGCCACCTCGAGGCGGAACTTCGGCGGCTTGGGCACGCGATCGTTGACCGCGCCGCCGAGCAGGCCGAGCTCGACCGTGTTCGGGTCGTCGGCCGTCGGCGGGCCGGCGTCGTAGCTCACCGGCTGGTCGTCCTCGGCGGCGCGCAGCACCGGCGGCTGGGTCAGCAGCCCGGCGGTGGCGCCGCTGTCCAGCAGCTCGACGAGCGCGCCGAGGTAGGCCGCCGTGGACGGCAGGTCGCCGTGCACGGCCGGCATGTAGTAGAAACTGCCGATGCCGCCGATGCGGCCGGACTCCCAGGTGACGGTGCCGTCGCCGCGCGTCGTGCCGACCATCTTCAGGCGGCCACCTTCCTCGCGCACGCCGCAGGGCGTGTTGCGCGCCACGCCGAACACGTAGACGCTCTTCTTCTCGTAGTCGGCCGGCAGCGCGGGCCGCTCGCGGCCGTCCTGCGTCCACAGCCAGGCGGCCGCGTCGAGCACCGCCTGCGCCGGCGTGGCCGCCTTGCCGTCGCCGAACCACAGGTCGCGCACCTTGCCCTTCATGGCCTGCCAGGTCGGCGCCTGCTGGTAGTCGAAGAAGGCGCCGCCGTCGCTCTGGCCCTGGAAGATGTCGACGAAGCCCGGCTTGGGCAGCAGCTGCAGCGCGCCGCGGAAACCGGCGACGATGTCCAGCACCTCCTGCATGTCGTGCGTCAGGTCCAGGCGCACCAGCGTGCGCAGCGTGTCGCCCTTGCCGAGCAGGTTCTCGACCATCGAGTGCGCGCCCTGGTGCGGCGTGCCGAGCATGACCAGCCGCGAGCCCGGGCGCTTCATCAGCGCGTCCATCACCGGGCGCCGCTTGTGGATGCAGGCGCGCACCACCAGGCCGCCCATGCTGTGCGCGAGCAGGCGGATCGGCCGGTCGGTCTGCTGCAGCAGGCGGTCGAGGAACTCGCCCAGCCGGTCGGCCAGCACGTCCAGCGGCTGGCGCCAGTCGTACGGGAAGCGCTCGACGCGGTGGCTGCGCGAGAGCTCCTTGCACAGCTTGCCGTAGAACATGCCGAACAGCTCCTCGGCTTCGATGCCGGGCTGCTCGAAGGCGATCTTGGCCAGCCCGCCGGACGCGATGTCCAGCGGGTCGAACCAGACGCGGTCGCTGCGGTTGGCGCGCAGGTGCGAGCCCATCACGCCGGGCAGCACCACCACCACCGGCCGCTCGGCCGACTCGACGTCGCGGCTGGCGCGCGCGGCTTCCGCCAGCGCGGCGGCGTACTCGCCCGGCGTCGGCAGCGTGCGGAACATGTCGAGCGCGCGCGGCTCGGCCTCGACCAGCCAGTCGCGCAGCGCCGCGCGCGTGTCGCCGTTGCTGAAGTAGCGGAAGTGCGACACGTCGGCGCCGCGGTCGAACAGCACGCGCGCGGCCGCCTTCGGCGCGATGCCGGCGAGCATGGCGGTGGTGTTGACGACGAGGTCGTTGTCGTCGTTGTCGAACAGCAGGAAGTCGGTGAGCAGCACCCCCAGGCGCTTGAGCAGGTGGCCGCCCTGGATGTCGCCGGCGATCACCGCCATCGTCAGCCCGTCGCGCACCGGCGCGTCGCGCAGCAGCCGCGCCATCGGCGAGTCCGGCAGCATCGCCTCGATGCCGGGCACCAGGTGCGCGTTGGTGCGGTTCTTCGCGACTTCGATGACGACCCGCTTGAAGGCCGAGTAGAACGGGCTGCCGAAGAACAGCGGCACCTGGCCGATCAGCGTCAGCAGCCCGGACAGGAACACGTCGAAGTTGCCGCTGGCCAGCTTGGTGCCGTTGGCCGGGCTGGCCGCGCGCACGTAGCGCTGCACCACCGGGCGGCGGTCGCGCAGCAGGTGGGCCAGCGCGCGCAGTTGCTCGCGCTGCTGCGCGTGGGCCTGCTGCATCTCGCCGAGCACGCGCCGCGCCTCGTCCGGATCGGCATCGCCGGTGCCGGGGAAGGCGTAGGCATAACGCTCGATCAGCGCGTCGAAATCGCCCAGGCACAGCAGGTCGGCGACCAGGCCGCCGCGCGAATGCGAGACCAGGCTCACCTGCGCGCCGCGCGGCAGCGCGCTGACCAGCTCGATGGCGTTCTCGATCGGGCCCTGCGACAGCGTGCGGTGCTCGAAGGCGAAGATGCCGCCGGGGAACTGGCGCTCGAGCGCCGCCCACAGGTCGCGGTCGCCGTTGCGCAGCTCGCCGAAGCTGCCCAGCGTGCTCGAACCGGTTCCGTGCACGAACACCAGCATCGGCTGCTGCAGCGCCTCGCTGGCCGGGGGCAGGTTGGCCGGCTGAAGATCCTCGGCCTTGCCGGTGCCGCCGACCCAGCGGTACAGGCCCGGCTGCCGGTCCAGCCGCTTCTCGACGGCCCACATCAGCGCCTTGGTGCCGGCCCAGCTGACGCCCAGTTCGGCGCGGTTGCCGACCTGCGTGAGCGCCTCGTCGATGATCGCATCCGGCACGCCGCCGGCCACGAAGGTGTAGACCTTCGACAGCAGGCCGCCGACGGCCTCGCCGATGCCGCGGCCGGGCGCCGCGCCCGCCGTGCGCAGCTTCTCCAGCAGCACCTCGCCCTCGGGGCCGAGCAGTTCCGGCCGGGTGCGTGCGAGCGAGTCGTGCAGGCGCGCCGCGCTGGTGATCAGCGTGCTGCCGTCGGCCAGCTCGAGCACGACGATCTCGGTGTCCTGCGTCGTCAGCGCCTGCTGCGTGGCGGCCTCGTCGCCGCTGCGCGCGGTGGCGCTCACGTCGTAGGTGCCGGTGGCCTGCAGGTAGCCGCTGGGCAGGAACGGGTCCTGCGCCTGCGTGCCCGATCGCGCCGCAGCCTGCAGCAGCGCGGGCAGGCGGGGCTCGGCGGCCCGGCCGGCCAGCTTGATCTGGATCGCCATCGCGAAGGCTCCTCGGTGTGTTCTGGTTCTTGCGGCGCGCGGGCCGGATCGTCGGGGCCGTCAGCCGAAGACGGGACGCTTGCGGGCGGCGGCGCTGCCCACGATCTGCGGCGACTGCGGATAGCTGGCCGACGGCAGCGCGGCAGGGGTGACCGCCGCATGCCAGTCGGCGTAGGTGGCCGTGGGCGGCAGCGATTTCAGCGCCTTCAGCGCGAAGTAGGTGAAGGCGCCGCTGGGCCGGCCGCGGATGCGCGCGTCGAAGCTGAAGTTGTTCGGCCCCTCCTTGCAGCCCGACAGCAGCAGGTCGCCGCCGCCGCGCGATACGGCGCGAGCGAACGGCGACTCGCCGGAACTCACCGCGGCGGGCTGGCCGGCGGCTGCACGCGGCAGCCGCTCGGGCGGCAGCCAGGCGGCCATCGGCATGAAGCGCGGGCGCGGCAGGTCGGCGTCGTCGGCGCCGCCAGGCACGGCGCGCGTCACCGTGCCCGAGTGGCAGCTGTCCGAGATCAGCACCAGGTGCACGCCGCCCTTGCGCGAGGCGAAGATGGCGTGGATCTCGTCGTCGAGCAAGGCGCCGCCGGTCTTCAGGTCGTGCGGGCACAGGCCCTCGTCGAGCCCGTCGCTCTCGTCGCCGCTGGCATCGGGCACGAAGGTGCCGTGGCCGGAGAAGGTGATCACCACCGTGTCGCCGGCCGCCGCCGTGCCGATCACCTCGCGCATGGCGGCGAGCATCGCGGCCTTCGTCGCCTGCGCGTCGAGCAGGCGCTTGACCTCGAAGCCGCGGGCACCGAGCTCGTCGGCCCAGTCGTTCGCGTCGTTCACGCAACCGGCCAGGTCCATCTGGGTGCCCGGGTAGTTGTTGATGCCGATGCACAGTGCGCGCCGTGTCATCACTGTCTCCTGCGAGGGGGGCCCCAGTCTAGGACTCGCCCCGTGGGCGGACAAGGGCACGGCCTCCCCTGTTTGAACCGGCATGCGGCGCTGGTGGCGGCCCGGCATTTCTGCTACCTTGCGCCGGCCATGACCGAAGACAATCCGCTGCCCTTCGTCATCCGCTTCGAGTCGGCGTCGCTGGCCGACGCGGGCCGGCATGCGGCCGCACTGCGCGAAGTCATGCTCGACATGTCGTCGCAGGTGCAGGCGCAGCTCGAACGCGTGGCGGGCGACACCATGGACCTGGGCAGCAGCCTGCGCGCGAACGTGCCGGCGCCGGCGGTGATGCCGGTCTCGCGCGGGATGGCCGACTACCTGGCGCGCGAGCGGCCCGGCATGGTGGTGATCGAGCACCAGGGCCGCGTCGTCTACCGCGGCGACGGCACCGATCCGGGCCACATCGCCCGGGCCCTGGCGGGCCGCGACGGGCGGGGCTGGTAGCCGTGTCCAGCGGCGCCGCCAGCGCGGCGACGACGCAGGTCATCCTGCTCGGGGCCGCCACCTACCCGCACGACCCGCGGCTGTCCAACCCGCGCTTTCGCGCTTCCGCCGACGCCGTGCGCCGCTACTTCGAGGACCCGGCCGGCTTCGGCCTGCCCGCGGGCCGCTTGCTCGACCTGTACGACAGCGACGAGGCCGCGCCGCGGCTCGGCCAGCGCATCCGCGACTTCCTGCGCGAGGGCGCGGCGGTATGCAAGGACGTGATCGTCTACTACATCGGCCACGGCTCCTTCGACGACAAGGAGTACCTGCTGTCGCTGCACGATTCCCGCCAGGACGCGCCCGACACCCGCTACCGCTTCAAGCACCTGCACCAGGCCGTCAAGTCCGAGGCGCGCCATGCGCGCAAGTACTTCGTGCTCGACTGCTGCTTCGCCAGCGCGGCCGTGCGCGAGATGATGAGCGATGACGCGGCGGCGCAGGTCGTCATCGGGGAGGTGCGCGACGGCGCCAAGGACGACGAACCGCAGAAGGGCACGGCGCTGCTGTGCGCCAGCAGCCAGAGCGAGCCGGCGCGAGCGCCGGCGGACGAGACCTACACCATGTTCACCGGCGCGCTGCTCGAAGCGCTGCGCGCCGACGACGGCACGCCGCGCCGACTCACGCTGAACCAGGCGCGCGACCGCGCCTACGCGATCATGCGCGAGCGCTTCCGCGGCGACGCGGTGCGGCCGCAGGTGCATTCGCCGGACCAGTCCAAAGGCGACATCGCCTCGGCGATCGAGCTGCTTCCTGTGCTCGCGGCCACCACCGCGGCGACCGCCGGCGCGCGCAAGCCGGCGACGCAGGGCACGATTGCCGATGCACTTTCCGAGGGCGCGCTGCCCGGCGGCCCGGGGCTGCGCTGCGTCGTCGTGGCCGCGCAGCGCCCGCCCGGCCCGGCCGACACCCCGCTGCTGCAGCACGTGCGCCGGGCCTTCGACCACACCGGGCCGGCCATCCTCGAGGCCGCCGGCAGCCAGGGCCCGGTGCAGCTGGCCGAACTGGCCGTGGCGCGCGCCTTCGAATCGCCGGAGAACCTGGTGCGTGCCGTGCAGGCGCTGTGCCGCGCCGAGGTGGCCGTGTTCGACCTCACCGGCTTCGAGCCGGGCGTGGTGTTCCTGCTCGGCGTGCGCTCGGTGGCGCGGCGCGGCGTCACCGTGTGCAGCGTGGGCGGCGAACACCGCGTGGGCGAGCACATCGACATTCCGTTCAACCTGCAGCTGCTCAACCTGTCGGCGCATTCGGCGCAGCAGGTGCGCATGGGCGAGGGCCTGCGCCCCTGGGACCTGCTGGCGCGCAAGTTCGAGACGGGCCTGCGCGACCTGGCCAAGCTGCCGCACTACCTCGACCTGCCGGCCTTCGACTCGGTGCGCCAGCTCGGCCAGGAATCGAGCGCCTACAGCGGCATCGGCCACGCCGAGCAGGTGCTGGTGCTGTGTCCCTTCTCGGTCGAGTACCGCGAGCGCAACTGGACCAGCACCATCGCCGCGGAGCTGCCCGGCAAGCTGTCGCGGCGGCTGCGTGATGGCGGCGGGCCGCGCGACGCGCAGCCGCGCCTGGCGCGGCTGCTCGACCTGGACACGCCGCGCCTGGTGGCGCAGACGCTGTTCGAGTCGATCCGTCGCACCGACATGTGCCTGATCGACTGGACCGCGCTGCGCCCGAACGTGATGTACGAGGCCGGCGTGCGGCTGGCGACGAACCGCCTCGGCGCGGTGCACATCATCGAGGCGCGCGACGGCGCCGCGGTGCTGCCCGAAGGCACGCCGGTGCACGCGCAGGCCATGATGCGGCTCTTCGAGCCGCTGCCCTACAGCTGCGAAGCCGGCGACGACCAGGCCTTCGAACAGATGATCGACCGCTTCGAGGCCACGCTCGCCGCCGATCGCCGCGGTGAGGTCGGCCTGGTCTACCGCGCCGTCGGCGAGGCCCTCGACAGCGACGCCTCGGCCCAGCCGCCGGCGGTGGACGACGAGCTGGTGCAGGACGCCAATCTGCTCTTCAGCGACGACCAGGAGAGCACGGGCATCTCGCCGATCCTGTTCCACGACGTGGGCAAGTCGCTCATCGAGCGCTCGCGCCGCGCCGCGCAGGAGCGGCGCCTGGCCGCCTGGCTCTACATGCACTGGCGCTACAGCGCCGCCGAGCTGGCTGGCGACCCGCAGCGCGCGCTGCAGTTCGACCTGCTGTCGGTGCAGGTGCGGCGCTGGGCGCGGCAGGGCGGGCGCGACGATCTGGTTCGGCTGGTCGGTGCCAGCGCGGTGCGCGCGGCCGGCGACCCGGGCACCGACCTGCCCGGCCTGGCGGCCCGCGTCAAGGCCCGCAAGGAAGAAGCCAAGGACTGCCGCGATGCCGCCGACCTGCCCGGCGCCGTGGCCGTGCTCGAGCAGACGGTGGCGATGCTGCGCGCCTCGCCGTGGCACGCGACGCTGTTCGACGACGGCGCGGCCTCCGAGGGCGAGCAGGCCTTGGCCGCGCACCTGGCCGACTGCCTGGGCATGCTCGGCGGCAACCACCGGCGGCTCGAGCAGCTCGAGCGCGCGCTGCTCGCCTTCCAGGACGGCGCGCGCATCGAGGCGGCCGAGCGCCTGGAAGTGCTGAGCTCGTACAACCTCGTCAACGCCATCGTGCTGCCGATCGAGATGAAGCAGAGCACCGCGACGCAGCAGCGCGCCTCGCTGCGCAAGGCGGTCGAGGCGATCGCGCGGCAGGTGCACGGCGCGCGGCGCAACGACCGCTGGGCCTGGGCCGACCTCGGCCAATGCCAGCTGCTGCTCGGCGAGGCCGGCGACGCCCACACCAGCTACGCGCGCATGCGCAGCCTGGGCGACGCCGACACGCTCAAGTCGGTGCTGCCGGTGCTGCAGCGCCTGCTCGACGCCTTGCGCGGGCGCGACGACCCGATCGCCGACAGCCTCGCGCAGGGCATCGCCGAACTGCAGGCCTAGGCCCTGTTCACACGGCGCAGGCGGCGGGTGTCGATCCAGGTCACCGGCACGCCTCGCCGACGCGCCTCCTCGACCAGGTGATCGGTGCCGCCCGGGCCGTCGCCATCGCCGCCGTCCCACAGGCAGATCAGGCGCAGCCGTGCCGCACCGTGGGCCAGCGCGGTGTCGAGCATCCAGCGATTGCAGCGTTCGAACGCATTGCCCCGGCCTGTGGGCAACACCCGCGGCGCCGAGTCCAGGCGCGCGCGCACGTGCGACCAGGCGGCAAGCCAGCGGTTCGACTCGGCGCTCGGCGTGACGGCACGGCGCACGAACTCGGCCTCGGGCAGCGGCAGCATCAGCTGCAGCGGCACGCCGCGCTCCTGGCAGGCGTGCGCGAAGAGCAGGTCGCCGCCCGCGGAGCCCTGCGTGATCGCCAGGTCCTGCGGCCCGGCCCGGCATGACGCGAGCGCTGCGTCGATGCAGCCGGCAGCGGCCGCCACCTTGTCGGCCGGGAAACGCGGCTGCGGCCGGTCCGGCGCATCGACGCGGTGGCCCGAGAACAGCAGCACCTGCCGTGGCACGAAGCCGGGCTGCGGGCGGGTGGCGGTGCGGGCGTGCGGCGGCATGGGCCGGCGGAGCATACTGCGGCGCACCGCCACCCTCCGCTTCAACCATGCAAGGCTGCGCCTACATCGACGACCGCTACGTCGCCCCCGAGGACGCGAAGATCTCCATCTTCGACTGGGGCTTCCTGCACAGCGACGCCACCTACGACGTCGCGCATGTCTGGCAGGGCCGCTTCTTCCGCCTGTCCGACCACGTCGACCGCTTCTTCGCGAGCATGGACCGGCTGCGCCTGAACCCCGGCAAGACCCGCGACGAGGTGCGCGCGGTCATGCACGAATGCGTGCGCCGCGCCGGGCTGCGCGACGCCTACGTCGAGGTGCTGTGCACGCGCGGCCTGCCGGCCCCCGGCTCGCGCGACCCGCGCAGCTGCACGAACCGCTTCATGGCCTTCGCGATCCCGTTCGTGTGGATCGCCGACCCGGCGAAGCAGGCGCGCGGGATCGACCTGATCGTCAGCGACGTGCAGCGCATCGCGGCGGCCAGCGTCGACCCGCGCATCAAGAACTACCACTGGCTCGACATGGTGAGCGCGCTGTTCCAGGCCTACGAACGCGGCGGCGAGACGGTGGTGCTGGTCGACGCCGCCGGCAACGTCACCGAGGGACCGGGCTTCAACGTCTTCGCGCTCGTCGACGGCACGCTGGTCACGCCCGCGGCCGGCGTGCTCGAGGGCATCTCGCGCCGCACGGTGATCGAGCTGGCGCGTGCGCAGGGTTTCCCGGTGCGCGAAGCGACACTGCCGGTGGCCGAGCTGAAGCGCGCCGGCGAGGTGTTCCTCAGCAGCACCGGCGGCGGCGTGATCGGCATCAGCCGCGTCGACGGCGTGCCGGTCGCCGGCCGCGCCAGCGGTGACTTCGGGCCGGTGACGCTGCGGCTGCAACAGGCCTATTGGGGATTGCACGAGGACCCGCGCTACGTCGAGACTGTGGACTACAGTTGACCGGCGTCAAGTTCGACGCCGCCCCGATGGGAGTCCCTCGATGTACCGTTCCCTCGCCCTATCCCTGGCCGGCGCCGCGCTCGTGGCCGGCTGCGCCACCGGCCCCAAGGCACTGAACGACGGCGAACTCGCCGTGCCCGCCGACTACAAGGCCTGGCCCAAGTTCCTCAGCGCCGTCCAGCGGCCCGACGCCAAGCAGGTGCGCGAGATCTACATGAACCCGACCGCCGCGGCCGGCAGCGCCGCCACCGGTTTCGGCAACGGCACCGTGTTCGTGATGGAGAACTACGCTGCCAAGGCCAACCCCGACGGCACGCTGGCCACCGGCGCCGACGGCAAGCTCGTCAAGGCCGAGCTGCTGCGCGTCTTCGTGATGGGCAAGAACCCCGGCTGGGGCCAGGGCGTGGCCGAGTCGCTGCGCAACGGCAACTGGGTCTACGCGAGCTACCTGGCCAGCGGCCAGAAGGGGCCGGAAGACCCGGCGACCTGCCGCGCCTGCCACCTGCCGCTTGCAGCCAAGGACTTCGTGCACCGCTACGACGAGCACTTCGCGCAGAAGAAGTAGCCGTCACTTCCGCTCGACGATCACCGGAACGAGCTGCAGCGCCTCGCGCACCCGCTCGGCGCCGGCACGGGCCTCCTCGCGGCTCGCGTAGGGCCCGGCCTGCAACCTGAACAGCGGCGTGTCGACGAACACGGCGAGCTGCGGCGAGAGCCAGTCGAGTTCGTCGGCCACGCGGCGCTGGAAGCTCTCCGCACCATCGCGCTGGCGGAAGGCGCCGAGCTGGATCCAGAAGCCGCGCGCTGCGCTGGCCAGCGGCCGCAAGGGCGCGCCGCTGTCGGCCTCGGGCTCCGGCAGCGGCGGCGGCGTCATGTCGAGCGGCGCAGCGGCCACGGCGACGGGCGGCGCGGCGGCGGCCGGCACCGCCTCGGGCGAGGCGGCGCGCGCCACCGAGGTCGACGCGCCGTCGCGCCGCCAGGCGCCGCTGCGGATCTCCGCGAAGGTGATGCGCTCCAGTTCCACCGGCGCCACGCCGCGCAGCAGGTCGAGCTTGAGCGCCGCGGTGTAGCTGAGGTCGACGATGCGTCCCTTGTGGAAGGGCCCGCGGTCGTTGACGCGCACGATGATCTCGCGGCCGTTGGCCGGGTTGCGGATGCGCGCATAGCTCGGCAGCGGCAGCGTCGGGTGCGCAGCCGTCATCGCGTACATGTCGTAGACCTCGCCGCTGGCCGTGCGCCGGCCATGGAACTTCTTGCCGTACCAGGACGCCAGGCCGCGCTCGCTGAAGCTGCGGTCCTGCGTCATCGGCGTGTAGTTCTGGCCCAGCACCTCGTAGGGGCGGTTCGGCCCGCCGCTGCGGATCGGTTCGAGCCGGGGCTCGGCGTCGGGCACCTCGCCCAGCCGCGAGGGCGGGTTGGCCTCGGGGCCGTCGCGGCCGGGCCGCGTCTTCGGGCCCGAGCCGCAGGCCGACAGCAGCACCGCCAGCACGGCGATCACGGCCAGGCGCATCAGGGAGGGGCGGGACGTCACCACGGCGCCGATGCTATGCGATGGCGGCTGCCGGTTCGGGATGGTGCGCCGACCGCACCAGCACGGACGACTTCGCACCGCATTGGCGTGAATGCTTCACTACGGCTTTCGCTTGAACTGTTTGCTCCAATCTCCTAGGATGCCCCTTCGATCGGCACCCTGCGTGCCGCGCCCTCACCCCCAGGAGTCGCACCCATGAAGTTCCGCAGATTCGCCGCCGTCTTCACGCTCGCCGCCACCATGGCCGCACCCGCCTTCGCCGCCGAATGGACCGTCGGCGCCAACATCGGCAACGTGCCCTGGGAGTTCCAGGACGCGCAGGGCAAGTTCGTCGGCTTCGAGATCGACCTCGTCAACGAGGTGGCCAAGCGCACTGGCAACACCGTGAAGATCGAGAACATCCCGTTCAACGGCCTGTTCCCGGCGGTGCTCTCGGGCCGCATCCAGATCGCCATCTCGTCGATCACCATCACCCCCAAGCGCCTGGAGACGCTGGCCTTCGCGCAGCCCTACTACGACAGCGACCAGTCGCTGTCGGTGCTCAAGGCCAGCCCGATCAACAAGCTGGAAGACCTGTCGGGCAAGACGGTCGGCGTGGACACCGCCTCGACCGGCGACATCTGGGCGACCGAGAACACCGGCAAGTACAAGATCGCCAAGATCTCTCGCTACGAGGGCCTGGCCCCGGCGATGCTCGACCTGGCCGCCGGCCGCATCGACGGCTACATCAGCGACATCCCCGCCGTCGAGTACTACATCAAGGACAAGCCGCAGTACCGCGTGGCCGGCCGCATCCCGACCGGCGAGCGCTACTCGTTCATGTTCGCGAAGACCTTCGCCGACGCCGCCAAGGTCAACGACGCGCTGACCGCGCTGAAGAAGGAAGGCTTCATCGCCAAGACGCACCAGAAATGGTTCGGCAGCATGCCGCCGGCCGATGGCGCCACGGTGAAGGTGCTGGACATGCCGAAATGATGGCCTGAGCCGCCGCGCGACCTGCCCGCCGCCCCCGCGTGGACCTGATCACCACCTTCTTCAACTGGCGCGTGCTGCGCGATGCGCTGCCGCTGCTGTTCGAGGGGCTGGGGGTCACGGTGCTGCTGGGTCTGGTGAGCATCGTCGCGGGCATGGTCAGCGGGCTGCTGATGGCGCTGCTGCGGCTTTACGGCGTGGCGCCGCTGCGCGCGGCGGCGCGCGTCTACATCGACGTGTTCCGCTCCATCCCGCTGCTGGTGCTGCTGGTGCTCGTCTACTACGCGCTGCCCTTCGTCGGCGTGCGGCTGTCCTCCTTCGCGGCGGCGGCCACGGCGCTGTCGCTGGTGTCCTGCGCCTACACGGCGGAGATCTTCCGCGCCGGCATCGAGGCCATCCCGAAGGGCCAGTTCGAGGCCGCCGAGGCAATCGGCCTGGGCTTCCTGAACACGATGCGCGACGTGGTGCTGCCGCAGGCACTGCGCATCGTCACGCCGCCGCTGACGAGCAACTGCATCAACGTGCTGAAGGACACCGCGCTGGCCTCGGTGGTGGCCATGCCCGACCTGCTCAAGCAGGCCACGCAGGCGCAGGCGCTGGCCGCCAACCCGACGCCCTTGATCGGCGCGGCGCTGCTGTATCTCGCGCTGCTGCTGCCGCTGGTGAGGCTGGTGGGCCACTTCGAGTCGCGGCACCGCGAGGCCACGCGATGAGCGCCATCGTCCAGATCAGCGGGCTGCACAAGCACTATGGAAGCTTCCATGCGCTCAAGGGCATCGACCTGAGCATCGCGCACGGCGAAGTGGTGGTGGTCGTCGGCCCGTCGGGCTCGGGCAAGTCGACGCTGATCCGCTGCATCAACCTGCTGGAGGACTACCAGCGCGGCGAGGTGCGCGTGGACGGCGAGAAGGTCGTGCGCGGCAAGGCGCTGGCCAAGGTGCGCGCCGAGGTGGGCATGGTGTTCCAGAGCTTTAACCTGTTCCCGCACCTGAGCGCCGTGCACAACGTGGCGCTCGGCCCGCTGCGCGTGCGCGGCATGCCGCGGGCCCAGGCCGACGAACGGGCGCGCGCCCTGCTCGTCAAGGTCGGCCTGGCCGACCACTGCGACAAGCTGCCGGGGCAACTCTCTGGCGGCCAGCAGCAGCGCGTGGCGATCGCGCGCGCGCTGGCGATGGAGCCCAAGGTGCTGCTGTTCGACGAGCCCACCTCGGCGCTCGATCCCGAGATGGTCGGCGAGGTGCTGGCGGTGATGCAGGCCCTGGCGCACACCGGCGTGACCATGGTGATCGTGACGCACGAGATGGGCTTCGCGCGGCGCGTGGCCGATCGCGTGGTTTTCATGGAGGCCGGCGTCGTGGTGGAGCAGGCGCCGCCGGAGCAGTTCTTCGGGGCACCGCGAGAAGCGCGAACGCAGGCGTTTCTGCAGGCGATTCTTCAGCACTAGGATGGGTGTGACTTTGGCATCCTGCTTGGCTCTCGGTCCCGGGGTGTGCGGCAAAGGCACGCCCGGGCAGGCTACGGCGCTTCGCCTCGGCGGTCGGCGCTG
>CAZVLY010000066.1:0-16044 GCA_964628175.1 uncultured Piscinibacter sp. | reverse complement strand
GACCACCTTCTACCCGGCCGAGGCCTACCACCAGGACTACTACAAGAAGAATCCGCTGCGCTATGCCTACTACCGCGCCAGTTGCGGCCGCGACGCGCGGCTGGAACAGCTGTGGGGCAAGCGTTAGGGCCTGGCCTCGATTGCACATCGCGCATGACGTCTCGCCGCAAGCTGGTCGCGTCGAACGCATGGCGTGTCGATGAAGCCAGTGACTGCCGTTCCGGCTCCGTCCAGGCCGGCCCTTGCACGCCGTCGCGAGGCATTGCGCCTCGTGTGACCGTGCAGCGAACCGGGCCGGTTCTCATGCGGCACACTCCGTGCGATGCCCGCCGCCAAGTCCGCCATTCCACCCGACTTTGCCCCGACCTTGTTCAGGAACGCCAAGGCTTTCGAGGCCTGGCTGAAGAAGAACCACGCCGCCTGCGACGGCCTGTGGCTCAAGATCGCCAAGCGAGACGCCGCTGAACCCAGCGTGACTTACGCCGAGGCGGTGGAGATCGCGCTGTGTTGGGGCTGGATCGACGGCCAGAAGAAGGGCCTCGACGACCCGCACTTCCTCCAGCGCTTCACACCGCGGCGCACGCGCAGCATCTGGTCGAAGATCAACGTCGACAAGGCCACGGCGCTCATCGACTCAGGCCGCATGCAGGCGCCAGGCCACGCGCAGATCGAGGCCGCCAAGGCCGACGGACGCTGGTCGCAGGCCTACGACGGAGCGCGCACGTCCGCGGTGCCCGAAGACCTGCAGGCGGCGCTGGAAGCCGAGCCGAAGGCCAAGGCCTTCTTTGCAACGATCAACGCCGCCAATCGCTACGCGGTCCTGTGGCGCATACAGACGGCCGTGAAGGCCGAGACGCGCGCCAGGCGCATCGCCCGGCTGGTGGAGATGCTGGCGCGCGGCGAGACCATCCACGACTTCAAGCCCGGCGCCAAGGCATGACCGCGAGGTTCGTGCGTGGGCTCCAAGGCCACGCCTGCTGGAGCGCGGGGCCGAGAGCGGCAGACGGTCTCGACGAAGCCGTCAGCCACGCCGCTTGATGGCGGCGAGCTGTTCGCGGATGACACGCTCGGCATCCTCGGGTGGCAAGTCGACCCCGCCCATCAGCGGTCGAACCTCGATGCAGCAGGGCTGGCCAGGGAACGGCGCCGGAAAGCGTCGCGCCCAGGCCAGTGCTTCGTCGTGCGAGCGCACCTCGATCAGCGTGTAGCCCGCAATCAGCTCCTTGCTCTCGGCGAAGGGACCGTCCGTGACGCTCGCCTTGCCGGCAGCGTCGTACTGGACGCGAAAGCCCTGGCTGCTGGGCTGCAGGCCGGCGCCATCGAGCAGCACGCCAGCCTGGGCCATCTCCTCATGGAAGGCCATCATGCGCGGCACCAGCGTCGGGTCGTCGGGGAAGTCACCCGCCTCGCTCATGGCGGTGGCGCGAACCTGAATCATGTAACGTGGCATGGCAGTCTCCTGAAGCAGCGGTCTTCTCGTGACGAACGGCGACGGCGCATTTCGACACCGCTCGGCCCGCCGAGTCGCACGATACCGGGCGGAAGCTCCGCGGCGACGAGGCAAGGGCGGCGAAGGTCTCTTCGGTTTCGGTTGCTGTCGTTCGACGCCCACGAACGGGGGAGCGAGTGCGGTCTCACCGGGTCGAGAGCCCGCTGTGCCAGCGCCTGGCGGGACGCACCGGGCTCGGCGGTGCGCCGGTCGATCAGGACGGGCGCGTCACGGATCCTGCGGGAAGTCTCCTTCGTCACCATGCCGGCCTCGGGCATGAACATGCCGTGAAAGCACATGGCGATCTCATCGGCGGGCCTGGATCATCTTCCAGCCGTTGCCCGACGGGTCCCGAAATCCGGCGTCCACCGTGCCGAAGCGCTCGATCGGTGGCTGGCTGAACTCGACGCCCAGGCCGAGGAGGCGGTCGTGGATGGCTCGGCAGTCGTCGACTTCCAGCACCATCGGCGGCATCGCCCCCTTGGCGACCGCCTCGCGCAAGGTCTGCGCGGTGGCGTCGTCATGCACCGGGGGACCGGGCACGAAGAGTCCGAGCTGGAAGGAAGGCTGGTCGGGGTGCTGCACGGTAAGCCAGCGGTAGTTGCCATTGCGCACGTCGGTGTGCACCTTGAAGCCGAGCTTGTCGACGTAGAACGAGAGCGCTTCGTCCTGGTCGCGCACGTACACACCCATCACTTGAACTTGGGTCACGGGACCTCCTTGTCATCGAGGGTTCCATTCTTGGGCGCGGTGGCATGCCGGCGCTTCTCCGAAACTGCTGTCATGAGGTGGGGGCGCTGCGCGGCGCTCAGCACGCAGTGCGGCACGCCGGAGAGATCCTGCGCGGCCGCCCTCGCCTGCTCGCGCATGACGCTGGGGTTGTTCCCGGTGACGTCGCGGAAGGTGCGGCCGAAGGTGCCCAGGCTGTCCCATCCCGTCTGGAACGCGATCTCGGTGATGGGCAGATCGGTGTCGCGCAGCAGCGCGGTAGCGCGCTCGATGCGCCGCGTGAGCAGGTAGCGATGCGGCGGGGCGCCGAAGGCCTGCTTGAACTGGCGTGCGAAATGGGCCTCCGAGACACCGCTGAACTCGGCCAGGCGACGCACGGGCCAGGCCTCGTGCGAGGCCGCATCCATGCGATCCTTGGCGCGCAGCAGACGGCGCAGGAGGCTGGGGTCTTGCCGTGAAGGATGTCGGGTCACAGTCAGCCCAGGAACCACCGGGCCGCGGGCGCCCGCACCTCGAGCACCGCCGGCGGCACGCGGCGCAGGAACGTTGATCGGAGTTGACTGGGTCAACGGCCCGGGTCGGGCAGCGCAAGACACGATGCGTCTTGACCACGACCTGTCGATCGGACCAGCAAGCTGCCGACTCCCTCAGGGTGCAGGGTGCGGCAACTGTCCTTGAGCGTCAAGGGCGGCCCGGTGGCGTATGTGAGTCGCTCGAAACCAGTGACCGTGAATGAGCGCACGGTCTGGCGCAAGAGGAGCTGGCCCCTTGGGCGCCGAACACACCCCGACTGGATTCCGCACGCGGCAGCGCGTTTCAATCACCCGTCGTTGGCACCTGGCTGCTCGGCTTGCCGAACGCCGCCGTGAACAAGCCCGGGTAGCGCAGCGCCAGGCCCGCCCACATCACGACGCCGACGTACACGCCGAAGAGGACGTGGGTCGCCAGGGGCGACCCGATCCGGTAGTGCGTCGCCACCGCACCGCCAAGAAAACCTGTCAGGTAGATCGCGCCGAGCACGGCCGTGCGCGGTACGGCGTAGAGCAAGGCACCGACCAGCAACAGCACACCCAGCGGTACCACCGCAGTCACGGGCCAGCCAAGTGCTTGCGTGCCCTGCAGCACCGGCTCGACCTGGAGCAGCTTTCCGCTGGCGTCCAGGAGGAAGAACAGGGTGGCCAGTGCCGACAAGCCCACGCCGGCGCGTCGCATCCAGATCATCGTTTGCCTCCCCTGGCCGCTGACGTGGGTGCCTTCGAAAGGGGAATCCAGCCACTGCGTTTGAACGCCTCCCAGACGGCCATGGCGTGCCCATGCCCCAAGCCCGAACTGGCCTTGAGCCAGGCCACAAACTCCATCGTCTTGGTGTCCGGGCGCAGGATGCCCTCCTTGACCGCCTCGTCGAAGAATTCCTCGGGCCCCTTGCCCGTCTTGGCACGGATGTTGTTCATGTAGGCTTCGAATGTCATGCGCAGCCTCCACTTGCATTGGATATAGTTAACTATAGTCAATATGGCGATCCCCAGCAAGCGGCAGTACCAATCGGATGTTCGCGCGGAGGCAGCGGAGCACACGCGGGCCAAGATCCTGGAGGCGGGCAAGTTCCTGTTCTCGCGCAAAGGCATCGACGCCACGACCGTTGCCCAGATCGCCGCGCGCGCCGGCGTATCGGAGCCGACGGTCTACGCGACAGTCAAGTCCAAGGCCGGGCTGCTGGATGCCCTGATGCGCGACGCGATCTTCGGCCCGCGCTTCAGGCTGGCGCAGCGCAAGCTCGATGGGGTGAAAGACCCTGTGCGCCGGATCGCGCTGAGCGCCCATGTGGCGCGGGCGATCTACGAAGGCGAGAGTGCCGAACTCAGCCTGCTCATGAAATCTTCAGCGTTCTCGCCCGAGCTCCGCAAGACCCAGCAGTCGTTCGAGACCTTGCGGCGGGAAATGCAGCGTGAGCGGATCGACGCGTTGTTCGCGGCGAAGCGCGCCAGGAAGGGGCTCACGCGGGAGGCAGCGGCGGTGCTGCTCTGGATGATGACCAGCCGCGATCTGTATCACAAGCTCGTGCACGAGTCGGACTGGACTCCCGAGGCCTATCAGGCCTGGCTGGAGCAGACGTTGATCGAGGCGCTGACAGACGGGCCGGGCAAGCCCGGCTAGACGACTTGCGCGGCAACGCAGCGGGTTTCGACCGACCCGACAGCACCAGGACGAGGCCGCGCCAGGAAGATGATCGCGTTTTGCCATTGCCGGAGAGCCGCCGCTCACTGCGTCGTTTGCCGTGGGCAGCCCCGACGAACACTCCGCGGCACGAAGTCAATCTACTCGGGCAGCCCGGCCTTCGCCAGCCCAGCGTAGTAGCGCTCACGCTGGCTGCGGCACAGGTCGTTCGCGCACAAGCGCTCGTCACGGAACGAGGTGATCGTGTACGAGGGCAGTTGGCGCCTGAACTCGGCGAGCGACGCGCTGGCGGCTTCCTGCTCGCCCAGGTTCGCGGCCGCCGCGGCGACCCATGAATGGGCCACGGCGTGCTGCGGACGCTCCAGCACCGAGCGCCGCGCCCAGTCGAGAGCGTCGCGGTCGTGGCCCAGGTACAGGTGCGCCGCCGCGGTCACGAGGAAGATGCCGTTGAGATTCGGATCGCGCGGGCTGAGCCGTCGCGCCTGCGTGAGGGCGGCGATGGCCTCATCCTGCCGGCCGAGGGTGCAACGGGCATAACCGAGCCAGAACCAGGCGCTGGCATCGTTGCGATTGAGCGCGATCTGGCGCTCGAGCAGTTCCACCGCCTGATCGGAGCGGCCGGCCAGCGCCAGCGTCGTGCCGCGCACACCGACGACCCGCGGATCGGCCGGGTCCAGCTGGAAGGCGCGCTCCGAGAGCCGGTCGGCCTGTTGCAGCCACTGCTCGCGTGTCGTGCCGCGCAGGCTCAGCCAGCGCTGCGACACGTCGACGTTGTAGGTCTGGGCGAGCAGCGCGAAGGCCAGACCCGAGCGCGGGTCGCGCACGCTCGCACGCTCGAGCAGCCGGCGCGCCTCCTGCACGGAGTCCGGCGTCGTCCGGTTGAACTGGAGCAGCCAGCGTGCTTGCAGCAACAAGTCCTGGACGTCGGCGGCGGACCGCTCCCGCGCACGTGCGGTTTCCACTTCCTGCAGCTTCAGGTCCAGCGACCTCGCCACCGTGCCGGTGACGCGGCGATACAGCGCCGGCAGCTCGGGCAGCTCGCCATCGATGCGGTCGGCCCACAAGGCGCGACCGCTTTCGCTGTCGACGAGCTGCAGCGTCAGCCGCACCGCGTCGTCCAGACGCACCAGGCCGCCGTCGAGCACGTAGCGCACGCCGAGCTCGCGGCCCACCTGGCGCGCGTCGACGCGCCGGCCGCGGTAGCTGTCTGCCGTGGCGCGCGCCATCACGAAGGTCTCGGGCAGGCGTGACAGGTCGACCGTGATCTCGTCGGTGAGTGCGGCGGCCAGGCGGTCCTGCGCCGGGTCGCCACCCTCGCTGGCCAGGGGCAACACGACGATCGACAGGCCCGGCCGGGCCGGCGCGGGGTCGGCGCTCCGACGCAGCGCCCCCACCCCCCAGGCCAGAGCGACACCCAGGCAGGCCACGCCGGCAGCCAGGATCCATCGCCGTGTCGGGCGGCCCCGCGCGGGTGGCGGGCCTGCGTCGGTGACGCCCTGCGCAGCGGGCCCGGGCTTGTCGAACCCGGGCCCGTCCCGCTCCACCGGGGCCGCCAGCGTGTAGCCGCGCCGCGGCACCGTCTTGATGATCTGCTGATCGACATCGCCCAGGGCGCGCCGGATGTCACTGATGCAGCGCGCGATCGAGTCGTCCGTCACCACGAGCCCCGGCCAGACGGCAGCGATCAGCTCGTCCTTGGTCACGACCTGGCCCGCGTGGCGAACGAGATGGGCCAGCGCATCGAAGGCGAGCGGCCGCAATTCGACGTCGGCACCCGAGCGTCGCAGCGTGCGCCGCTGCGCATCGAGCTCGAAATCGTCGAATCGGAACCGGGCAGCGGTGAAACCCTCGGTCTGGCCCATCGGAGTGAGATTCTCTGATCCAGGGTAGTTTGCGTCCGGTCCCGCGACGAAGTACAGCGCTACTCAGGCTTTATCAGCCCGTCCCCGGGAAATTTCAGGACACGCCGGCGATGCCGAGCGCAGATTGGCGCCTCCACTGAACGAACGGAGGCGAATCGTGCTCAACAACTGGTTCCGACGCATCGTCGTCGCCATCGTCGTGTCGCTGCTGGCCGGCTGCGCCGCGGCACCGACGGCATCGAACCTGCAGGCCCTGGCGGTCGACGATTTCCGCGTCGCCTCGAAGACGGCGGGTATCGAACTCTTCGTTCGAAACAAGCGGCAGGCGGGGGTGCAGGTCTTCCCTTCCGACCGGATCGTGCTGTTTGTCCACGGCGCGACCTTCCCTTCGGAGTCGACCTTCGATCTCCCGCTGGACGGGCTGTCGTGGATGGACTTCATCGCGCGCGCCGGCTACGACGTCTACCTCGTCGACGTGCGGGGCTATGGCGGGTCGACGCGCCCCGCCATCACGTCCGAGCCCGCGGACCGCGGCTCCCCCATCGCCACGCTGGCCGAGGCGGTCGACGACGTCGACGCCGCCGTCGACTTCATCCGGCGCCGGCGCAACGTGGAGCGCGTCCATCTGATCGGCTGGTCCTGGGGTACCGCCATCATGGGACGCTACGCCGCCACCCATGGCGACAAGGTCAACCGCCTGGTGCTCTACGCGCCCCTGTGGCAACGCAGGGCGGAGCCGCTGTCGACTCGGGGGGTCGACTTGACGAAGCCGTACCGGCACGTGAACGTGGCCGCGGTGAAGTCGCGATGGTTGGCCGGTGTGGCCCAAGAAAAGCAGGAACAACTCATTCCGCGCGGCTGGTTCGAGACCTGGGTGACGGCCACGCTCGCGACCGACCCCTGGGGATCGAGGCAGACACCGCCGGTCGTTCGTGCCCCCAACGGCGTGTTCGCACAGCCGCCCACGGCGGGCGAATGGGTCCCTCCCTATGATCCGGCAGCCATCAGGGCGCCCACGTTCTTGATCAAGGCGGAGTGGGACGCCGACACGCCGTCCTACATGGCGCAAACCCTGTTCCCGCTGCTCGTCAATGCGCCTCGGAAGCAATATGTGGAGATCGGCGAGGGGACGCACTCGATCATGCTGGAGCGAAATCGAATGCAGCTGTTCCGCAGTGTCCAGGCTTTTCTTGATGATCCGGGAACGTGAACCGGTCGGCTGTCGGCGCCGGCAGGCGGTCGATCCTGAATGCCGGACGGTCAGCCGAAGGCTGCGCACGGCGCAGGGCTGCGCCGTGGCAGACATCGGGCCATGGACGCAGGCCTGCAAGGCTCAGGGCGTCACCGGGCTCAGGCTCCAGCTCACCAGCGTGCTGCCCGGGTCGAAAGGCAGCGGCAGCAGGCTGCTCCATGGCGCGAAGCCATTGCCCTCGGTGTCGAGCCGGAACGGCGCCTCCAGCGCATCGACGGCGATGACCCGCGACGTGCCGGTCGGCAGGGGCATGTCCTTGAAGTGCAGTTCGCCCGGGGTCAGCACGGCGTCGGGTGTGGCGGTCGGGCCGCCCTGCACGCTGCCGTGCGTCATCGCGCCGCCCCCGAAGGCGTAGGTGCAGGTGCGCGCATCGACACTCAGCACCAGCAGCGCCGGTGGGATCTGCGTGCCCAGACCCGACGGCGCGCCACTGGCGGCGTAGGTCTGCGTGTAGGGCTCGGCCGGATCGTCGACCTGCAGCGTGCCGTGCACGTTGACGAACCCGTTCGCGCTCTGGCCGAAGCTGCTGAACACCACCACCGGCAGCCCCGGTGCGCTGATGCGCTGCATCCGCCCCGTGGCCTCGAGCTTGCCGGTGCCGGCGTACGCGGCGTTGCCGCTGGCGGCGCGCACCTCGAAGGCGGCCACGCGCAGGTCGTAGTCGAAGCCGTCGACCTGCTGCACCCAGGCGCAGCCGTCGCCCTCCTCGATCGTGATGTTGCTGACCAGGAAGGTGCTCGCCGGACTGCCCGGGGCGGCGCTGAGCAGCGTCTGCACGGACAGCGCGACGGTGCGCGGATGGGGCGCGATGGCCGGCGCGGTGAAGAGGTACTCGGCGCGCTGCGGATCCGGCCACACGGCCGTGCCCACGGTGGCATTGCCACCGGCCATGCCGTTGACCCGCGGCCCGTTCGTCCTGACCAGCGGGTCGGGCTGGCAGTCCTTGACCAGTTGCGGATCGCCGCCGTCGGCGCCGGCCTCGAAGCCGACCACCTCGCAGCGCAGCACCTTCAGCGCGAGCGACTGGCCGACCTTGACCGTCGCCGCGCTCGGCGAGAGCGACAGTCGCGCGAAGCGCGACCAGTCGCCCAGGCGCCGCGCGGACAGCGTCAGCGTGCGCGAGGCCGTGTCGAGCGACGGCGCGGCGGGCACGATCCAGCGCCGCTGTGCGTCCTGCCAGGCCAGGCGCAACTCGGCGGCATCGGTGCCCTGCAGGTCGGTCTCGTCGTAGTGCAGGCGCAGCGTCAGCGGCAGCGCAGGCGTCAGGGTCTGCGGCCCGATGCGCCAGGCGCGGCCGGGCGCGCCATGGTTCAGGTGGCTGATCTCCTGCAGCGAGATCGTCTCGTCGCGCGCGAAGGCGCCGGCGGGCACCTCGACGTCGACGCTGCCGTCGGCGCTGCTCAGCGTGCCGCCGGCGCTGCCGATCACGGCACTCGTCGCCGGGCCGATCGGCTGGCCGACGCCGGTGGCCTCGGGCACGGCGGGCTCGCTCGTGCCGCCGCCGCCGCAGGCGACGAGCACGAAGGTGGCCGCCATTGCGGCCAGGGCGGTTTGCAGGGTCATGGGGCTCTCTCGGGTCGTGAGTCGGGAAGGCCGCCAGCTTCGCGTCCCGGCTGCGTGGGCGCATCGCCCGGATGGTGCGTGGAGGAGCCATGGGCCAACCGGCCCGGCAGACGGCGCGTCGCGCCCGCTCAGGCCCAGGGGCGAAGTTCTTCCGGCCGCTGGCGCACGTACGCCAGCACCTGGCGGCGCTTCTCGGGGCCACGCTTGCCGTCTTCGTCGGCCGTGGCGGCCTCGTCGCCGAAGAAACCGGGGGCCACGTCTTCGACGCGCTCGTAGATGCCGCGCCACAGCTTCTTCAGCCCGTGCACGGACAGCCCCAGCCGGCCGCCCAGCGCGTCGTCGCTGTCGTCGAACAGCGCCAGCCAGAGCAGCCGCCGCTGCGAGGCGGACAGGCGGAAGCGTGGCGGATAGTGGTCGAAGGCCTGCCGCACCGAGGTGCCGGGCAGCATCGCCATCGCCGCCGGCCGGCTGATGCCGAAGTGCACCGGCCGCAACGCGTCGGGCAGGATGTCCCACGGACCCGGCCCGGCGTAGCGGCAGACCGGGAAGCCGGCTGCCGTGTACATCGGCTGGTCCAGCGCGCAACCCTCGATGTGCATGGCCGCCAGCTGCCAGCCGCCGACCGCGAAGCGGAAGGCGTCGTTGGCCACGGCCAGCACCGCCAGCGCCAGCGGATCGCTCAGGTCGGCCGGCCGCTGCGTGTAGTGCAGGTTCAGCAGGTGCAGGGCGCCTTGCGCATTGGCCTCGCCGAGCGAACGCGGCGCGGGCAGCGGCTCGCCGGCCAGCCAGGAGCGATAGAGCCGCGCCACCAGCGGCGCCGGCGGGCGCGGTGGGTCGCCCCGCAGGCCCAGGGCGTCGGCTTCGGCCGGCGGCAGCACCACGCTGCAGCCCCAGCCGAGCAGCCGCTCGTGCGCGGGCAGCGCCAGGTCTTCCATCACGGTGGTGGTGATGGCCGGCTCGTCGAGCAGGCGCCGCCACAGCGCCTCCAGCGCCGGCTTGTCGCCGTCCAGGCCGAGGAAGGGCGGCAGCAGCGCCAGGCACTGCGGCAGGTCCGCCTCGCGCGTGGGGCGCCAGCGCAGACGCGGGACCGGTCGCTCGACGGCCATCGTCTCAGGCCGACTGCCAGGGCCGCAGCTCTTCGAGCCGCTGGCGCACGTAGGCGAGCACCTGGCGGCGCTTCTCGGGGCCCCGCTTGCCTTCGTCGTCGCCACCGTCGTCGCCGAAGAAGCCCGGTTCGACCAGGTCCACGCGCTCGTAGATGCCGCGCCAGAGTTTCTTCAGCCCATGCACCGAGACGCCCAGCTCGGGCATCAGCGCCACGTCGGCGTCGTCGAACAGCGCCAGCCACAGCAGCCGCCGCTGCTGCGCCGAGAACCGGAAGCGCGGGGGCTCGCTCTCGAAGCAGTTGCGCAGCGTGGTGCCGGGCAGGCGCTGCCGCGCCTCGTCGCGCGTCAGGCCCATGAACACGGGGCGCTCTGCCTCCGGCAGCCGGGACAGCGCGTCCTCGTCGGCAAAGCGGCGCGGCGCGAAGCCGCTCTCGCGGTGCACCTCCATGAACGAGGCGCTGTTCTCCAGGTAGATGGCCTGCCAGTGGAAGCCGGTGTGGTGCATGCGGAACGACTCCTGCGCGCAGGCCACGATCTTGTGCACCTGCGGATCGGCCAGGTCGATGCGCGGCAGGGTGAAGTGCAGCACCAGGCCGATCACTTCGCCGGCCGCATTGCAGCGGCCGAGTTCGCGGTCGTCCATCAGGCGCAAGCGCCCGCTGCGCAGCTCGGCGTAGACGCGCCGCGCCACGAAGCTTGCCGGCTCGCCGTCGAGCTGCAGCGCGCGCGCCTGTGCGGGAGACAGCAACACCGAGACACCCCAGCCGAGCATGCGCTGCCCCGGCGGGCGGGCCAGGTCTTCCATCACGCCGCTCTGCAGCGCGGCCTGCTGCTCCAGAAGCGCCGGCCACTGGGCGGCGATCGCGGCGCGCTCGGCCGGGTCGGCGCTGACCTGCGCAGGCAGCAGCGACAGCGCTTCCGGCAGATCGGGCAGCCGCATCGGCCGGTGCACCATGCGCAGGACGTGGGCGGACGATGGCGGGCGGCTCATAGGCGCCACATCATACGAAGCGCGGCGGGCCCGGTGGCACTGTTCAGGTCGGCCGCCGGGCGCGCAGCGCACTGGCGCCGCCGGGCAGCGGCTGGCAGTCGGCGTCCTGCAGGCCGCAGGTCCGGCAGTCGGCACGCAGTTCACCCTCGGTCAGCGCGCCGCGGTCCCGTCCGGTCATGCGGCCGGCCAGACCGAACACCAGCGCCGGTGCATGCAGCCGCCTCGCGTCGTCGGCGAGATGCTCCAGCACCAACAGCGAGCCGCCGGGCGCCAGCGCACGCGCGGCCTGCGCCAGGCGAGCACGGCGCGACTCGCCGCCGGCGGGCTCGAGCAGCAGGCTCAGCACGGCCGTCTCGTGCGGCACGAGCGCGGGCAGCGCGGCGTCATCGCCGTCGCCGGTGCGCTCGGCCGGCCGCACGCGGACGCGCGATGCGAGGCCGCTCGCCTGCACGTGGGCCAACGCGGCCGGCACCTGGGCCGCGGGCTGCACGGTGGTGACCGTGATCTCGCGGCCGGTCTGCGCCGCCCATGCGCAGGCCAGGCGCGCGCCTTCACCCTGCCAATCCAGCACGGGCCCGGGATGGCCCTGCTGCGCCAGCAGCGAACCGTACAGGGCCCCCAGGCGCTGGCGCATCAGCAGTCGCGCGGTGTCCCAGGCGGCGGACCGGGCCGGTGCCGCTTCCGCCGCCGGGGCGCGCAGTGCGTCGTCCAGCGCCGCGTCGTGCGGACCGCTCCACGGCGAGCGAGCTGCCAGCAGCAGGTCGCCCAGGTAGGCGGGGCTGCGCGGATCCAGGAAGTGCGCTCCTTCGCGCGTGCTGACATACACCGCGTTCTCGTCGTCGCCCTCCCGCTGCAGCCAACCCAGCGCGAGCAGTGCGTCCAGCAGGTCGCGCGCCGCATCGGGAGTCAGGCCGAGCGTGCCCGCCAGGCGGGCGGCCGTACGCGGTCCCTTGCCCAACTCGGCGAACACGCCCAGCTGCTGCCCGGCCGCCAGCGCGCGCGAGGACCACAGGTCCAGCGAATCCTTCAGCAGCGGATCGGGCGAGACGCCCCAGCCCGCCGCGGGAGGGCGGGCCATCACTGCTGGGGGTGACGCGGGTGCTGCGTCAGCCACCAGGCCGCAGCCTGCCCGCGCGAACGCAGGTCGAGCTTGTCCAGGATGTTGGCCACGTGGCGCTTGACGGTGTGCGGGCTGAGCTGCAGCGCGCGGGCGATCGTCTTGTTGCTGTCACCGGCGGCGATGCGTTGCAGCACCTCGCATTCACGGATGCTCAGCGCGACCTGCGACAGTGCGGCCGAGGGGGCGGGCGATCCCGCCTGCTCGCGGGCCCGCTCGAGCGCCGCGAGCAGCAGCCGATGGACCGTGTGGCTGATCTGGTCCATCACGTCGGCGTACACGGCCTGGTGATGCATGGCGGCGCGCTCCGGCGCCAAGGACGGCGAGGGGGTCGTAAGGGTGGTCGACATGGCGATGGGTCCGTTCGGAAGGGGTCCTTCGGGCGGCCGATCGAACACGGCCGTGGTGCTTGTGGGACGGGACTGTAGGCAGCCGCCACGCGGCCCGGAATGCTCAAAAAGAGCCGGCTCTTTTTGAGCCCCTGGCCATCGCCCCGCCGGCCACCGGGCCCGCATCGCCACGCCGCAGACCCGCAGACCGCGACGTTTGGCGGCATGATGAGGCCATGCTCAAGACCCTGAACGACCTGCTCGACCGCCTGCTGCCGCCGCCGGCGCAGGCCAGCCCCGAACAGACCGAGCACCTGCTGCAGCTCGCCACGGCCGTCATGCTGGTGGAAGTGATGCGCGCCGATTCGAGCTTCCATGCCGGGGAGCGCGAGGCGGTGCGTGCCGCGTTGCGCGACAAGTTCGCGCTGAGTGCCGACGAGGCGCAGCGCCTGGCCGAACTGGCCGAGCTGGCGGCGCGTGACGCCACCGATCTGTTCACCTTCACCTCGCGCATCAACGAGCGCTTCGACATGTCGCAGAAGCTGCGCATGGTGGAACACATGTGGCACGTGGCCTATGCCGACGGGCACCTCGGCGACCACGAGCGCCATGTGCTGTGGCGTGTGGCCGACCTGCTGCACGTGCCGCAAGGCGCGTACGCCCACGCGCGCCTGCGTGCGCAGCAAGCCGCCGCCGAAAGGGGATGAGCGGCCGTGCCAGCGCGGCGCGCCGAGCCGGCCACGGGTCAGGCCATCCTCAACGCGCCTTGCGGCTCGCCTCCCGCGCATCGGCGAACACGCTGCGCCCGAGCCAGCGCCACAGGTCGCGTGCGTCGCGCGCGCTGCCGCGCACGCGGACAGCGCGCTTGTCCACGGCTTCCAGGGCATCGCGGTCGCCGGTCCAGATCTCGGTCAGCGCCAGGACCGTGGACTCGACCACCAGCGTCGGTTCGGGCCCCGGGTCGTCGCGGCACAGGTCGGCGCTGGCCCCCTCGACGATCAGCCACCAGCGCCCCTCGCCGGCATGCGCGTCGGTGAAGCGGAACTGGATGAGCACCGCACGGTCGCGCGGGAACTCGTCGAGGCGCACGAAGCGGCGGATGTCCCACATGAGGAAGCCCGCGTCCAGCTGACCGCGCTTGAGGCGGCTGCCGATCCAGCGCGCGCCCCACTCGCCGAGCGCCATGACGATCGGGCGCAGTTCCTCGCCGGCGCCGGTCAGATGGTATTCGGCGGGCCCGCCGGCCGCGCCGACGCTGCGCTTGACGACGCCGACCTCCTCGAGCTTGCGCAGCCGCTGCGCGAGCAGCGATGCCGACATGCGCGGAACCCCTCGGCGAATGTCGTTGAAGCGCGTGCTGCCGCAGAGCAGTTCACGCATGACCAAGGGCGTCCAGCGCTCACCGAACACTTCCGCGCCGCGCGCGACCGTGCAGAACTGGCCGTAGTCGATCATCGATCAAGGCTACAGGATGCGAGGCTCGCGTGCGAGTCCAGATTCTGGACTGGCATCCCGGGACGGGCGTGCTCCGCGGCCGGTGCAATTTCTGGACTGGCCGCACCACGCGTTTGGCACGACAGTGTCTTCAGCCGCCGATACCCGGCGGACCCGATGACCGGAGACAGGCGAATGAACACCGTACTGCAAGCTTCCCCGCCGACCGCCTTCGACGCAGAGAAGTTCAAGACGACCACCCGCGCCCAGTGGCAGAGCGCGGCCGACGCATGGCACCGATGGGGGCCGTTCATCGGCAGCTGGCTGGGCGAGGCCACCGAGGCGATGTTCGAGATGGCACGCGTCGGCCCCGGATGCCGCGTCCTCGATGTCGCCGCCGGGGCTGGCGAGCAGTCGCTCGCGGCGGCGCGTCGGGTCGGCGCGGGCGGCCACGTGCTCGCCACCGACATCGCGCCGGCGTTGCTGTCCTTTGCCGAACGCGATGCGCGGGCGGCCGGGCTCGGCGGCATCGTCACCACGCAGGAGATCGACGGCGAGGCGCTCACCAGCCTGCCGGCGGCTTCGTTCGACGTCGCCATCAGCCGCGTGGGGCTGATCTACTTTCCCGACCAGCAGCGCGCGCTGGCCGGCATGAAGCACGCGCTGAAGCCCGGCGGACGTGTTGCCGCGATCGTCTACTCGACGCCCGAGCGCAATGCCTTCTTCTCGATCCCGGTCAGGATCATCCGCGAGCGCGCCCAGCTGCCGCCGCCGGCTGCGGGCCAGCCCGGCCCCTTCTCGCTGGGCGGTGACGGCGTGCTCGAGTCGTCGCTCGCGAAAGCGGGATTCAAGGACGTTGCGGTCCGGCGTGTTCTCTCGCCGGTCAGGCTGCCGAGCGCGGCCGAGTGCGTGCGTTTCGAGCGCGAGTCCTTCGGCGCGCTGCACCAGATGATGTCCGCGCTCGACGAGCATCAGCGAGCGCAGGTCTGGCAGGAGATCGAGGCGGCGTTGGCCGCGTTCGAGGCGAAGGACGGATTCGTCGGGCCGTGCGAGATGCTGGTCGGCGTCGGGACCGCGTGACAGGTTGCGGGCGAAGCGCTGCACCGACCGGATTCCACGGTGCCCTGGTCAGCGCACCGGGCGGCCTGAGCGCCGGCGACGGTCGCAAGCACCTCCCAAACCGGATGTCAGGCAGCGTCCAGCGGCAGATCTTCCGTCTGGGCGATCACGACCGCGTTGCGCCCGCCATTCTTGGCGTCATAGAGCGCCGCGTCGGCCCGATGCAGGAGTGCGTCGGCGGATTCGGCCATCCGGGCACCGGCCACGCCGATGCTGACGGTGAAGCGCACTTCACCCGAAGGCCCGATCAGCCGCGCGGCGTCGATCGCATTGCGCATGCGCTCCGCCACCTGGCGCGCCTGGGCCAGCGTGGCGCCGGGCAGCACGGCGACGAACTCCTCGCCGCCCACACGGCCAAGTCGGTCGCGCTCCCGCAGGCCCGCAGCCAGCACGCGCGAGGCGTGACGCAGCACCTGGTCGCCCACGGCATGTCCGTGGCTGTCGTTGATGCGCTTGAAATGGTCGATGTCGATCATCAGCACAGCCAGCGCCACGGCGTCGCGCTGCGCCCGCTCGACAGCATCGTTCGCGAAGGCCATCAGCGCGCGGCGGTTGGCCAGGCCCGTGAGCTCGTCGGTCGAGGCCAGGGTCTGAAGGTGGCGCGCCTGGCGAAACTTGCGCACGGCCACCAAGACGACGGCCGCCAGCACGATGACGAACAGCACCAGCGCCACAGCCTGCGTCTGGCGCAGGCGCTGGCCCTGTTCGTTGAGCTGGCGCAGCGCCGAGATGTCTTCCGCGTCCCGGGTGCGGTTGAACTGCATGCGCAGCCGTGCCGATTGCTGGGACACACGCAGCTCCTGGAGCTTGTCCTGGATGGCGTGCGCGTCGGCCAGGGCCTCGTAGGCCTCGCGCCAGCGGCCGAGTTGACGCATGGC
>CAZVLY010000065.1:10703-16105 GCA_964628175.1 uncultured Piscinibacter sp. | reverse complement strand
CGCTTCATGCCGCCGGACAGCGTCATGATCTTGTTGTCCTTCTTGTCCCACAGCGACAGCGCCTTCAGCACCTTCTCGATGTGCGCCGGGTTCGCCGCCTTGCCGAACAGGCCGCGGCTGAACGACACGGTGTTCCACACCGACTCGAAGGCGTCGGTGGTCAGCTCCTGCGGCACCAGGCCGATCAGCGAGCGCGCGGCGCGGTAGTCGCGCACGATGTCGTGGCCGTCGACGGTGACGCTGCCGGTGCTGGCGGTGACGATGCCGCAGACGATGCTGATCAGCGTCGTCTTGCCGGCCCCGTTGGGGCCGAGCAGCGCGAAGATCTCGCCGCTGCGGATGGCCAGGTCGACGCCCTTGAGCGCCTGGAAACCCGAGGCGTAGGTCTTGGAGACGCCGGCTACGCGGAGGATGTCGTGCATGGGGGCGAGGATAGCGGTTGCCAGAGCACCACGTCGCTGTCGGCGATGGCCACGCAGGGCAGCACCCAGCCCTCGGCCTTTTCTTCGGCCGACAGGCCAGGCCACTCGATGCGGTGGTGCACCCGGCCCTGCAGCACGCGCGCGATGCAGCTGCGGCAGGTGCCGTTGCGGCAGGCGCTGGGCAGGGCGGCGTTGGCGGCCAGCGAGGCCTCCAGCAGGCTCTGGCCGGGTGCCACCGCGAGCGTGCGGCCGAGTGGCTCGAGGCGCAGCGTGAAGCTGCCGCTCATGTGCGCAGCCAGTCGTCCAGGGCCGGGCCGACCAGGCTGTGGGCGCGACCGAAGCCCGCCACCAGGCGGGCCGACACCGGCTGCAGCGCGACGATCGAGAAGTCGCCCAGCTCGAACATCGGCGCTGCCTCGGGAAAGCGCGCCAGGTAGGCGGCGCGGGCCGCCTCGTAGCCCGCGCTGTCGCGCGGCAGCGTGGCTGCGTCCGCCTGCAGCGCCACGCGCGGCAGCGCCTGTGGCGGTGTCGCGTCGTCCGGCTCGTCCATCACCAGCAGGCCCACGCGCGGGTGCTCCTGCATGTCGCGGGTGTGCGTGGCCAGCGCGCTGACGTGGATCATCAAGTGCGTGCCGCCGCGCGGCAGCACGAAGGGCACCATCGACACGGCCGGCTCGCCGCGGTGCAGCGTGCCCAGCGCGGCGACCGGCCGCCGATCGAGCAGGCGGCGCAGGGTCCGGGCGGTGTCGTCATCCATGGTCTGGGCAGGGTGGGTCCGCGGGCATCCTAGCGCGGCGCCTGCGATCACGCCTGCCACACCGCGAAGCCCGCCTCGCGCAGGCCGATGGCGAGCTCGACCTCCATCTCCTTGGCCGCCTCGTAGGGCATCGGGTTGTAGACCTCGTACAGCGCCGGCAGCAGCCGCACGCCGTACTCGAACACGTAGCGGTTGGCCTGGATGCCGGCCTTGTGCTTGTCGAAGCGCAGGTCCGGGTCCAGCCCGGTCATGCCGACGTAGACGCAGGGCTTCTCGATGCGATGGTCGGGGTTGGCCTTGCGGAAGCGCGGCTCGTTCCACACGCGGTCGGAGAGTTCGACCACGTACACATGGTGATGGTGGCGCTTCGCTCGCGGGCGGCGGGTGGCCACGGCGACCGGCTCAGACGGTCAGCGCCAGGCCGGCACAGGCCGCGGCCAGCAGCGAGGCGATCGTGCGCACGTGGTTCCAGCGCTGCCACTCGCGCACGTACACCGGCCAGTAGACCGCGGCTTCGCGCGATTCGCTGTCCAGCCGGGCCAGGCGCTCGTTGCGCGGCACGTTGAAGGCGGCGGTCACGCCGAAGGAGCCGAGCAGGTAGGCCAGGCCCGCCGCGAACAGCAGCAGCGAGCGTGTCGCGCCCCAGGGCCAGAATCCGGCGAAGATGCACACCGCCGCCAGCACCGCCGTGCCGACGAACAGGCCCATGAAGAGTGGGTTCAGCACCACCACGTTGATGCGCTGCATCGCGGCGATGCCCTGCTCGGCAGGCAATTGCGCCAGCGCCTTCATCACGAAGGTCGAGAACGCCAGGAACACGCCGCCGATGAGGCCGGCGCCCAGGCAGACCAGAAGCGGCAGGCTGTCGAGCATCGGTCCCGATTCTCGGGCCCGCCGTTCGTCGTCGCAACAGGCTGCCTTTCCGGCAGCCGTGCCGATGCGATCATTCCCGACCGGGGCCCCCATGTTCAGGACCGTCCTGCTCGTCACCGCCGCAGAAGATCCACGCGCTCATCAACGACGCGAAGGCCTTCAGCAACCGGAATTCCGTCGCGCTGAAGGGCCCGGCGATCCGGCTGCGCCACGCAGGCGCCCCGCCGGCCCCGGCGCGGCCTGCACCTGGGAGCGCGAGACCGTCGGCGCCGGGCGCATCGAGATCGTCCCGGTCACGGCTGCCGGCAGTCGCGCTAGGATGGGCCGATCGCAGCCCGTTCCGAGGCGAGTTCCATGACTGCACCGAAGGCCGCCCTCATCGTCGGCGCCGGCGACGCCACCGGCGGCGCCATCGCGCGCCGCTTCGCCCGCGAGGGCTACATCGCCTGCGTGACGCGGCGCAGTGCCGACAAGCTCGAGCCGCTGGTGCAGGCCATCCGCGATGCCGGCGGCCAGGCACATGGCTTCGGCTCCGACGCGCGCGACGAGGCGGCCGTGGCCGCGCTGGTGGCGCAGATCGAGCGCGACATCGCGCCCCTCGAGGTGGTGGTGTTCAACATCGGCGCGAACGTGCGCTTCAACGTCGTCGACACCACCGAGCGCGTCTACCGCAAGGTGTGGGAGATGGGCGCGCTGGCGGGCTTCCTGGTCGGGCGCGAGGCAGCGCGCGCGATGCTGCCGCGTGGCCGCGGCACGATCCTGTTCACCGGGGCCACGGCCAGCCTGCGCGGCGGCGCCGGCTTCTCCGCCTTCGCCGGCGCCAAGCACGCCTTGCGCTCGCTCGCCCAGAGCCTGGCGCGCGAGCTCGGGCCGCAGGGCATCCATGTCGCCCATGTCGTCATCGACGGCGCCATCGACACGCAGTTCATCGCCGAGAACTTCCCGCAGCGCTACGCGCTGAAGGACCGCGACGGCATCCTCAACCCCGAGCACATCGCCGAAGCCTACTGGCAGCTGCACCGCCAGCCGCGCAGCGCCTGGACGCACGAGATGGACCTGCGCCCGTGGATGGAAACCTGGTGAGCCCAAGGAGATCGTGATGAGCGACAAGACCGTCGAGTTCTTCTTCGACTTCGGCAGCCCGACCACCTACCTTGCGCACACGCAGCTGCCGCGCCTGGCGCGCGAGAGCGGCGCACGGCTGGTCTACCGGCCGATGCTGCTGGGCGGCGTGTTCAAGGCCACCGGCAATGCCAGCCCGGTGACGGTGCCGGCCAAGGGACGCTGGATGGGCCAGGACATCGCACGCTGGGCGGCGCGCTACGAGGTGCCCTTCGCCTTCAACCCGCATTTCCCGGTGAACACGCTGACGCTGATGCGTGGCGCCATCGGCCTGCAGATGCGCCAGCCCGACGCCTTCGAGCGCTATGTCGATGCGGTGTTCGATGCGATGTGGGTGCATCCCCGCAACCTGGGCGATGCCGCGGAGATCGCCGCCGTGCTCCAGCCGCTGGGGCTGGATGCGGACGCTTTCGCGGCGCTGGTCGGCGACGCGCAGGTCAAGGCGGCGCTGGTCGCCACGACCGAGGAGGCGGTGGCGCGCGGCGTGTTCGGCGCGCCGACCTGCTTCGTCGGCAGCCAGATGCATTTCGGCCAGGACCGGCTGGACTTCGTGCGCGACGCGCTCGCCGCCTGAGGAGACGAGATCACATGGCTTCCCCCATTCGCTCCACCGTGGTCGTCGGCGCCGGCGCCGTCGGCAGCTTCTTCGGCGCCATGCTGGCGCGCGCCGGCCACCGCGTCACGCTGATCGGCCGCGCGCCGCATGTGCAGGCGATCGAACGCGACGGGCTGCAGCTGCACATGGGCGGCCAGGTGCTGGCCGTGCCCATGCAGGCCACCACCGAGCTGGCCGCGGTGCGCGACGCCGACCTGGTGCTGTTCTGCGTGAAGTCCACCGACACCGAGGCGGTGGCGCGCGAGATGGCGCCGCTGCTGGCCGAGGATGCGCTGGTGCTCAGCCTGCAGAACGGCGTCGACAACGCGGCGAGCATCGCGCGGCAGGTGCGGCAGACCGTGGTGCCGGCCGTCGTCTACGTGGCCACCGCGATGCCGCAGCCGGGCACGGTCAGCCACTTCGGCCGCGGCGACCTGGTGATCGGCCCGCTGGATGCGCGCAGCGCGAACGATGCCGCGCTACGCTCGCGCCTGCAGGCCGTGGTCGAGCTGTTCGCCACGGCGGAGGTGCCCGTGCGCATCTCCCCCGATGTGATGGGCGAGCTGTGGAGCAAGCTGATGGTCAACTGTGCCTACAACGCCATCTCGGCGCTGGCGCAGCAGCCCTACGGCCGCATGGCCGCGCTGCCGGACATCCGCGAGGTGCAGCAGGCGGTGGTGCGCGAGGTGGTGGCGGTGGCGCAGGCCGATGGCCAGTCGCTGACGCTGCCCGCCGCGCTGGAGGCGATGGAGCGCATCGCCGTCGCGATGCCGGCGCAGTTCTCGTCCACGGCGCAGGACCTGGCGCGCGGCAAGCCGACGGAGATCGACCACCTCAACGGCTTCGTCGCGCGGCGCGGCGCCGAGCTCGGCATCGCCACGCCGGTCAACCGGACGCTGCATGCCTTGGTGAAGCTGGTCGAGGCCGGCCACGCCGCGCCTGCGGCATGAGCGAGGCCGGCCCGCCAGTGCCCGCCGAGTTCGCGCAGGCGCTGCGCGAACTCGGGCTGGCCGGCGACGAGGCGCTCAGCGGCGAGCCATTGACCGGCGGCGTCTCCTCCGACATCTGGCGCATCGACACGGCACGCGGCCCGGTGTGCGCCAAACGCGCCCTGGCGAAGCTGCGTGTGGCGGCCGACTGGCGCGCGCCGATCGTGCGCAACCAGTACGAGGCGCGCTGGATGGCGGTGGCGCAGGCGGCGTCGCCGGGCAGCGCGCCGCAGCTGCTCGGCCAGCACCCGGCGCTGGGCGTGCTGGTGATGCAGTGGCTGGCGCCGGCCGACCATGCACTGTGGAAGCAGCAGCTGCGCGAGGGTCGCGCCGAGCTCGCCACCGCGCAAGCGGTCGGCCGCAGGCTCGCGCGCATCCACGCGTACGCGGCAGCGCGGCCGGAACTGGCGGCGCAGTTCGACACCGACCGCATCTTCTACGACATCCGGCTCGAGCCCTACCTGGTGGCCACCGCGGCGAAACATCCCGATCTGGCGGACGCGCTGCTCGCGCTGGTGGCGCAGACGCAGTCCCATGCGGTGGCGCTGGTGCATGGCGACGTGAGTCCGAAGAACATCCTGATCGGCCCGCAGGGGCCGGTGCTGCTGGACGCCGAATGCGCCTGGTGGGGCGACCCGGCCTTC
>CAZVLY010000065.1:0-10603 GCA_964628175.1 uncultured Piscinibacter sp. | reverse complement strand
GCAGGGGCCGGTGCTGCTGGACGCCGAATGCGCCTGGTGGGGCGACCCGGCCTTCGACCTGGCCTTCTGCCTCAACCACCTGCTGCTCAAGTGCCTGTGGACCGCATCGGCGAGTGCGGCCTTCCTCGCCTGCTTCGACGCGCTGGCCGCTGCCTACCTGGATGGCGTCGACTGGGAGCCGCGCGAGGCCATCGAGCAGCGCGCTGCTCGTCTGCTGCCGGGCCTGCTGCTCGCACGGGTCGACGGCAAGTCGCCGGTGGAATACCTCACCGCCGACACGCAGCGCGAGACCGTGCGGCGCTGTGCCCGCGCGCTGATCCAGGAGCCCGCTTCGTGGCTGGCCGACGTGTGCGCCGCCTGGCGCCGGGAGATCGAACGATGACGACGAACCGCATCCGCGCCGTGCAGGGCCGCCGCGTGTGGGACAGCCGAGGCCGACCGACCGTGGAAGCCGAGGTGCACCTGGACGGCGGCGCCATCGGCCGCGCCATCGTGCCCGCCGGTGCCAGCAAGGGCACCCGCGAGGCGCTGGAACTGCGTGACGGCGGCGAGGCCTTCGGCGGCCTCGACGTGCAGCGCGCCGTGGCGCATGTGAACGGCGAGATCGCGCGCGCGGTGATCGGCCTGGCGGCCGACGGGCAGGCGGCGCTCGACGATCGGCTCATCGCGCTCGACGGCACGCCGAACAAGCAGCGCCTGGGCGCCAATGCCACGCTGGCGGTGTCGATGGCGGCGGCCCACGCGGCGGCCGCAGCGCGCGGCCTGCCGCTGTACCGGCACCTGGCCGGCGAGGGCGAGGTGCTGCTGCCGATGCCGCAGGTGCAGATCTTCGGCGGCGGCGCGCATGCGGGCCGGCGGGTCGACATCCAGGACTTCATGGTCGTGTGCCCCGGCGCCGGCAGCTTCACGCAGGCGATCGAGTGGACGGCCGAGGTGTACCGCCATGCCGGTGTTCTGATGCGTTCGCGCGGTTCGCTGGCCGGCGTGGCCGACGAGGGCGGCTGGTGGCCGGCCTTCGACAGCAACGAGCAGGCGCTCGAGGCGCTGCTCGCCGCCATCGAGGCCGCCGGCTTCGTGCCCGGCGCGCAGGTGGCGATGGCGCTGGACATCGCCGCCAGCGACTTCGGCCGCGGCGGGCGCTACACGCTAGGCCTGGAACGCCGCGAGCTCGACAGCGACGGCCTCATCGAGATGCTGCTGCGCTGGTGCGAGCGTTTCCCGATCGCCAGCATCGAGGACCCGCTCGCCGAGGACGACCCGCTCGCCTTCGCGCGCTTCACGCGTGCGGTGGGCGGGCGGATGCAGGTTGTCGGCGACGACTTCCTGGTCTCCGACGCCGCGCTGCTGCACGAGGCCGCTGCCGCCGGGGCGGCCAACACCGTGTTGCTCAAGCCCAACCAGCGCGGCACGCTCACCGAGACGCTGCGCTGCCGCGAAGCGGCGCGAGCGCACGGCTACGCCACCATCGTGTCGGCGCGCTCCGGCGAGACCGAGGACACCAGCATCGTCGACCTGGCCATCGGCTGGCGGGCCGGCCAGCTCAAGGTCGGCTCCTTCGCGCGCAGCGAGCGTCTGGCCAAGTGGAACGAGGTGCTGCGCATCGAAGAACGGCTCGGAGCCCAGGCCCGGTTTGCCGGCGCGGGCGTGTTCGGACGCAATGCTGCGGCGCGTTGAGCGGCCGCGTCAGAAGCTCGTCTTCGTCTTGACGAGGAACTGCACCTTCTTGATGTCGGGCGTTGCGTTCAGCGGGAAGGCCAGGTCCATGTGCAGCACGTTGCTGAACGCCGAGCGTGCGCTGACGATGCGCAGGCCGACGCCGGCGTTGCTCAGCCAGCCGGGGTTGGCGGTGTTGACGTTGTCGCCGCCCCAGGCGCGGCCGAGGTCGAAGAAGGCCGCGCCGCCGATGCGGAACAGCTGCCACACGTACAGGTCGGTGTAGAAGCGCTCCTCGACGGTGAACAGCGCGCGCCGCGTGCCGCTCTGGTAGCGCAGCGGGTAGCCGCGCAGGCCGTTGTCGCCGCCGAGTTGCAGCAGGTCGGGCAGGTCGGGGCGCACCAGCGAGTCGCCCGAGGCGCCGGCGTAGAACAGCCAGCGCTTGCCCTGCGGCAGGTAGTACTGCGCCTGCGCGCCCAGGCGATGGCGGCGCACGCGGCCTTCGGCCACCTGGCCGGAGAGGGAGGCCGCCGCGATCAGCGTGTGCTCCGGCAGCGGCTCGAAGCCGCGGCTGATCGAGCCCGAATACAGCCAGGCATTGAGCGTCGAACCCAGCGCGGTGGAGGCGCGGCCGATCTGAACCTTCGACGCCAGGCCGAGCGCGAAGAACTCCGGCCGGCCGATCAGGTTGCGGTTCATCGCGCGGTCGAAGCGGTCCTCGACCAGCTCGTAGCGGACGAAGGGCGCGACCAGCTTCTCGTCGCCGGGCAGCTGCGCCGGCGCCACCTGGCCGGGCTCGAAGGCGTGGCCGTCGTTCTCGTAGCTCAGGCCCAGCGAATAGCGCTGCACCCAGCCGTCGACCAGCCCGGCGGACCAGCCGCCGAACACCTCGGCCTTGTTCTCGCGGTGCCGGTAGGCGCTGGCCACGTTGCCGGCGTTGTAGACCGAGTCGATGCGGTCGTCCTTCGAGGCGCTGGCACCGGCCGCCCAGCGCGCATCGAGTTCATAGAAGGGCCGGATGACCGACAGCGCCGTGCGCTTGCCATCGCTGTTCGACGCATGGTCGAAGTTCACCGCCGCCCAGGTGCCGAAGGCCCGTGCGTTGGCGAACTGGAACTCGGTGCTGGTCCGGTCGACGTCCTTCGATCGGCCCAGGCTGATCGAGGTGCCCGTACCGAGCACGTTGTACTCGCGCAGCTTGAGTCCGCCGGTGTTGGTGCCGCCCGAGCGCCCGGCGCTGAAGCCGGGGTCGAGCGACCAGGTGTCGCGCGTGACGACCTCGATGTCGACCACCCCGTCGTGCACCGCCAGCGGACGGAACTGCACGTCGTACAGGTAGCGGTTGCCGCGCAGCAGGCGCTCGGTCTCCTCGATCAGCCGCACCGAGACCGGCTCGCCGGTCGCGAACAGCAACTGGCGCTCGATCACGCTGGGCCGCGTCTGGATGTGCAGCTTGTTGGCCGTGCGGAACAGCCAGTTGTCTTCCTTCGGGTCGCTGGTGTCGAAGATGTCGCGCACGGCGATGCGGATCTCGCCGACGCGCGCCCCGGCCGCCTCCAGTTCGGCGAACGAAGGCAGCGGCGCTGTCGGCTCGACCGCCCGGGCGGCGAATGCCACGCCGAAGGCTGCCGCCGCAGCCAGGATCAGCGAACGAAGACGAGACACGGGGTGATGCCTCAAACCAGGCCCCGGGGGTGCAGCAGCATGGGCGGACTGTCTCAGGCGATGCTTGACGGAGCCTTAACGCGCCATCATCCCCGAGCGGGCCGCCGGGGAACAGCCTTGCCCGGGCCATTTCCGGGGGCATCCGCTCGCCGCATGAGCAGGATCAATGCGGCGCGCCGAAAGTCAACCAGCAGACTGGAGGAAGAAATCCAGTAAACTGGACAGATGGACATCAACACCCGCATCAGCCGCCGCGTGAAGGAACTGCGCGAAGCCGGGGGCTGGTCGCTCGAGGCGCTGGCCGAACGCAGCGGCGTCAGCCGCTCCAACATCTCGCTGATCGAACGCGGCCAGAGCAGCCCCACCGCCACCGTGCTCGACAAGCTCAGCGCCGGGCTGGGCGTCACGCTCGCGTCGCTGTTCGAAGACGCCGCGGCCCGTGCGGCCGATCCCTCGCCGGTGGCGCGCGTGGCCGACCAGCCGCTGTGGTCCGACCCCGCCTCCGGCTACCTGCGCCGCAACGTCTCGCCGCAGCTGCGCTCGCCGCTGCAGCTCGTCGACGTGGTCTTCCCGGCCGGCCAGCGTGTCGCCTACGAAACCGGCGCGCGCGAGACCGAGGTGCACCAGCAGGTCTGGATGATCGACGGCGTGATGGAGGTCTCGGTGGGCGACGCGCACTGGCGGCTCGCGGCCGGCGACTGCCTGGCGATGCGGCTGGACCGGCCGATCGTCTACCGCAACCCGACGCAGCGCGAGGCGCGCTACCTGGTGGCGCTGGTGACGCTGCCCTTCATCCCCGACCGGAGGACCGCATGAGCGACAGCATGAACGACGGCTTTGGCGTGCGGCGGCTCGGCGCCGGTGAGGCGGCCGGTTGCGTCGAGCCGCTGGCCGAGGTGCTGCTCGACTGCGTCGAGGGCGGTGCCTCGGTGAGCTTCATGTGGCCGCTGCCGCGCGAGCGTGCCCTGGGCTTCTGGCGCGGCGTGGCCGAGGGCGTGGCGCGCGGCGAGCGCGTGCTGCTGGTGGCCGAGGATCCGGCCGGTGCCATCGTCGGCACGGCGCAGCTGATCCTGTCGCAGCCCGACAACCAGCCGCACCGCGCCGACGTCGCCAAGATGCTGGTGCACCGCCGCGCCCGCCGGCGCGGCCTCGCACAGCGGCTGCTCGGCGCCCTGGAAGCCGAGGCGCGGCGCGAGGGCAAGACGGTGCTGGTGCTCGACACCGTGACCGGCGGCGACGCCGAGCGCCTGTACGTGCGCGGCGGCTGGCAGCGCGTGGGCGTGATCCCGAACTACGCGCTGATGCCCGATGGCCGGCCCTGCGCGACCACCTACTTCCACAAGCAGCTCTAGCCGAGCCGGCGGTCAGCGCACCGGCGAGCGCGGCAACCCGGAGCGAACCCATTCGCGCGCCAGCTCGAGTGCGAAGGCGTCGCGGTCGACCACGAGCAGTTCGTAGCCCTGTTCGGGCGGCTTGCGGCGGCGCTCCACCGGCGCGTCGGGGAGCAGCGAGTCGACGATCTGCTGCACCTGGCTCATGCTCAGGTCGTTGCCTTCGACGCGGATGCAGCGGCCCACCCATCGCTCGCCGAGCCAGCGATCCAGCAAGGGCGCCCGCACGCCGACCTTCCAGGCGCGCTCCACGTCTGCCGGCGTGGCTTTCGGCCTGGACGACGCGGCGGCCTGGTTCACCGCGGCGTTCCAGGCCTGCGTCTGGCGATCCGTTTCGCGCTCGATGTCCGACGAGACCGGCGATTCACGCAGGCTGCGCGCGAAGCCGTCGAGCACCGGGAAGGCGGCCGCCAGCCCGTCAACGATGGCCGCGGGGCTCGCCATGCCGATGAAGCGGCCGGCGCCGTCGCAGAACACCAGCTGGCGCACCGAGGTCAGCGCACGCAGCAGGCTGGCGAGCAGGAACAGGCGTGTCGTCCACCAGCGCTGGCCGTCGTCGATGGGCAGCACCAGCGCGCGCGAGGATCCGACGCGCTGGATCATCTGCTTGATGCTCATCAGCGTGGAGTCCATCAGCGGTGCGCCACCCTGGGCGAAGGCCTCCATGTCCGGGCTGGCCACCGAGGTCTGCCCGAGCACGCGGTCGACCATGTGACGTGTGAGGCCCTGGGCCGACACCGCGGCCGCCACCTGGCTGGCCAGGTCGTCGGGCGTGCGGAAGATGCCCGCCAGATAGCTGCTTCCCAACTGCGTGCGCAGCTTGGCCACGTCCTCTCCGGCGCCGGGGGCGCCGCCCATCGCGTCGACGCGGTTCGGTGGCCATGGTGTCTCGGGATCGAGCAGGAAGGCCAGCACCGGCTTGCCGCTGGCCTGGGCCTCGGCCAGCTCGATCTCGGTGATCGAGCGCAAGTCGGGGGTCTTGGCGGTGCGCCCGGGCACATAGCCGTGGCGCCAGGCCACGATGATCACGTAGGCGTCGGCGGCGCGCACGTCGGCCTTGCAGCGATCGACCGGCTTGCTGCCCTCGGCGACGTACTGTTCCATGCCGATCACGTCGTGACCCATGCGGCGCAGCGTGCGGTCGACCGCGGCGCGGTAGTCGACCAGATCCTGGTAGGTGGACGAGATGTAGACCTTCATGGCACGCCCAAGCTCGAGTGGCATCCGACTCACCAGACTAGGCGCTGCCGCGGCGCCTGCCACCCCCAAGCTTGAGGATGGCGGCGGCTCAGGTGCGTTTCACCCCGCGCAGGTAGGCATCGATCGCCTGCTCGCCGACACGCGCCAGGTCGAAGGCCGTCGGGTCGAGCATCCAGTTGCTGATCAGCCCGTCGATCAGCGACTGCATGCCCAGCGCCGCCACCCGCGGCGAGACGGCGCCGTTCCACGCATGGCGCCGCGCCGCGCTGCGAAAGCCGCGCTCGACGTTGTCGACGCGGCCGCGCAGCCCGTTCAGGCGCCGCTCGCGCACGCCGCGCAGCGCGTTGCCATGCTCCACCTTGAACAGCGCGATCTCGAACACGCGGCGTGCCTGCGGGTCCTTCACCGTGGCGCGCAGCGCGGCCAGGAAGCTGCCGCGGATCTGCGCCACCGGGTCGTCGAGCGCACGCTCGCCGCTGCGAAGAATCTCGCGCTCCAGCGGCAAGGTGACGCGGTTCATCATCGCGTTGAACAGGTCGGCCTTGTTCTTGAAGTGCCAGTACACCGCGCCGCGCGTCACCCCGGCGGCGCGGGCCACCTGCTCCAGCGAGGTGCGCGACACGCCCCGGCGCTGGAACTCGCGTTCCGCCATGTCGAGGATGCGTTCGCGCGTGCGCTGCGCATCGGCCTTGGTGCTGCGGGCCATCGGGATTTCAACGGGTCGGCGACATACATTCACTCACGTATGTATAGTAGCTTCACCGCGTGCGGCGCCGGGAGGCGCCGACCGAAACAAGGGGAAAACATGTCAGCGTGGCGGCGGTTCCGTGTCGAAATCCTGGGGGTCGCGCTCGCGCTGCCGCTGGCCGCCTGCGGCCCCAAGCCGGCCGCGACGGGCCCCGCCGCGCCGCCGCCGGCGGAAGTGGGCGTCGTGCAGGCCGAGCCGGGCAGCGTCGGCCTGGTGACCGAGCTGCCGGGCCGCACCGAGGCCTCGCGCATCGCACAGGTGCGCGCGCGGGTCGCCGGCATCGTGCAGCGCCAGCTGTTCCGCGAGGGCAGCGATGTCAAGGCCGGCCAGCCGCTGTTCCGCCTCGACGATGCGCCGTACCGCGCCACGCTGGCCAGCGCGCAGGCCGCGCTGGCGCGGGCCGAGGCCAACGTGATGCAGACGCGCGCCCAGGCCGAGCGCTACAAGCCGCTGGCCGAGGCCAACGCGATCAGCCAGCAGGAGTACATCGCCGCGCAGGCCGCCTTCAAGCAGGCCGAGGCGGACGTGGCCTCCGCCAAGGCGGCGATGCAGACGGCGCAGATCAACGTCGGCTACGCCGCGGTCGCCTCGCCGATCTCCGGGCGCATCGGCCGTGCACTGGTCACCGAGGGCGCGCTGGTCGGCCAGGGCGAGGCCACGCAGCTCGCCGTGGTGCAGCAGATCGACCCGCTGTACGTCAACTTCACGCAGCCCGCGGGCGAGGTGATGCGCCTGCGGGCGGCGATCGCCAGCGGTGCGTACAAGAGCGCCGGCAGCGCCGGTTCGGTGGCGGTGACGGTGCTGCTGGAGGACGGCAGCGTCTACCCGCAACGCGGCAGGCTGCTGTTCAGCGACCTGTCGGTCGACCCCAGCTCCAACCAGATCACGCTGCGCGCCGAGGTGCCCAACCCCAAGGGGGCGCTGCTGCCGGGCCTGTACGTGCGCGTGCGGCTGGAGCAGGCGCAGGTGCCTTCGGGCATCCTGCTGCCGCAGCAGGCGGTGCAGCGCGGCAGTGCCGGCGATACGGTGATGGTGGTCGGCGCCGACGGCAAGGTCGCCGCGCGGCCGGTCAAGGTCAGCCTCGGGCAGGGCCGGCAGTGGCTCGTGCTGGACGGCCTGGCCGCCGGCGAGCAGGTGGTGGTGGAAGGTTTCCAGAAGATCCGCCCGAATGCCGTCGTGAAGCCGGTGCCGTGGCAGGGCGCCGCCAGCGCGCCGCCCGCCGCGGCGGCCGCAGCGCCGGCGAGCGGCGCCGCCTCCACCGCGGCCGTGCGCTGAGGAGCCCCGGCGCATGGCACAGTTCTTCATCGACCGGCCCATCTTCGCGTGGGTGATCGCGCTGTTCATCCTCGTCGTGGGCGGCGTCTCGATCACGCAGCTGCCGGTGTCGCAGTACCCGCCGGTGGCGCCGCCGTCCATCGTCGTCAACGTCGGCTACCCCGGCGCCTCGGCGCAGACGCTGGAGGACAGCGTGATCGCCGTCATCGAGCGCGAGATGAACGGCTCGCCCGGCCTGGCCTACTTCGAGTCGGTCACGCAGGCCGACGGCACCGGCAGCATCACGCTGAGCTTCGAACCCGGCACCAACCCCGATCTCGCCCAGGTCGACGTGCAGAACCGCCTGTCGCGCGCCACGCCGCGCCTGCCGCAGGCGGTGGTGCAGCAGGGCGTGCGGGTGGACAAGGCGAATCCGAACTTCCTGCTCTTCGTCATCCTGTCCAGCGACAAGGGCGTGCTCGACCCGGTGGCGCTGGGCGACTTCGCCTCGCGCAACGTGGTGCCCGAGATGCAGCGCGTGCCCGGCGTCGGCCAGGCGCAGCTGTTCGGCACCGAGCGCGCCATGCGCGTGTGGATCGACCCGGCCAAGCTGGTCGGCTACCGGCTCTCCGCCGCCGACGTCAACGCGGCCATCGCGGCGCAGAACGCGCAGGTGTCCTCCGGCACGATCGGCGACCTGCCGAACACGCGCGACCAGGGCATCTTCGCCACCGTGGTGGTGAAGGGCCAGCGCGAGACGGCGGCGCAGTTCGGCGAGATCGTGCTGCGCGCCAACGCCGACGGCTCGACCGTGCGCCTGAAGGACGTCGCCCGCGTCGAGCTCGGGGCGCAGGCCTACAGCGTGCGCACCCGGTTGAACGGCGAGCCTTCCACCGGCATCGGCATCCAGCTCTCGCCCACCGCCAACGCACTGCAGACCGCCAAGCTGGTCAAGAAGCGCCTCGAGGAGCTGCGCCCCTATTTCCCGCCCGGCGTGAAGGCGACCATTCCCTACGACAGCTCGACCTTCATCAACATCTCCATCAGCCAGGTGGTCGAGACGCTGATCGAGGCGGTGATCCTGGTGTTCCTGGTGATGTACCTGTTCCTGCAGAACATCCGCTACACCATCATCCCCACGCTGGTGGTGCCGATCGCGCTGCTGGGCAGCTTCGCCTCGCTGCTTGCGCTGGGCTTCTCGATCAACGTGCTGACCATGTTCGGCATGGTGCTGGTGATCGGCATCGTGGTGGACGACGCCATCGTGGTGGTCGAGAACGTCGAACGCATCATGAGCACCGAGGGCCTGCCGCCGCTGGAGGCCACGCGCAAGGCGATGGGGCAGATCTCCGGGGCCATCGTCGGCGTCACCGTGGTGCTGATCTCGGTGTTCGTGCCGCTGGCCTTCTTCAGCGGTGCGGTGGGCAACATCTACCGCCAGTTCGCAGCGGTGATGGTCACGGCGGTGGCCTTCTCGGCCTTTCTCGCCCTGTCGTTCACGCCGGCCTTGTGCGCCACCCTCCTCAAGCCGGTGCAGGCCGGCCACCACCATGCCAAGCGCGGCTTCTTCGGCTGGTTCAACCGTGGCTTCTCGCGCACCGCCAAGGCCTATGAAGGCCTGGTTGCGCGCATCCTGCGTCGCGCTGCGCGCTACCTGGTGATCTACGCCGCCATCGTCGCCGCCGTGGTGGTGCTGTTCGGCCGCCTGCCGACCTCGTTCATCCCGAACGAGGACCAGGGCAACATTCTCGTCAACGTGCAGCTGCCGCCGGGCGCCACGCAGAACCGCACGCTGGCCGTGATGGAGCAGGTCGAGAAGTACATGCTTGGCCAGCCCGAGGTGTCGAACATGGTCAGCGTGCTCGGCTTCAGCTTCTCGGGCAGCGGCCAGAACGCCGCGCTGGGCTTCATCACGCTGAAGGACTGGGGCGAACGCACCGGCGCCGGGCAGTCCGCGCAGGCGTTGGTGGGGCGGGCCTTCGGCGCGTTGAGCAAGATCCGTGACGCGATCATCTTCCCGGTCAGCCCGCCGGCGATCCGCGACCTCGGCCGCGCCAACGGCTTCGCGATGCGCCTGCAGGACCGCGCCAGCGCCGGCCACGACGCGCTGCTGGCCGCGCGCAACCAGCTGCTCGGCCTGGCCTCGAAGAGCCCGCTGCTGGTGGCGGTGCGCCCCGACGGCCTGGAAGACGCCTCGCAGCTGCAGCTCGACATCGACCGCGACAAGGCCAATGCGCTGGGCGTGGGCTTCGCCGCCATCAACAGCGCGCTGTCCACGGCGCTGGGCTCGGCCTACGTGAACGACTTCCCGAACGCCGGCCGGCTGCAGCGCGTGGTGGTGCAGGCCGATGCGCCCACGCGCATGCAGCCCGAGGACCTGCTGCGCATCAACGCGCTGAACAACGCTGGCGCACCGGTGCCGCTGTCGGCCTTCGCGAGCACGCGCTGGATCACCGGGCCGATGCAGACGGTGCGCTACAACGGCTACCCGACCATGCGCATCGCCGGCGAGCCTGCGCCGGGTGTCTCCAGCGGCGCGGCGATCGCCGAGATGGAGCGGCTGGCCGCGCAGCTGCCGCCGGGGTTCGCCTACGAGTGGACCGGCCTGTCGCGCGAGGAGAAGCTGTCCGGCTCGACCGCGCTGATCCTGTTCGGCTTCTCGCTGCTGTCGGTGTTCCTGTGCCTGGCGGCG
>CAZVLY010000064.1:2723-16225 GCA_964628175.1 uncultured Piscinibacter sp. | reverse complement strand
AGCGAGCCGATGTCGGCGAAGTCGCTGGCCATCACCTTCGGCGTCGGTGCGCTCGCGCTGCTGGTGGTCGGCCTGTTCGCGCCGGCTTCCTTCCTGTCGCACTTCACGGTGTTCGTGCTGGCCTGCTTCATCGGCTACATGGTGATCTGGAACGTGACCCCGTCGCTGCACACGCCGCTGATGAGCGTGACCAACGCGATCTCCTCGATCATCGCCATCGGCGCGCTGATCCAGATCGCGCCGCCGCTCGACGGCGCCGGCGCCGACCGGCCCTCGGGGCTGATCCTCGGCATGGCCGTGCTCGGGCTCGTGCTGACCGCCATCAACATGTTCGGCGGCTTCGCGGTGACGCGTCGCATGCTGGCCATGTTCCGCAAGTGAGGCCACGAAGATGACCGCCAGTCTCGCCACCGTCGCCTACATCGGCGCCACCATCCTCTTCATCCTCAGCCTCGGAGGGCTCGCGAACCCGGAGACCGCGCGGCGCGGCAACCTGTTCGGCATGATCGGCATGGCCATCGCGGTGATCGCCACCGTGCTCGGCCCGCGCGTCACCCCGGCCGGCTATGCCTGGATCATCGGCGCCCTCGTGATCGGCGGCAGCATCGGTCTGTACGCCGCGAAGAAGGTGCAGATGACGCAGATGCCCGAGCTCGTCGCGCTGATGCACAGCCTGGTGGGCCTGGCGGCCTGCCTGGTCGGCTTCGCGAGCTACGTCGACACCTCGATCGTCTTCGCCACGCCGGCCGAGAAGGCCATCCACGAGGGCGAGGTCTACATCGGCATCCTGATCGGCGCCATCACCTTCTCGGGCTCGGTGATCGCCTTCGGCAAGCTGTCGGGCAAGATCGGCGGCAAGCCGATGCTGCTGCCGGGCCGGCACTGGATGAACCTGGTCGCGCTGCTGCTGGTGGTCTGGTTCGGCCGCGCCTTCCTGCAGGCGCACGACGTGGCCTCCGGCATGACGCCGCTGCTGGTGATGACGGTGATCGCGCTGCTGTTCGGCATCCACATGGTGATGGCCATCGGCGGCGCCGACATGCCGGTGGTGGTGTCGATGCTCAACAGCTACTCGGGCTGGGCGGCGGCGGCCACCGGCTTCATGCTCTCCAACGACCTGCTGATCGTCATCGGGGCGCTGGTCGGCTCCTCGGGCGCGATCCTCTCTTACATCATGTGCAACGCGATGAACCGCAACTTCATCAGCGTGATCGCCGGCGGATTTGGTGGAGGTGCACCGGCTGCAGCCGGTGCGGGCGGCGGCGCAGCGCAGCCGCAGGGCGAGGTGACGCCGATCAGCGCGGTGGAGACGGCCGAGCTGCTCAAGGAAGCCAAGAACGTCGTCATCGTGCCGGGCTACGGCATGGCGGTGGCGCAGGCCCAGCACGTGGTCTGCGAGATCACCAAGATCCTGCGCGCCAAGGGCGTCAACGTGCGCTTCGGCATCCACCCGGTGGCCGGCCGCATGCCGGGCCACATGAACGTGCTGCTCGCCGAGGCCAAGGTGCCCTACGACATCGTGCTCGAGATGGACGAGATCAACGAGGACTTCCCGGACACGGATGTGTCCATGGTCATCGGCGCCAACGACATCGTGAACCCGGCCGCGCAGGAAGATCCGACCAGCCCGATCGCCGGCATGCCGGTGCTCGAAGTCTGGAAGGCCAAGACCTCCATCGTGATGAAGCGCAGCATGGCCTCCGGCTACGCCGGCGTCGACAACCCGCTGTTCTACAAGGAGAACAACCGGATGCTGTTCGGCGACGCCAAGAAGATGCTCGACGAGGTGCAGGCGGCGCTCAACGCCTGAGCGATGGCGCGCCGCCAGGGTGGCGCGCGCCTCAGTTCTTGGGCGTCAGCCCGTGGTCCCACTTCGAGTCGACCCACCGGTCGCCTCGCCACAGCTCGCGGCGGCCGCCGCTGCCGTCGGTGCGGATGACGAGGCGGAACTTCTCGCAGCCGGCCAGCGAGATCTCCGGCTCGATGGTGATCTCGGCGTCGGTGCGCGTCACCTGCGCCGGCACCTCGGCGCGGCGGCAGGCATCCATGACGCCGGCGTTGGTGAAGAACGTCGCCTTGCCGTCCTTCTCCTCCAGCTTGATGGTGCCCACGACGAAGTTTTCCTTGTTGTACTGGCCGCCCAAGCTCCTCTTGTAGGACTTGTATTCCCAGGTCTGTGCCTGGGCGCACAGCGGGGCGAGTGCGGCGGCAGCGAGCAAGGTCGCCAGCGCCAGCGGGGCGGCGCGGTAGAGGGGCGTGCGTGTCATCGTGGTTCCTCCTGGAGGTGGTGGGTTGAGGATCAGCGGGGCTGCAGCGGGTACCACCAGCCGTCGGTGCCGAGCACGTGGTACTGGCCGCTCGCGTTGACGCGGTAGGTCTGGCCCTGATGCACGTGCTGGCTGTTCGGCTGCCAGGTGTGCGGCAGCGCCAGGGCCATGCCGTTCGGCGCGAAGTAGGTGCTCTGGCCCAGCAGGCCGCGCCCGGCCTCCTGCTGGTTGGCGGCATGGTGGTCGCGTTGCTGCTGCTGCGCCGCGCCGCGGCGTGCCTCGGCCTCGCGCAGCTGCTGCACCTTGGCGCGCTCGGCACTGGCGATACCGGCTTCGGTGGCGCGCGCATGCGCGATGCCCTGGGCCGAGAAGCCGGCGGTGTAGATCCAGTTGTAGGTGTAGGTCGGGTAGTCCATCGGCGGGCGGCCGGCGGTGCGCATCTGCGCCAGGTACTGCCGGTAGCCGGCCTGAACCTGCGGATCGGCCATGCGCTGGCGCACGATGTCGCCCACCATCTGCTGGCCACGCGCGATGTTGGCGTTCATCGCGTTCATCTGCTGCTGCACCATGGCACCGTAGTCCTGCGCGACGGCAGGGGCCGCGATCAGCACGCTGGCGGCAGCGAGGGTCGAAACGAGCGGGCGGGTGTTCATGAACGGCCTCCTTCCCTGCAAAGGCGCGCCCGGCGCAGGAATCGGATCAGTCCGGCATGAACTTTTTTGTAACAGCGGCGAGAGGCTGGGCTAGAGTGGTCCGGCCTGCGCCGATCCGCCGATGAGCTCCCCACCCGCCGTCACCGAACTGCTGCAGCGCGCCGCCACGGGCGACGCCCATGCGCGCGACGAGTTGCTGGCTGCCGTCTACCAGGAGCTGCGCCGCCTGGCGCGGCGGATGCTGGCCGGCGACCGCATGCGCCACCAGCTCGCTCCCACCGAGCTGGTGCACGGCGCCGCGCTCAAGCTGATGGGGCAGGACCACGTCTCGGCGCGCGACCGCGCGCACTTCCTCGCCTACTCCGGCCAGGTGATGCGGCAGGTGCTGCTCGATCACGTGCGACACGACCGCGCGGCGCGGCGCGACGCCGGTGTGCAGGTGACTCTGGTGTCGACGATCGCCGACGAGCCGCGTGGCGATCTCGACGTCGAGGCGCTGCACGAGGCGCTGGAGCGCCTGGCCGAGGTGTCGCCGGAGCTGGCGCTGCTGGTCGAGCGCCGCTACTTCGGCGGCATGACGGTGGAGGAGATCGCGCTGCTCGACGGCAGCTCGACCGCCACGGTGAAGCGCCGCTGGCGCGCCGCCCGCGCCTGGCTGCACGACGCGCTGCAGTCCTGAGCCCGCCGCTCAGCGGCTGCAGCGCTGTGCTGCCTCGCGCTCCTTCTCGGCGTTCTGCTTGCGGTCGAGTTCGGTCAGTCCCCAGCGCCTGTCGTACTCGGCCCAGGCCGCGATGGCGCGGCGCGAGGCGGCGCAGGCTGCGGCGGCGTCGCCCTTGCGCCAGTACAGGTCGGCCAGCGCATGCAGGGGGACCACGGCGTCGCGCGCCGGCTCCGAGATGTCGGGTGCCCGCATCGCACGGGCCTGTCGTTCGCGCAGCACGTCCTCGGCCAGCGCGATCGCCTCGTCGTGGCGCGACAGGCGGCCCAGCAGCATGGAACGGTCGCTGCGCAGGATCAGCATGAGGCGCTGCGCGTTGTCGTTGCCCGGATCGAGCGCGATCAGCCGGCCGACCAGCGCGATGCCGGTGTCGCTGTCGACCAGCGCTTCGGCATGGCGGCCGAGCTCGCTCAGCGCCAGCGACGCCGCCCAGCGGCTCACCGATGAACCGTCGAGCAGGCGGCGATCGTTCGGGGCGCGCTCCAGCGACTGCGCATAACGCTGCTGCGCTCGCCGATAGGCCGCCAGCGCCTCGTCGAAGCGGTTCAGGAAGAACAGCGAGTCGCCGAGCTGCCCGGCGGCCCGGCCGGCCCGGTAGCCGAAGTCCATCTCGCCGCGCAGCGCCTCGGGCAGGGCGAGCAGCCGTGCCTCCTCGGCCGTGGCCAGCGTGATGGCGGCAGGGGACTCGTCGATCCAGTCCATCGCGAAGGCCTGCGCCAGCCGTGCGCTGCTCAGCAGCGTGTGCAGCTCGGCCTGGTCGCGGGTGGTCGCGTTCGCGGCCACGGCGGCGTCGAGCGCGCGCTGCAGCTGGCCCTCGGCCTCGCGCGCCTTGGCGAGCTGCCGGCGTGCATCGTTGTCGACGCCGCCGTAGAAGTCGGCCAGGCGCTGCTGAACGCGCCCGAGGTCGCGCCGCCAGGCCCATTCGTGCGGGCGGCGTTGCACCAGCGCGGCGAGCATCGCTTCGGCGCGTTCGAAGGTGGGCCGGGCGGCGGCCCGCTCGCCGAGGTTGGGGATCGCCCAGCCGCCCTGGATCTCGGCCAGGCGACCGAGCCCGACCGCGACCTCGCGCTGCAGATCCGGGTGGTCGCCGGCCGTGCGCGCCAGCGTGTCGAGGTATTGCTGGCTGCGCTCCACCAGGCCGCGCCGGATGGACGTCGTGCCGGGGGTCGACTCCAGCCGCGCGTCCAGCTCGAAGAGCATGTAGTTCGCCAGCGAGCGCACTTCGCCAAAGCGCAGCTCGGCATCGCGCCTCGCGGCGTCTGCGCGGGTGTAGAGCGTGGCGATGATGGCCAGCGCCGCCACCATGCCAGTGAGCGAAAGCGCGACGGCGGCCACGCGCCAGGGATGCCGCTGCAGCAGCTTGCCCGCACGGTAGCGCCAGTGCCCGGGCATCGCCGCCACGGGCCGGTGCTCGAGCCAGCGCCGCAGGTCGGCCGCGAGGGCATCGACGCTCGCATAGCGGGCCGCCGGTGCGTCGGCCAGCGCCTGGCGCGCGATCGCGGCGAGCTCCGCGTCGAGTGCCGCACCGGGCTCGACCTGTGCCGCGTCGGCGGGCAGGCTGCCGGTGAGCAGTTCGACCAGCAGCATGCCCAGCGCATAGATGTCGTCGCCCACCGTCGGCGGCTCGCCGGCCAGCCGCTGCGGGCTGGCGTAGCCGCGCGTGAAGCCGTGCGGCAATGCCGGGTCGATGGCGTCGCGCAGCCGCGCGATGCCGAAGTCGATCAGCTTGGGCGCGCCCGCCTCGTCGACGAGGATGTTGGCCGGCTTGAGGTCGCAGTGCAGCACGAGATGGCGGTGGGCGTCGCTGACGGCGTGGCAGACCTGCAGCAGCAGGGCCACGCGATGGCGCGCGTCGAGGCCGCCGCGCCGCACATGCGCATCGATCGGCTCACCCTGGACGAACTCCATGACGAGGTAGTGCAGGCCGTCGGCGGTGCGTCCGCCATCGAGGATGCGCGCGATGCCCGGGTGCTGCATGCGCGCCAGCAGGCGCCGCTCGGCGTCGATCAGCGCCTCGACCGGCACGCGGGGGCCCATCGGCCGCACGAACTTGATGGCCACCGTCTGCTCGAACAGGCCGTCGTTGCGGCTGGCGCGGTAGACCGCGCCCATGCCGCCGCTGCCGATCAGTTCGTCGAGGCGGTAGGGGCCGACCTGGGCCGGCGGCAGCAGCGTGCCGCCGCCGGGGGCGGCGCCGTCCACCACGGCGCCCGGGACGAGCACGCTGCCGGCGGCGTCGGCGCGCAGCAGCGCGCGCACCCTCGCCAGCAAGGCCGCGTCGCCGGCGCAGCGTTCGCCGAGCCAGGCCTCGCGCGCGTCGGTCGGAACATCGAGCGCGGCGTCGAACAGCGCCAGCGCATGGCGTTCGGCGTGCGCATTCGGGGCAAGGGCGGGCATGCGCTGCAGCCTAGCGAAAAGCGCGCGGCCGGACCACTGCCGTCGCACCCGCGAACCGGGTGCGCGAAGGGCTCAGCCGCGCAGGGCGGCGGGCAGGCTGTCGCGCCGCGGCAGGCCGTCCATGTCGCCGACCACCTGGATGACCTGGGCGCCGACCCAGTTGGCCCGCGCCAGCGCCTGCGGCCAGCCCAGGCCCTCGAGCCGGCCGCTGATCACGCCGGCGGCGAAGGCGTCGCCGGCACCGACGGTGTCGACGATGCTCGTCACATGCACGCCGGCCACGCGCCCCGAGCCCTCGGCGCTGCGCCAGTAGGCACCTTCTGCGCCGAGCTTCACCACCACCGCGCGCGCGCCGTGGTCGAGGTAGAAGGCGGCGATGTCTTCCGGGGTGTCCCGCCCGGTCAGGCTGCGGCCTTCGGCGATGCCCGGCAGCACCCAGTCGGCCAGGCCGGCGAGGCGGTTCAGGTGCGCGGCCATGGCCTCGCGGCTCGGCCACAGCTTCGGGCGCAGGTTGGGGTCGAAGGACACGGTGCGGCCGGCCGCGCGCATCGCCTGCATGGCGTGCTCGACCAGTTCGGCGCAGCCTGCCGACAGCGCCGGGGTGATGCCGGTGACGTGCAGGTGCCGCGCCGCGAGGAAGCGCGCGGCATCGAAGTCGGCGACCGACAGCGCGCTGGCGGCCGAGCCGCGGCGGAAGTACTCGACCACCGGGTCCTGCCCCTCGAGCGCGCGCGACTTGAGCATGAAGCCGGTGGGCCGTGTGGGGTCGGTGGCCACCGCCGTGCAGTCGATGCCCTCGGCCTCGAGCGCGCGGCGGATGTAGCGGCCGAAGGAATCGGCGCCGAGCCGGCTGACCCAGGCCACCTTCAGCCCGAGCCGCGCCAGGCCCACGCCGACGTTGCTCTCGGCGCCGGCGACGATCTTGCTGAAGGTGGCGGCATCTTCCAGCGCGCCGGCCTCGTGCGCGGCGAACGAGACCATGGTCTCGCCGAGCGTGATCACGTCCAGGGCGCTTGTCGTCATAGCGGCGAGGCTACACCGAGCCGCGTGCTCCACGAGCGCATCTCGGCGGCGAGGCCCGGCTCGATCGGGATGCCTTCGATGCGGCGCTTCGCTTGCGCCGCCAGCTCCGGATCTCCGGGCATCAGCGGCGCACCCGGCTCGGCAGCCAGCGCGCGTGCCATCTGCTCGACGGTGGTGGCGAACATCGGCCCGCCGGCGAAACGCTTCGGGTCGATGGCGACGAAGAAGGCGCCGATGCGGCGCGGCCGGTCCAGCTCGGCGTACATCGGGCCGATCTGCGGGCCGTAGGGGTTGCCGTTCAGCGGGCCGCACAGCAGCTCGACGATCAGCGCCAGGCCATAACCCTTGTGGCCGTAGTCCGGCCCGCCGAGCGGCCGCAGCGCGTTGGCGGTCTGCGCGTCGGTGGTGTCGTGGCCCTCGCTGTCGACCGCCACGCCGGGTGCGATGGCGGCGCCTTCGCGGCGCGCATTCATCACGCGGTTCCACGGGATCGAGGTGGTGGCCATGTCCAGGCAGACCGGCTCGGAACCTTCACGCGGAAAGGCCAGCGAGATCGGATTCGTGCCGAGGAAGGGCCGGTGCCCGCCGAAAGGCGCGGCGATCTTGTCCGAATGCGTGAAGGCCATGCCGATCAGGCCTTCGCGCGCCGCGACACGGCTGTACAGGCCGACGGCGCCGCAGTGCGACGAATCGCTCACGCCGACCGCGCCGATGCCGTTCTCGCGCGCCAGTTCGATGGCCACGCGGTTGGCGCGGTGCGCGACGACGATGCCCAGGCCCCGGTCGCCCGCCACCTGCGCGGTGCCCGGGCCGCTGCGCGTGACGACGATGTTCGGCTTCGCCTGGATCGAGCCGTGCGCGAGCCGGTTCAGGTAGTGCGTCAGCCGCGCGATGCCGTGCGAGTCGATGCCCCACAGGCTGGTCTGCACCAGGCTTTCGGCGAGACAGCGTGCGTCGTCGTCCGGCAGGTCGAAGTGATGGAGGCAGGCGAGGGCCCAGTCGGTCAGCGCCTGCGCGCTGGCGTGAAGCAGGGGCTCGCTCATGGCAAGGCCTCCAGCGTGGCGAGAACGCCGCGTGCGCGCAGGCTTGCCGTGTGGCGCGCCACGGCCTCGATGAACCGACGGTCCTCGCCGAGCGTGCCGAACACCGGCGCGAAGGCGCACAGCGTGGCAACACGCCGCGTCTCATCCGGCATCGTCGCGGCATGCGTCTGCAGCGCCGCCAGCTCGGCGGCCAGCGGATCGTCGATGGTGTACGGCCGACCGGCTTCGTCGACGCCGCGAAGGAAATGCAGCCACGCGGCCACCGCGAGCGCGAGCCGGTCGATGGGCACGCCAGCGGCCAGCCGGTCACGCACCGTGCCCAGCCAGCGCTGCGGGATCTTCTGCGATCCGTCCATGGCGATCTGCCGCGTCTGGTGGGCCAGCGCCGGGTTGGCGAAGCGGTCGAGCAGCCGGGCGCGGTAGGCGGCGAGGTCGAGGCCGGCCAGGCCGTGCAGCGTCGGCTCGATCTCCTCGCGCAGCATCGCGTCGACGGCCCGCCGCAGCGCTGGCTCGCGGATGGCGCGGTCCACCGTGGCCCAGCCGGCCACCACGCCGAGGTAGGCGATGGCTGAGTGGCTGCCGTTGACCATGCGCAGCTTGAGCTTCTCGAAGGGCTCGGCCTGCGCGACGAAGCGGGCGCCGTACACCGTCCAGTCGGGCCGGCCGGCGGCGAAGTCGTCTTCGATGGCCCAGTCGAAGAAGGGCTCGGCCGTCACCACCGCGAGATCCTCGTTCCTCGGCACGATGCGGTCGACCATGCCGTTCGGGAAGCGACACGCACTGGCGATCCAGTCGGCCAGCGCCGCATCGACCTCGCGCGCGAAGGCCAGCACCAGGGCGCGCAGCGTGGCGCCGTTGCTGGGCAGGTTGTCGCACGACAGCAGCGTGACGGGGCCGAGACCGCGCGCGCGCCGCAGCGCCAGGCCGTGCACCAGGAAGCCCAGCGTCGTGCGCGGCGCCTCGGGATGCGCGAGGTCGTGCACGAGGCCGGGGTCGTCGCGCTTGAGCGCGCCGGTGGCGGGGTCGTGGTGGTAGCCCTTCTCGGTGACGGTCAGGCTGACGATGCGGGTGGCCGGTGCGGCGATGGCCTCCAGCACGGCCTGCGGATCCTCCGGTGCCACGAGCACGCCGAGCAGCGAATGCAGCACCTGGCGGCACTCGCGCGGCGTGCCCTGCGCGTCGGCATCACGCAGCGCGAGGCTGTAGTCGAAACCATGCGGTGCGAGCGCATCGCGTACGTCGGCATGGCGCAGCGACACGCCGAGCACGCCCCAGTGGCGCTCGCCGCGACCGGCCATCGCCGCCTCGGTGGCGGGGATCAGGTGCGCGCGCGCGAAGGCGCCGAGGCCGAGGTGCACGATGCCGGCGGCGAGGCCGGCCTTGTCTGCCCGTGCGCTCACCAATGCCATAGCGTGCCGTCGTGCTGCTGCCGGTTCACCGGCAGGTAGGCGCGCTGGTAGGGGTACTTCGCGGCCAGCGCCTCGTCGATCTCGACGCCGTGGCCGGGCGTCTCGCCCGGGTGCAGGAAGCCGTCCTGGAAGCTGTACGAGTGCGGGAACACCGCGTCCGTCTCGTCGGTGTGGCGCATGTACTCCTGGATGCCGAAGTTCGGCACCCACAGGTCGAAGTGCAGCGCCGCGCCCATGCACACCGGCGACAGGTCCGTCGCGCCATGGCTGCCGGTGCGCACCTGGTACATGGCCGCCAGGTCGGCGATGCGCCGCAGGTGGGTGATGCCGCCGGCATGCACGACGGTCGCGCGGATGTAGTCGATCAGCTGGTTCTGGATCAGGTCCTTGCAGTCCCAGATGGTGTTGAACACCTCGCCCACCGCCAGCGGCGTGGTGGTGTGCTGGCGGATCAGCCGGAAGGCGTCCTGGTTCTCCGCCGGCGTGGCGTCTTCCAGCCAGAACAGGCGGAAGGGCTCCAGGTCCTTGCCCAGCCGCGCCGCCTCGATCGGCGTGAGGCGGTGGTGCACGTCGTGCAGCAGGTGGGTGTCGGGGCCGACCGCTGCGCGCACCGCGTCGAACAGCTGCGGCGTGTGGCGCAGGTACTTCTCGGTCGACCAGTCGTGTTCGCTCGGCAGGTCGGCGTCGGCGGGCTCGTAGAACATGGTGCCGCGGCCCACGCCGTAGACCTTCTCCAGCCCCGGCACGCCGCTCTGTGCGCGGATCGCCTTGTAGCCCTCTTCCTTGTAGCGCAGCACCTCGTCGACGGTCTGCGCGATGTCGCGGCCGTTGGCGTGGCCGTAGACCATCACGCCGGTGCGGCTGGCGCCGCCGAGCAGCTGGTACAGCGGCATGCCGGCGGCCTTCGCCTTCAGGTCCCACAGCGCGGTGTCGACGGCGGCGATGGCGCTCATCGTCACCGGCCCGCGCCGCCAGTAGGCGCCGCGGTAGAGGTACTGCCAGATGTCCTCGATCTGGTGCGCGTCGCGGCCGATCAGGCAGGGGATGACGTGCTCGGTCAGGTAGCTCACCACCGCGAGCTCGCGGCCGTTGAGCGTGGCGTCGCCCAGGCCCGTGAGGCCCTGGTCGGTCTCGATCTTCAGGGTGACGAAGTTGCGCCCGGGGCAGCAGACGATGACACGCGCGGCGGTGATCTTCATCGGAGGGCAGTGGTCAAGTGGTCAGGCCAATTCTGCGGGCCTGTCCCGCCGCCTCCCATTCGCGTTTTCCTCTAGCGAAGCGTCCGCGACAGGGCCTCGAGCTGGTCGATGCACAGGTTCCAGCCCTCGAAGAAGCCGAGTTCCTCGTGGCGTGCCCGCGTCGCCTCGTCCGGGTGCATCACGGTCGCGACGTAGCGCGTGCCGTCGGCCTCGTCGGCCAGGCTGATGACCGCCGTGAAGGCCATCCAGGGCGTGGCCGGCCGCCAGCCGGCGAGCAGCATCGAGCTGAAGACGATGCGGGCGCCGGGCACGATCTCGAGGAAGCAGCCGGGGTTGTCGCTGGTGCCGCCGTCCGGCCCCTGCATGAAGGTGTGGAAGCCGCCGCCGGGGCGCAGCTCGAAGGCCTTGACCTCGGTGGTCCAGGGTTTCGGGCACCACCATTGTTCGAGCAGCGCGGGTTCCGTCCAGGCTCGCCACAGCGCGGCGCGCGGTGCGTTGAGCAGGCGGGAGATCACGAGGTCGTTCGGCATGGCGTCTCCTCAGCGCAGCGGGATCGGTGTGCCGCGGTCCACCGGGACAGCCGTCACGCTGTTCTGCGGCGAGCCTTCGATGACGCGGTCAGAGTAGGTCAGGTAGACCAGCGTGTTGCGCGACTTGTCGACCATGCGCACCACGCGCAGCTTCTTGAAGACCAGCGAGATGCGCTCGCTGAACATCTCGTCCTGCTGGCGCAGCGGCTTGGGGAAGCTGATCGGGCCGGTCTGGCGGCACGCGATCGAGGCCTCGGCCTTGTCCTCGGCCAGGCCCAGGCCGCCCTTGATGCCGCCGGTCTTGGCGCGCGAGACGTAGCAGGTGACGCCGGCCACGTCGGGGTCGTCGTAGGCGTCGACGACGATCTTGTGGTCGGGGCCGATCCACTTGAACACCGTGTCGACCTCGCCGATCGACTCCGCGCGTGCACAGGCCGCAGCGGCCAGCGCCACGGCAAACAGGACTCTCTTCATCTCGGGCTCCGGAAGTACGGAGCCGAGCGTACCCGAGGCCGGCGGTGTGTCAGACGATGGAGCGTGCCAGAGCGACCAGCACGAAGGCACTGGCAATGCAGAGCACGAGTGCCCAGTTCGGCAGGTAGCCCTTGGGCGTGGGCGTCGCGCGGTGACGAATCTTGTCGTTCATGTGCTTTCCGGTCACTCCGCGAGCCGCTAAACGGCACTTTCACGGGTGAAACGGCCCGGATTGGTTCGAATGACAGGATGTCAGCGAACTTCGTGCCAAGCCTGCCGGCCCACAGGGGGCACCCGGCTCAGACCACCTTGCCGTCGCTGGGCACCAGCTCGCAGGCGGTGATGCGCCAGGCGCCCTGGTGGCGCTCGAGTTGGTAGATCGCCACCCACAGCGTGCCCTCGGCATCGGCCATCTCGACCGCCTGGATGACGGTGCGGCCGTTGGCTTCGGGCTTCAGGAAGCCCACCGAGGCCGGCCGGTAGACCACCGGATAGCCCTCGCGCACCATCTCGAGGAAGCGCTGCGGCGTGCCGAACATCTGGCGGATGCCGGGTGCCGCGTAGGAGAAGGCGCGCCGCGCGTCGTCGGCCGCGAAGGCGTCGAGCTGGGCCTGGATGACGGCGCGCACCTTCTGGGCGTCGGCCTTGGAGACGCCGGCGGCTTGCGCCGACAGCGACACGGCCAGGCCCAGCGCGGCGATGGCGCGGATCAGCGAACGAAGTGCGCGCAGCATGGTGACCCCCTCCGTCTACGGCGGCCCCATCGTCGCGCAGCCGGGAGGCCCTGTCCAGCAACAGGGTGTGTCCGGCAGCGCACGCTACATCACCGCGCCGAGCTGCCAGGGCACGAACTCGCTCTGGCCGTAGCCGTGCCCCTCGCTCTTGGTCTGGCGGCCCGAGGCCGTCTCCAGCATCAGGCGGAAGATGCGCTCGCCCAGTTCGTCGATGCTGGCCGTGCCGTCGACCACCTCGCCGCAGTTGATGTCGATGTCGTCCTCCTGCTTGAGCCACAGCGCCGTGTTGGTGCTGAGCTTGAGCGAGGGCGAGGGCGCGCAGCCGTAGGCCGAGCCGCGGCCGGTGGTGAAGCAGATCAGGTTGGCGCCGCCGGCCACCTGCCCGGTGGCCGACACCGGGTCGTAGCCCGGCGTGTCCATGAAGACCAGGCCCTTGGCCGCGACCGGCTGCGCGTACTCGTAGACCTCGACCAGGTTGGTCGTGCCGCTCTTGGCGATCGCACCCAGGCTCTTCTCGAGGATGGTGGTCAGGCCGCCGGCCTTGTTGCCCGCCGAGGGGTTGTTGTCCATCTCGCCGCCGTTGCGCGCGCAGTAGTCTTCCCACCATTTCAGGCGGGCGACCAGCTTGTCGGCCACCGCCTGCGAGACGGCACGCCGCGTCAGCAGGTGCTCGCCGCCGTAGACCTCGGGCGATTCGGACAGGATGGCCGTCCCGCCATGTCGCACCAGGCGGTCCACCGCGGCGCCCAGCGCCGGGTTGGCGCTGATGCCGGAGTAGCCGTCGGAGCCGCCGCACTGCAGGCCCACGGTGATGTGGCTGGCCGGCACCGGCTGGCGCTGCACGCGATTGGCTTCTTCCAGCATCCACTCGATCAGCTCGATGCCCTTGGCCACCGTCTTCTTCGTGCCGCCGCTGTCCTGGATGCTGAAGGTCTGCAGCTGGGCGCCCTCCTGCAGGCCCTCCTGCTCGAGCAGGCCGGAGATCTGGTTGGTCTCGCAGCCCAGGCCGACCATCAGCACGCCGGCGAAGTTGGCGTGGCGCGCATAACCGCCCA
>CAZVLY010000064.1:0-2713 GCA_964628175.1 uncultured Piscinibacter sp. | reverse complement strand
CGGCTCGCCGTCACTGGCCGTCGCGCAGCCGGCGCCATGCGTCAGCGCGACCACGCCGTCGACGTTGGGGAAGCGCTCCAGCGCCCGCGGGTTGACATCGCGACGGAAGTGGTCGGCGATGGCCCGCGCCGCCGTGGCCGAGCAGTTCACCGAGGTCAGCACGCCGAGGTAGTTGCGCGTGGCCACGCGGCCGTCGGGCCGCACGATGCCCATGAACGTGGCCGGCTCGGCCGCGTACTCGGTGGGGTGGGCGCCGGTGCCGGCGGCATAGTCGCGCGCGAAGCTGGCGAACTCCAGGTTGTGCGTGTGCACGTGCTGGCCCGGCGCGATGTCGACGCGGGCGGTGCCGATGATCTGGTTGTAGCGCCGCACCGGCTGCCCAGCGCGGATCGCCTTCACGGCCACCTTGTGGCCGGGCGGGATCAGGCCGGCCACGGTGATGCCTTCGCTGTCCAGCCGCGTGCCGCCGACCAGTTGCTGCTTCGCGATGACGACGTCGTCGGCCGGGTGGATCCTGATCACCGGGTTCATGCGCTCACCCGTCGATGATCGCCGGGTCCCAGGCGTGGACCTGCTGGTTCTGTTCGCCCAGCTTCTCGATGCCCAGTCGGATGCTGTCGCCGGCCTTCAGGTACACCGGGCTCGGCTTCACGCCCATGCCCACGCCCGGCGGCGTGCCGGTGGAGATCAGGTCGCCGGGGTACAGCGTCATGAAGCGGCTGACGTAGCTGACCAGCTGCGCCACGCCGAAGATCATCGTCTTCGTGCTGCCGTTCTGGTAGCGGTGGCCGTTCACCTCGAGGAACATGGACAGGTTCTGCGGGTCGCCGACCTCGTCGCTGGTGACCAGCCACGGGCCCACCGGGCCGAAGGTGTCGCAGCCCTTGCCCTTGTCCCAGGTGCCGCCGCGCTCGATCTGGTACTCGCGCTCCGACACGTCATTGATCACGCAGTAGCCGGCCACGTGGCTCAGCGCCTCGGCTTCCGACACGTAGCGGGCCTTGCTGCCGATGACCACGCCGAGCTCGACCTCCCAGTCGCTCTTCACCGAGCCTTGCGGCAGCACCACCGGGTCGTTCGGGCCGACGCGGGCGCTGATCGGCTTCATGAAGAGGATCGGCTCCTTCGGGATCGGCAGGTTCGACTCGGCCGCATGGTCGGCGTAGTTCAGTCCGATGCACAGGAACTTCTCGCAGCCGCTCCACGGCGGCGCGATGCGCCCGGGCTTCTCGACCAGCGGCAGCGTCGTCGGGTCGAGCGCGCGCAGCCGGTCCAGCCCCTTGGGCGTGACGGTGTGCGCGGTGATGTCGGCGAGCACGCCGGACAGATCGCGGACCTGGCCCTGCGCGTCGACGAGGGCGGGTTTCTCGGCGCCCTTGGCGCCATATCGCATCAGCTTCATGTTCTTCTCTTCGGGTTAGTTGGACCAGCCGCCGTCGATGACCTGGGCGGTGCCGGTGGTGAAGGACGATTCGTCGCTCGCAAGATACACCGCCAGCGCGGCGATTTCTTCCACGCGGCCGAGTCGGCCCATCGGCTGGCGGGAGATGAACGCGGCCTCGACCTGCGCCAGCGTCTGGCCGCTCGCCTGGGCCTGCGCCGCGATGCGCTCGCGCAGCGAGGGCGACTCCACGGTGCCCGGGCAGATGGCGTTGCAGCGGACGCCCTTGGTGATGAAGTCGGCCGCCACCGCCTTGGTCAGGCCGATCACGGCCGCCTTGGTGGTGCCGTAGACGAAGCGGTTCGGCGCGCCCTTGATGCTGCCGGCCACCGAGGCCACGTTGATGATCGAGCCGCCGCCCTTGGCGAGCATGCCGGGCACGAAGGCCTTGATGGTGCGGAATTGCGAGCGCACGTTGAGGTCGAAGGCGAAGGCCCATTCCTCCTCGCTGCAGTCGAGCACCGTGCCGGCATGGACGAAGCCGGCGCCGTTGAAGAGGATGTCGATCGCGCCGGCGTCCTTCGCCGCGGCGGCGATGGCGGCCGGGTCGAGCACGTCGAGCCGGCGCGTGCGCACGCCGGGCGTGCCTTGCAGCGTGGCGAGCAGCGCCTCGTTGAGGTCGGTGGCGATCACCTGCGCGCCTTCGCGCACGAAGGCCTCGGCGACGGCGCGGCCGATGCCTTGCCCGGCGGCGGTGACGAAGGCCGTCTTGCCGGCCAGTCGTTGGGTCATGGGGTTCTCCTGGTTCGAAACGGACTACATGCCCATCATGCGCGGCAGCCACAGCACGATCGCCGGCACGTAGGTCAAGAGGATCAGGCTGCCCAGCAGCGGCACCAGCCAGGGCAGGATGGCCATCGTCGTGCGCTCCACGCTGAGCTTGGCCACGCGCGCCAGCACGAACAGCACCATGCCCATCGGCGGGTGCAGCAGGCCGATCATCAGGTTGAGCACCATCACCAGGCCGAAGTGCACCGGGTCCACGCCGAGCTGGGTGGCGATGGGCAGCAGCAGCGGCACCAGGATCGTGATCGCCGCGGTGGGCTCGAGGAAGCAGCCGACGAACAGCATCAGCAGGTTGGCCAGCAGCAGGAAGACCCAGGCCTCCTTGGTGAAGGCCAGCACCCATTGCGCGATGGCGGCGGTGACGCCGGTGGCGGTGAGCATCCAGCCGAAGATCGACGCCGCGGCCACGATGAACATCACGGTGGCGGTGGTCTCCACCGTGTCCAGGCTCACCTTGACGAACATCTTCCAGCTCATCGTGCGGTC
>CAZVLY010000063.1:2204-16415 GCA_964628175.1 uncultured Piscinibacter sp. | reverse complement strand
AGCGAGGCCTGGATGGCGATCTGCGCGGTCTCGAAGTCGCGGATCTCGCCGATCATGATGACGTCCGGGTCCTGGCGCAGGATGGCGCGCAGCGCCTTGGCGAACGTGAGGTCGATCTTCGGGTTGACCTGCGTCTGGCCGATGCCGGCAAGCTCGTACTCGACCGGATCCTCCACCGTCAGCACGTTGGTGGTGGCGGTGTCGACGCGGCCCAGCGAGGCGTACAGCGTGGTCGTCTTGCCGGAGCCGGTCGGGCCGGTGACGAGCACGATGCCGTGCGGCTGCTGGATGAGCCGGTCGAAGCGGCTGAGCACCTCGCCGTCCATGCCCAGCGACTCGAGCGAGAACTTGGCCTCGCCCTTGTCGAGCAGGCGCAGCACCGCGCGTTCGCCGTGCGCACTGGGCAGCGTGGACACGCGCACGTCGACCGCGCGGCCGCCGATGCGCAGCGAGATGCGGCCGTCCTGCGGCAGGCGCTTCTCGGCGATGTCGAGCTCGGCCATGATCTTCAGGCGCGAGATCAGCGCGGCGTGCAGGGCACGGTTGGGCTGCACCACCTCGCGCAGCGTGCCGTCGACGCGGAAGCGCACCGCCGAGCTGCGCTCGTAGGGCTCGATGTGGATGTCGGAGGCGCCGTCCTTCGCGGCCTGCGTGAGCAGCGCGTTGAGCATGCGGATGATCGGCGCGTCGTTGGCGGCCTCGAGCAGGTCTTCCACCGCGGGCAGGTCCTGCATCATGCGCGACAGGTCGACCGCGCTCTCGACTTCGCCGATCACCGTGGCCGCGCTCGACTCGCTGCCCGCGTAGGCGGCGGCGATGCGGCTGGCCAGCGAGGGCGCCGCCTCGCGCTCGAGCGCGTCGACGTCGTAGACACGCAGCACTTCGGACAGCGCCGTCAGCGGCACCGACTCCGGCGCCCACAGCACGAGGCGCTCGCCGTCGTCTTCCAGCAGCAGCGTGTTCGCCTTGGCGAACTGGTAAGGCAGGGGGTGGCGCGCGCCCATGCTCGGCTCCTCAGGGCGCCGACGCGGCCGGCGCCACGGACGGCGAGCCCCGCGGCGGCAGGATGGGCGACTCGTTGATCGGTATCACCAGGCTCGGCGCAGGCTGCGCGTCCTTCTGCATGGCGCGGATGAGGTCGTAGCGGTCCAGCGACATGCGCGAGGCGGCCTCGGCGTCGCGCATGATCACCGGGCGCAGGAAGACCATCAGGTTGGTGCGCGTCTTGGTGCGCGTGGCGCTGCGGAACAAGCCGCCGACCAGCGGCAGGTCGCCCAGCAGCGGCACCTTGGTCTTGTTCTCGGTGAACTTGTCCTCGATGAGGCCGCCGAGCACCAGGATCGCGCCGTCGTCGACGACCACGGTGGATTCGATCGAGCGCTTGTCGGTGGACGGGCCCGCGTTGCTGGTGCCCGGCGCCACCTTGTCGCTGACGCTGGAGGATTCCTGGAAGATCGTCATGCGGATCGTGCCGCCTTCGCCGATCTGCGGCTTGATGCGCAGCGTGATGCCGACGTCCTTGCGCTCGATGGTCTGGAACGGGCTGGTCGTCGCGGTGCCGGTGTTGGTGAACTGGCCGGTGACGAAAGGCACGTTGCTGCCGACGATGATCTTCGCTTCCTCGTTGTCCAGCGTGATCAGGTTCGGCGTCGAGACGATGTTGGTGTTGGTCTGGCTCTGCAGCAGGCGGGCCACCGCGGCCAGCGCGTAGGTGCCGCCGTAGTTCTTCAGCAGCGCGATGTTCAGGCCCTGTCCCGGCGCGGTGAGCGTGCCGCCGGCCAGCGCGCTGGACAGCGAGACGATGTTGTTGCTCGACGAGTTGCCGGCATTGAAGTTGGTGCCCGCGGCCACGCCGTACTTGTCGCCGCTGCTGCCCAGCAGCCCCTGCCACTGGAAGCCGAAGTCGGCGGCGTTGTCGCCCGACACCTCGACGATCATGCTCTCGATGTAGACCTGCGCGCGGCGCGAGTCGAGCTGCTCGATCATCGCGCGCAGCTGCCGGTACATCGGCTCGGCGGCGGTGATGATCAGCGAGTTGGTCGACGGGTCGGCCTGGATGAAGCCGCCGGTGGACGGCCCGGCGCTGGCGCTGACCGGTGCGGTGGCCTGCGGCGAGGCACCGCCGGCGGTGACGGCCGGCTGCGTGGCCGGGGTGGCCGGCGTGGCGGACGTCGACGATCCGCCGCCGCCGCCGGCGCCGGAGACGGCCGCACGCAGCACCTGCGCGAGCTTGGTGGCATCGGCATTCTTGAGGTGCACGACCCAGACGTTGCCCGCCGCGGCCGAGCCCTGCAGCGGCTGGTCCAGCCGCTCGACCAGCGAGCGGATGCTGGCCATGCGCGCCGGGCTGCCGGCCTTCACCAGCAGGCTGTTGTTGCGCGAGTCGGCGATCACCGAACTGGTGGCGCCACCGCCGACGGGCGCGCCGGGCACTGCGGCCGTGCCGCTCGAATCGGACAGTCGTTGAATGATCGGCGCGAGGTCCGCTGCAACGGCGTTGCGCAGCGGGATCACCTCCACTTCGCCGGCGGCCGGGGTGTCCATGGCCGCGATGATCTTGCCGATGCGCTGCAGGTTGTCGGCGTAGTCGGTGATGACCAGCGAGTTGTTGCCCGGGTTGGCGTTGATGGTGTTGTTCGGGCTGATCAGCGGGCGCAGCACCGGCACCAGGTTGTTGGCGTTCTCGTGGTTGAGCTTGAACACCTGTGTGAGGATCTGGTCGCCGCGGCGGCCGGTCTCGCCCACCGCCACCGTGCCGGTCTGCAGCTTGGCGTCGGCCTCGGGCACCACCTTGAACAGGCCGCCCACCTCGACCACCGTGAAGCCCAGGCCGCGCAGCGCGGCGAGGTAGTTCAGGTAGGCCTCGCGCGGCGAGATCGGCTGTTCGCTGAACAGCGTCACGGTGCCCTTGACGCGCGGGTCGACGACGAACTGCTGCTTGAGGATCGCGCCCATCGCGCGCGATACCGCCTCGATGTCGGCGTTGACGAAGTTCAGCGTCACCGGTTCGCCGGAGAAGCGTGCCTTGGGCGATTGCGCGAAGGCGGCGGGCGGCGGCACGAGCGCGGCGCACAGCAGCGTGGCGGCCAGCGTGGCGGGCCAGACGCGGCGCGAGAGAGGGCCCGAGGGCAGGAGTGGCTTCATGCTCATCCGATCGAAATGACGGACCGTGCGCCGTCGCGCCGCCCGATGATGTTCAGCAGGTTGGTCAATGGCGCTTCTTCGCCGGCGGCCGCGCGGGCCTCGCCGCGAAAGCGCACACCGGTCGGGCCGATGCTGCCGTTGCCCGAGAGTTGCAGCGCCCCCTGCTGCGTCGACAGCGTGAGCTGCGACGCGCCGTTGCCCGAAGGGTCGGCCGCCACCGTCAGGCGATAGCTGCCCAGGGTGTCGAGCGTGGACAGGCGGGAAGAGACGTCGAGCAGGTCCACGTCGGCGCGGCCGGCCAGGCGCCAGCGACCCTGCACCGACTCGACCGTCAGCCCCGGCGAGGCCAGGCGCACCGAGCCGCCCATCTGCATCGTGTTCCAGGGCGTGCCCAGGCCGCCGAGCCAGGCACTGGGCCACTGCCCGATCCAGCCCGGGTTCGAGGCCAGCGTCACCGCGACGCGGCCCAGGCCCGGGCGCAGCGTCAGCGAGGTGGTGCCGTTCAGGCAGCAGGCCTGGCGGGCGCGCAGCTCGAGCCCCAGGCCCTTCAGGCCCACCGTCCACTCGAGCCGGCCGGGCAGGGCGCTGGCATCGCGGCTGCCCGGGCCGCCGGTGAGCACGACGACGGCGCTGCCGGTCCACACCGTGCCGCGCGCATCGGCCAGCAGCAGGTGCTGGCCGGTGGCCGAGGCGATCGCGCTGGCCAGCCACGCAGCCGGCGCGAACACCACCACGCCGATCAGCAGGCCGATGAAGGCGCCGAACACGGCCCAGCGCGTGGCGGCCCCGCGCGACTTGTCCCAGGCGATCTCGGCGAAGGTCGATTCGCCCCAGCCGGTGGCGGCGGCGGTGTTCGACCAGGGCCGCGGCTTGCGGCGCCGGCCGATCATGGCGTACCTCCAGTTCCCAGGCTCACGGCGAGCGTGCCGACATAGCCCTGCGGGCCGCGCGTGAGCTGGGCCTCGACCGGCCGGGCGCGCGCCGCGCTGCGCGCCTCGAGCAACCAGCCGCGCAAGCCTTCGGGTGAGACGCCATTGAGTGTCAGCGATGCGCGATCGCCCTGCAGCGACAGCCGTGCCTTGTCGCCGAGCCGGTCGGTGGCGGACTTCAGTGCTGCCGCGGCCTGCGCCTGCGACACCGCGGCCACGCCGCGCAGGCTCTGGCTTTCGGCGGCCAGGCGCTGCATCTGCTGCAGCTGCGCGTCGAGCTGGTCGATCTGCGCCGGCGTGTCGCGCAAGGTGCGCCATGCCGGCTGCACGAACAGCAGCCAGACCAGCAGCACGCCGACCGCAGCGCCGGCGGCGCCCAGCGCCAGGCGTTCACGCGGCGCGCGGCTGCGCCAGTAGGCGCGGGCACGGTCGCGCCACTGCGTCAGCGCGGGAGGGAAGGGCAGGGCCTTGGTGCTCATGAGCGGGTTCCCGGGCGGGCGCGCGACAACACCAGCTGCGTGCCGTTGGCATCGACCTGCCAGCCTGCCGTCTGCAGCATGCCGCGGAACTGCGCGATCTGCGGCTCGGTCCAGCCGGCAGCGGCGAGCGTGAGCCGGCCGGTCTCGTAGCGCAGCATTTCGACCGGCGGGCGGTCGGTCGGCCAGGCCGCCGCAGCGGCCATCAGCATCGGTTCGAGGTCGGCCTCGCCGGCCTTGCCGGCCACGGCGCGCAGCGTCTGCACCTCGCGCTGCATCACGGCAGCGGCGTCACGCTGGATGTCGAGGTCGCTGACGCGCGGGAAGGCCGCACGCACGACACCCTGCAGCGCCGCCTTGCGCGCCTCGATCGTGCTGCGCTGGTGCCAGGCCCACAGGTTCAGCCCGACGATCTGGGCGATCACCAGCGCCGCCAGGCCGAAGCGCACCGGCCGCCACTGCGGGCTGGACAGGCGGCGCAGGCCGTCGCGCAGCGCACGGGCGCCGCGGGTGCGCTGCGCGAGGTCGAACTGGCGCAGGTTCCACAGGCTGCGCGCCGCCTGCAACGCGCGCTCGGGTCGCGCCATCACGTTGACCGGCATGCCCAGCCACTGCTCGGCCGAGGAGGCCGCGCCCGGCGTGGCGCTCCAGCGCGTGCCCGGCGGCGCCGGCCGCGGTATCAGCGCGCGCGGCAGGCCGCCCTGCAGCCGGATGCTGGCCACGCCGTCGGCATGGGCCCAGTGCAGCATCACGCCCTGGTCGGGGCCGGCGGCGGTGGTGCGTGTTTCCGCGAAGTGGCCGCTGGGCGGATCGTCGGGCCACGACGAGGGCACGATGCGGTCGACGAAGACATCGGCCTTCTCGAGCACGGCGAGCTCGGCGCGCAGCCAGCGGCGGTCGACGGCGGCGACCCAGGTGGGCTGGCCGGCGGTGGCATCGGGTGCCACGGCCAGGTGCACTTCGTCGGCGTCGTCGAGCAGCGATTCCTCGAGCACACCCACCAGCGCGGCGCGCAGGCGCGCCACCGGCGCCTTGGGCAGGGTGATGCGGTGCCAGCTCACGTCGGTGTCGGCGAGCATCGCCACCACCGTGCTGGCCTTGGGCAGCAGCGCCGCGCTGCACTCGCCCTGCGCGCTCATCACCAGGCCGTCGGGGCTGGTGACGTAGGCGTATTCGGTGCCCAGACCCGAGACCGGCGTCTGCGCGTCGGGGCCGCCGCGCGCACTCAGGCGCTGGCGTTCGGGGATCTGGATGACGAGGATGGACATGGCGTGCGGGTCACGGGGCTGGCGGCATTGTAGGCAGGACCAATCTACAAACCTTCACAAATCAACGACTTAGGTCATGCCGTTGTAGCGCGTCCGGGGCCCGGCGCACCATCGGGCCGGACCCGCGACCGCGGGGGTGCCTTCGCGCTGCTCGTTCCGGCATGCACCCCCGGGCGGCCCGGCGACTCACGAACGCACGCCCTCGCGCCTGGACACCTGCTCGCGCTGCAGCACCAGCATGTCCAGGCCGCGTCGTTCGACCAGCGAGCGCTGCTCGAGCATGCGGTCTTCCAGGCGCAGCCGGCCGCGCACCTCGAAGTAGCTCGAGGTCACCGCGAGCTGCTGCGGGTTGAGCGGTGCGAGGCCTGGCACCTGGGTCTCGACCGCGCCGAGCGTCTTGAACGGCTCGCGCTGACGCATCTGCACCAGGCGCTCGGCCGTGGCCAGGTCCATGCCCTTGACGATCGAGGCCAGCACCTCGCGCGAGGCCGTGTTCACGTTCAGCGGCGTGCGCACCGGCAGCAGGGTCACGTAGGGCTCGAGCAGGGCGATGGTGCCGGCGTCGATGCCCAGCCAGGTGAGCTGCGCCACGCTGCGCGGCAGCAAGGGCGCGCTGCCGCCCTGGGTGGCCGGAGCGCGGGCGTCGCGCAGGCCCGCGGCGATGCGGGTGGCGACGTCGGCCGAGACCCCGACCGTCTGGCACAGGCGCTCCAGCGCAGCGAGCTCCGCCGCCACGGTCTTGCCGTTGTTGTCGACCAGGTTGGCCAGGTTGTAGCGCGCCTGCTCGTCGGCGATGCTGCCTGACAGGAAGGCATCGGGCGCGTCGTCGGTGTTGCTCTTGTCGACGGCCAGGAAGGTCGACAGGCGCGCCTCGGCCAGCGGCGTGGCCCAGGGTTCGGTGAGGGCGGTGGGCCGGCCCGAGCGGGCGTCCTCGCGCAGGATCAGGCGCGCCCAGTCGAGCGCACCGTTGAGGATCCAGGCCGACTGCATGCGCGAACGCTCGGCCGCCTCGACCTGCACGGCGCGCCATTGCTGCCACACCATCGACGCGGCCAGCGTGGCCACCAGCGTGACGATGATCAGCGCCGTGAGCAGCGCGGCGCCTTGTTGCCGACGGACAGGATGGACCTTCACGGCTCAGGGCCCCAGCAGCGAATCGCGGGTCAGCGTGCCGTTCAGCCCGCTGCCCGCCGCGAAACTCAGCACGACCCGCACGCCCGAAGGCAGCGCCTGCCGCGGTGCGGCCGCGCTGGCTGCCGCGGCGGGCGCCGGCACCGCCACGTTGCCGGTCGACTGCGCGTTGCTCCAGGAGTTGCCCTGGAAGAAATAGACCTGCCACTGCGACAGCCCTTCCAGCGTGCGCAGCTGCCCCGGCTCGCCGCCCTGCAGCTGCTGGCTGGTGAACCAGCTGTCCTGCAGCGCGGCGCTGCCGGTGACCGCCGGTCCGGCCCAGCGCTCCCAGGCGTTGGCCGTGCCCTGCGGCCGCATCGACCAGACGACCACCTGCACGCCGTCGGGCACGCTGCGCGTCATGCGCAAGGTGGCGCCGTCGAACACCAGCGGCGGCACGGCGCCGGTGTCCTGCACCGCGGCGAGGTCGGTCTGCCACTGGGCCAGCACGGTGTTCAGGCGCAGTGTCTGCTCGAGCTGCTTCTGGCTGGCGTCGCGGGTGCGCACGATGCCGTCCACGCCCTGCCAGGCCATGCCGGCCATCAGCGCCATGATGACCAGCGCCACCAGCACCTCGACCAGGGTGAAGCCGCGGGACCTGTCCATCAGTAGCGGCCGAGGATGGTGGACAGGGTCAGCACCGGCTCGCCGGCGTCGTTGGCGATCTGCGCATCGACGCGGCGGAAGTTGGGGTTCGGTGTCGGCCGGATGACCAGCTTGCCCTGGAAGTTGCGGCCGAGCTGCTCACAGCCGAAGTCGCCGTCGCCGACGCTCGGGAACTGCTTGGCCAGGCGCAGGCCGGTGAGCTGGTTGTCGGCACACCATTGTGCGGCGGTCACGTCGGCCAGCCGCTGCGCGTTGCCGGTCAGCGCGCCGGCGGCCTTGATGCCAGCGCCCAGGGTCACCGCCACGATGGTCAGCGCGACCAGCACCTCGATCAGGGTGAATCCGCGTTGCGTGCCGATGCGGCTCACGGCGCGGCCTCGCTGTCGGCCACCGTGAACGGGCCGAGGCCATCGGTGGCCAGTGTCAGGCGCTGCGCGTCCAGCCGCAGCACGATGCGCTGGCGGCCGATGAGCGGCTCGGGCCCCAGCACCACCGCCCGTGCGCCGACCACCTCGGCGCTGACGCCTTCGCCGAGCCAGCGGCTGGGCAATTCGGCCGAGTCGGGCAGGCCGATGAAGCGAAAGCCGGGCGTGTCGGACTGCTCGGCACGCGGCTCCCAGCGCGCCGCGAGCCCCGAGGCGCGAGCCTCGGCGCGGGCCGATTCGAGCAGCGCGGCCAGGCGCGCGGCCTCGTGCTCGAGTCGTGTGCTGGCCGGGTCGCGCATGGCCAGGCTCACCACGCTGCTGGCGATGGCGATCAGCGCCACCACGACCAGCAGTTCGATCAGCGTGAAGCCGGCTTGTCGCGCTCGCACGCAGGCTCCGTCGTCACTGCCAGGATCCGATCTCGGCGTCCTTGCCGTCGCCGCCGAGCACGCCGTCGGCGCCGAAGCTGAACACGTCAATGTCGCCCTTCAGGCCCGGGCTGGCGTACTGGTACGGGCGGCCCCAGGGGTCGTTAGGCAGCTTCTCGAGGTAGGGCTTCCAGTTCGGCGGGATGGCGCCGGTGGTCGGCTTGACGACCAGCGCCTGCAGGCCCTGCTCGCTGGTCGGATAGCGCTGGTTGTCGAGGCGGTACAGCTTGAGGGCCTGCATGAGGTTGTTGACGTCGGTGCGCGCCGCGGTGACGCGTGCATCGTCGGCGCGGTCGAGCACGTTGGGGACGATCAACGCCGCCAGCACGCCGATGATCACCAGCACCACCATCAGTTCGATCAGCGTGAAGCCGCGCGCGCGGCGCGGCCGGATGTGTTGCACGGAAGAAGACATCATGAAACGATCCGCCGGAGCAGGGACGTGGTGTTGCAGACCCGGTCGATCATAATCCCCGCATGTTGGCAAGACTCACCGCCTTCGTCGTCTGGGCCCTGGTGGCGGCGACCGCCGTGTTCTGGGGGCTGCGCATGCTCGTGCGTCCTCAGCCGGCGCCGGCCTACGCCGTGGCCGTCGGCGAATCCGTCGCGATGCGCGGCGACCTGTCGCGCCTGCTCGGCGCCACTGCCGTGGCCTCGGCGGACAAGGCCGCGCCGGCGCCCGAACTGGCGTCGCGCTTCAAGCTGCTGGGCGTGATGGCAGGCAAACAATCCAGCGGTTCAGGCTTCGCGCTGATTGCTGTCGATGCCAAGCCGGCGCGTGCCTACCCGGTCGGCGCCCGCGTCGATGGCGAACTGGTGCTGCAGGCCGTCAGCCTGCGCACGGCCTCGATCGGCCCGTCGCAAGGCAGCCCGGCGGTGACGCTCGAGGTCCCCGTGCTGCCGGCACCGGCCACCGGCACGCTGCCGTCGGCGGGGGACGGCATGAAGTTCGGGGCTGCGGCCGTACCGCCGCCGGCCGCGTCGCCAGCTCCCGCACCGATGGTCGCGCCACCGCCCGCGCCGCTGCCTCTGCCCGCGCCGGTGGCCGGCCGGCCCGCGCTTCCGGGCACGCCCTCGGCCTTGCCCGAGCAAGCGCCGCTGCCCACCGTGCTGCCTGGCGGCGGGTCGCGCGTCCCCGGTCTGAACAACCGCTGAATCGCGACCGGCCGATCAGGCCGCGGCTGTGCCGGATGGCATGTTCATCGGCATCGGCTGCGAGGGGCCCGGGTCCTCACCTTCCGCCACCTCCGTCAGCAAGGCGGCTGCGCTGCGCACCAGCGGCCAGGCCAGCGTGGCGCCGGTGCCGTCGGTGCTTTCCATGCCCAGTTCGAGCAGTGCCGTGGCCTGGAACAGCGACAGCGCGCGGTCGAGTCCGTGGTGGTTGTGGCTGCGGCAGTAGACGCAGTAGTCGGTGACGGCCGGGGCGATGCGCGACGCCACCATCAGCGCAGCGCAGGCCGTCATGCCGTCGGCGATCACGAGGTGCCGCTTGCTGCCGGCAACGAGCATTACGCCGACCATCATGGCCATCTCGAAGCCGCCGAACGAAGCCAGCACCTCGACCGGGTCCTGGGCGTCCTTGTGGCGCGTCTGCGCACCCTGCAGCACGGTGACGAGGTGGTTCAGGTCCTCGGCGCGCATGTTGGGGCCGGACATCAGCAGGTCGCGCAGGTTGGCGTCGGCCAACCGCGACAGCACCAGCGCGGCGCTCTCGTGCGCGCCGACGCCGATGCCGGCACAGGCGATCACGTTGCCTGGCAGCGAATCGGCGATCTCCATGCCGGCGCGGATGGCGGCATGGGCCTGATCGAGTGACATCGCCATCGTGGCGCGCGCGCTGCGCGTGCCGTGGGCGATCTTGCGTGCCAGCAGGCGCGCGTGCGGCGCCACCGGTTCGGCCACGCCGCAGTCGACCACCGACAGCTCGAGCCCCTGGATGCGGGCGAACACCGCCACCGGCAACTGCGAGCCGAGCAGGCGCGCCACCAGCTTGGCGGTCGACGCGCGTCCCGGGATGCCGATGCCATCGACCGCCAGACCGTGGTCGGAGGCGAACAGCACGATCTGCGGCGAGCGGAACCGCGGCTTCAGCGTGTTCTGGATCAGGCCGAGGCGAATGGCCAAGGGCTCGAGTTCGCCCAGGCTGCCGGTCGTCTCGCTGCGCCGCTGCAGTTTTTCGCGCAGGGCCTGTTCGAGCAGCGGATTGGCCGTGGGGGTGATGAGGGATCGATTGACCGACATGGATGATGCGAAACGGGCGGGAATGAGCCGCAATGGGCGGCTCAAGCACAAATCACGCCGCTGCGGCCGCATTGTGCGGCCCGGTTCTCAGGTTCGCAATCGGGCGCGAGCCGGTGCCCTGCCTCAGCGAAGGAACATCCGGTAGACCGGGTTGTCCGTCTCGTCTTCGCAGGGGTAGGCGAGCGTCTCGAGGAAATCGCGGAAGGCCTTCTTGTCTGCCTTGGGCACCTGGATGCCGACCAGGATGCGGCCATAGTCCGCGCCCTGGTTGCGGTAGTGGAACAGGCTGATGTTCCAGCCCGGGTGCATGCTCGACAGGAAGCGCATCAGGGCGCCCGGTCGCTCCGGGAAGATGAAGCGGTACAGGCGCTCGTCCAGCGCGAGCTCGCTGCGGCCGCCCACCATGTGGCGGACGTGCTGCTTGGCGAGTTCGTCGTCCGTCAGGTCCAGGGCCTCGAAGCCGTGCCGCGCGAAGTTGCGGCCGAGCTTGTCGGCCTCGTCGCGGTTGGCGATCGCCACGCCCACGAACACATGGGCCAGCTTCGAGTCGGAGATGCGGTAGTTGAACTCGGTGACCGCACGCGGCCCGATCAGTTCGCAGAAGCGCTTGAAACTGCCGCGCGCCTCGGGGATCGTCACGGCGAACAGCGCCTCGCGCTGCTCGCCGACCTCGGCCCGCTCGGCCACGAAGCGCAGGCGGTCGAAGTTCATGTTCGCGCCGCAGGTGATGGACACGAAGGTCCGGCCCTTGAGCTTGTGCTGCTCGACGTATTGCTTGACGGCGGCCACGCCCATCGCGCCGGCCGGTTCGAGGATGCTGCGCGTGTCCTGGAAGACGTCCTTGATGGCTGCGCAGACCGCATCGGTGTCGACGACGACGAATTCGTCGACCAGCTCGCGCGCCAGCCGGAAAGTCTCCTCGCCGACCAGCTTGACCGCGGTGCCGTCCGAGAAGAGTCCGACGTCGGACAGGGTGACGCGTTTGCCCGCCTTCACCGAACGCAGCATCGCGTCGGAGTCGTTCATCTGCACGCCGATGACCTTGATCTCCGGCCGCACTGACTTGATGTAAGCAGCCACTCCCGAAACGAGCCCCCCGCCCCCGATGGCAACGAAGACGGCGTCGATCGGGCCCTGGTGCTGGCGCAGGATCTCCATGCCGATCGTGCCCTGGCCCGCGATCACGTCGGGGTCGTCGAACGGGTGCACGAAGGTCAGGCCCTGCTCGCGTTCCAGCTCGGCCGCGTGCAGGTAGGCATCGGAGTAACTCTCGCCGTGCAGCACCACGTCACCGCCGAGCGCGCGCACCGCATCGATCTTCAGCTTGGGCGTCGTCACCGGCATGACGACGAGCGCGCGGCAGCCGAGTTGCCGTGCCCCGAGCGCGACGCCCTGGGCATGGTTGCCGGCCGACGCGCAGATCACGCCGCGCTTCAACTGCTCGGCGCTCAGGTGGACCATCTTGTTGTAGGCACCGCGCAGCTTGAAACTGAACACCGGCTGGCTGTCTTCTCGTTTGAGAAAGACCTGGTTGCCGAGGCGGCGCGTCAGGCTGCGGGCCAGTTCGAGCGGCGTCTCGTGGGCGACGTCGTAGACGCGCGCGGTGAGGATCTTCTGCAGGTAGTCGGCCAGGGTCAGGGCCGCCGGCGCGGACTTCTTCTTGTTCTCGGGGCTGCGGCGCTTGCCGGCCATGTCGCTCTCCAGGTGGGCCTTTGCGGCGCCGCATCATACCGTTGCGGTATGGCTTGCCCCACCCAGAAAAAAGCCCAAGGCATTGCTGCCTTGGGCTGAATCCACCAATGGAGGAGGTGGAGGAGACAAACGGAACAGTCGTCGAAAACGCGCCGAAACGAACACAAACGACGACCGTATGCGAAAGAGTGTAGGGCCTTTCATGCTGCATCGCAATATCCGAATCGCATCTTCGCTAGAGAGGCCGCTCAACGAATCTGGTGACGCGGTGCACAATCCGCCGCTCGCACCGAGGGGGTGCGCGCTGGACCGAGGTTCGACCATGGAATGCACGATCAACTGGCTGGCCGACAGTGGCATGGCCTTCAGCGCCGAAACCGGCAGCGGCCACCTGCTCACGATGGACGGCGCGCCCGATGGCGGCGGGCGCAACCTGGCGCCACGGCCGATGGAGACGGTGCTCGCCGGCACTGGCGCCTGCACCGCCTACGATGTGGTGCTGATCCTCAAGCGCGGGCGGCACGACGTGCGCGGCTGCAAGGTGAAGGTGCAGGCGCAGCGCGCCGACACCGACCCCAAGGTCTTCACCGCCATCAACATGCACTTCACGGTCAGCGGACGAGACTTGCCGGAGGCGGCCGTCGATCGCGCCATCCGCATGTCGCACGAGAAGTACTGCTCGGCCAGCGCCATGCTCGCCAAGACCGCAGCCTTCACGACCAGCTTCGAGATCGTCGCGGCCTGATCGCGCTCAGATGCGGTGTGCGGTGGCGGTCATCAGCCGGGCCGCCGCCTGCATCGCCCAGCGCACGGGCGCCGGCAGCGGGACCGCACCAGCTGCAGCGGCGTCGTCCGCGTGGCGCGCCTCGTCGTCGCGCATCTGGTCGACGATGACACGCGAGGCGGTGTCGCGAGCCGGCAATCGCTGCAGATGGCCTTCCAGGTGCCGCTCGACCTGACGTTCCGTCTCGACCAGGAATCCCAGGCTCATCGCGTCGCCTGCTCGTCCGGCGAGCAGGCCGATGGCGAAGGCTCCGCCGTACCACAGAGGGTTCAGCAGGCTCGGTCGTGAACCGAGTTCGTCCAACCGTTGCTGGGTCCAGGCCAGGTGGTCGGTTTCTTCGCGGGCGGCGCGATCGAACTGACGTCGCAGCGCCTCGTCACGCGTGGCCAACGACTGCGCGCTGTAAAGCGCCTGGGCGCAGATCTCGCCGACGTGGTTCACGCGCATCAATGCACCAGCCAGCGCCCGCTCCTCGTCCGACAGCGCGGGCGGCTCCGTGGGTGAGCGCGGGCAGGCGCGAGCGGCGTGGCTGCCGCCGGACAGGGTGCGAAGCGCGGTGTCGGCGGCGATCAGAAGCGAGTCCATCGGCGTTTGCTGGCTTGGGGCGCGGAAAGCTTCGAGCATACGCGCGGCGGCGACGCTCAAGCCGATCGCAGTCATGGCCGGACGAGGCGATACCCCGGGTTTTCCCAGGGCAATGACGTCGTGATGACCTCGTTACGCCTCGTTGTGCACAGGCAACATCGCGGCCGAAATACCCGCCAATCCTTTGCAAGCCCAGGAGGGGTCTGGTGCAATACGCCCAACTTCCGCTGAGGGGGTTCGGCCTGATCTGCCCGCGAGGGCGCCAGTCGATCGGGACCTCTTGTTCAACCTAGGAGATAGTCGCAATGAAAAAATCTCTGCTCGCTCTCGCAGTTCTGGGCGCGTTCGCCGGCACCGCTTCGGCTCAATCGTCGGTCACCATCTATGGCGTGCTCGACATGAGCATTGCCAAGGCCAATCAAAAGGCTGGCACGACCTACGCCGTCAACCCCGGCGCGCCGGC
>CAZVLY010000063.1:0-2104 GCA_964628175.1 uncultured Piscinibacter sp. | reverse complement strand
CGACGGCCGTGGCGTGACCAACCTCGCGCTGCACTACAACCTCGGCTTCATCAAGCCGATGTTCTACTACGCCAAGTCGAAGTCGGGCGCGGGCGGCAACGACGACAACAAGGTGTACCTGCTGTCGGCCAGCGCTCCGCTGGGCAACGGCCTGCTGAAGGTCGGCTTCTCGAAGATCTCGTTCGAGAATGGCGCCGAGACGGGTCACAAGAAGATCGGCCTGGGCTACAACTACAACCTGAGCAAGCGCACGAACCTGTACGCCGACTTCGGCAGCGCCACCGGCCGTGCCGCCAATGGCACCAAGGGCGAGCGCAGCACGGCTTACGCCTTCGGTCTGCGTCACACGTTCTGATGAGGGCTCGCCCCGCGCGAGCTTGAGTCGAATGTTCTTGAAAGGCCGCCTTCGGGCGGCCTTTTTCGTGGAGCCGCCCCTTTTGTCCGTCTGACCATGAACCGCAGCCTTTCCGCCCTCTTGCTGTTGCTGCTGTGTGCCTGTGCGCCGATGCCGGGTTCGGTGCCGTTCGATCGCGGTCCCTGGCAGGAATGGCAAGAGTTCGCGCTGCCGGGCAAGCGCAGCACGGTCTACGAGACACGCCGCGACGGCGGGCGCGTCGTCATGCACGCGCGAGCGGAGGCATCTGCCAGCATGCTGCGCCGAAAGCTGCGGATCGACCCGGCCCAACTCGGCCGCGTGCAGTTCTCCTGGCGGGTCGCCAGCCTGATCGAGCAGGCCGACCTGAGCGATGCCGACGTGTCGGACTCGCCGGTGCGGCTGGTGTTCGCCTTCGACGGCGATCATGGACAGCTCTCGGCACGCAACCGGATGCTGTTCGAACTGGCGCAGGTGCTCACCGGCGAGCCCCCGCCCTATGCAACGCTGATGTACGTGTGGGACAACCGCGCGGCGGCGGAATCGGTGATTCGCGGCCCGCGCACCGATCGGGTCCGCAAGATCGTGCTCGAGTCCGGGCCCGGGCAGTGCGGCCGTTGGCTGCACTACGAGCGGGATCTGCAGGCCGACTTCCGCAGGGCGTTCGGCGAGGAGCCCGGGCAGCTGATCGGCGTGGCACTGATGACCGATGCCGACAACACGATGGGCCGGTCCTCGGGTCAGTATGGCGAGGTCCGCGTGCTCGGCCGCGACGGCGCGCCGTTGTGAATCGGCGATGATCCGGGCATTCCCGCTTGGCGCGGGGCATGCAATTTGCTGAACTGCCCTGCCGGCGTTGCGCCGGACCGCTGCCCACCGACTCCATCGCATGCTTGCCTTCATCCTGCGTCGCCTGTTGCAGGCGATCGTCGTCATGCTCACGGTGGCTTTCATCGCCTTCATGCTGTTCCAGTATGTCGGCGACCCGGTCACCAATCTGCTGGGCCAGGACGCGACGCCCGAGCAGCGCACGCAACTGCGTGCCGATCTGGGACTGGATCAACCCTTCCCGGTGCAGTTCGCCGCTTTCGTGGGCAATGCGCTGCAGGGCGAGTTCGGCCTGAGCCTGCGGCAGGGGCGCAAGGTGTCGTCGCTGATCGCCGAGCGTCTGCCGGCCACGCTCGAACTCGCGTCGCTGGCGGCGGCCATCGCCTTGCTGGTGGGCATCCCGATGGGTGTGTATGCGGCGCTGCGGCGGGGCAACTTCTTCGCGCAGCTGCTGATGACCTTCTCGCTGATCGGCGTGTCGCTGCCCACCTTCCTGATCGGCATCCTGCTGATCCTGGTCTTCGCCGTGCTCTTGAAGGTCTTGCCGAGCTTCGGCCGCGGCGAGGTGGTGAGCCTGGGCCCCTGGACCACCGGCTTCCTGACCGTCGATGGCTGGAAGCACCTGATTCTGCCGGCGGTCACGCTGTCGGTGTTCCAGCTCACCCTGATCATGCGGCTGGTGCGTGCCGAGATGCTCGAGGTGCTGCGCACCGACTACATCAAGTTCGCACGCGCGCGCGGACTGCCTGATCGCACGGTGTACTTCGGGCATGCGCTGAAGAACACGCTGGTGCCGGTGATCACCATCACCGGGCTGCAACTCGGCTCGCTGATCGCCTTTGCGATCATCACCGAGACGGTGTTCCAGTGGCCGGGCATGGGCCTGCTGTTCATCCAGGCGGT